>WRHW01000060.1 GCA_009783055.1 Holophagaceae bacterium
AAAATTCTCTCGGCATCCACTTGCCTGCAAGTGGATACACGAGGCAGTCACGCTGACTTTTCCTGCATTTTGTCCTTTCAAATCGCTGTTTATTTGGTTGCTTACGTCACGTTCATTATGACGCTTCGCGTTTAATCCCGATTAAACGCAACCTAGTATCAGTACCGGGGAGCATATTTCCATAGTTCTGATATAATCTATATGAAATTTAGCTGGATGTGCCTAATTTCAGGCTCGCCTAAGCGATTCCATAGGGAGGAATAATGTTCCGGAAAATCGAGGATTTCATTACGGCATGGCCAGTAGAGGCTGGTTTCACATCGAAAGTGTTTGAAGCTATCCCTGACAAATATGCAGATCAAGCCATTGCAGATGGACATAGGACTCTTAAACGCCTGGCATGGCATCTTGTTGAAACCGTCATTGGAATGCCAAAACATTTTGGCATCCTGGTTGACGGCCACGAGATGGTTACTAACGATGCGATTTGCGCCCCGCCAGCAACAATGGCTGAGGTAAAAATCGCCTACGAAAAAGCCAGCAAAAGTTTTACTGAGGGTCTTAAGAGTTGGACTGACGATACTCTTTTGCAAGAGGATGAGATGTATGGGGAGAAATATACCAGAAGTCATAGCCTCACCATAATTATGTGCCACCAAATCCACCATCGTGGAGAAATGTTCGTGCTAATGCGTCAAGCCGGTTTAATCCCGCCTGATATATACGGCCCAACCAAGGAAGGATGGGCAACATACGGGATGGAGCCTCCAAAGGTGTAGTATTTGTCAGTAGTCGAAATAGTTGGATGTAAGTTTGGAGCAGAAAAGATATTAAGTGGGTTCTACAATCAAGTATTGCAATTGCATGAACTTATGATGGTTGATTCGGGAAATATCTCAGAGCATTGGTATTTCGCCTAAGTTATTAAAGGATTGAGGTTTTGTATGCAGGAGATGGAAAAGGCATTTGATTTTAATACTGCTCAAACCAGGTGGTATGAAAGGTGGGAATCGGCAAAAGTATTTGAGGCAAAACCTCAAAGTGGCAAACAGCCGTGGTCTATTGTAATTCCGCCACCCAATATCACTGGTAACTTGCACATGGGTCATGCTTTGGTCTATACACTGCACGACATATTGACTCGATTCAAAAGGGCAAATGGCTTCGATGCACTTTGGGTACCCGGGGTTGACCATGCAGGCATAGCCACACAGATGGTTGTAGAACGCCAGATCAAAGAAAACGAAGGCAAGACAAGACATGATTTAACAAGAGAACAATTCCTCGAAAAAATTTGGGCATGGAAAGAACAAAACCAAGGCAACATCGAGCAACAACTACGCCGTATGGGGGCAAGTGTAGACTGGAGTCGAAAGTGCTTCACCATGGATCCAAAACTCAACCGCGCAGTCCGCAAAGTATTTGTGGATTCATATCGACAGGGGCGTATTTACAGGGGGCCCCGGATGATTCACTGGGACCCTGTTAGCCAGACAGCATTATCTGATTTAGAAGTTAAATATGTAGAAAAGAATGGAAAACTCTGGTACATCCGCTATCCTTTTGCTGATGGGGATGGCTATGTGGTTGTAGCAACTACAAGGCCAGAGACCATGCTTGGAGACACTGGCGTGGCAGTTCACCCAGAGGATGAGCGATATAAAAATCTGTTGGGCAAAAAACTGCGGTTGCCACTGACTGATCGATTAATTCCGGTTGTGGCTGATGATTTTGTTGATCCTCAGTTTGGGACAGGTTGCGTAAAACTCACACCTGCGCATGATACAAACGATCATGCCGCCGCCAAAAGGCTAAACTTAGACAGCATTATTGTTATTGGCTTTGATGCAAAAATGACAACCAACGCCGGGAAAGCCTATGCCGGTATCGACCGTTTTGCCTGTCGTAAGCGTGTGGTTGAAGACTTAGAAAACCTTGCCCTCATTGAAAAAATTGAAGATTATACCCATCAAGTATCAGTTTCACAGCGTAGCGAGGCAGTGCTAGAGCCTCTGGTATCTACTCAGTGGTTTATGGACGTAAAGATGGCCGCCCATGAGAGCCTTGAGGCGGTAAAGAGTGGAAAAATCAGATTTACTCCCCAGCATTGGGAAAGTGTATGGGAACATTGGCTGACGAATATCCAGGACTGGTGCATTTCACGGCAATTAGTATGGGGACACCGTATCCCAGCCTGGACTTGTGATTCATGCAATGAACTCCACGTAGAAATGGAAGCACCATCCAAGTGCGCAAAATGCGGACATCAATCTCTCACCCAAGACCACGACACACTGGATACCTGGTTCAGTTCGGCTCTATGGCCATTCAGTGTGTTTGGATGGCCAGACAAAACAGACGACTTACAACGCTATTACCCAACAGATGTACTCATCACTAGCTATGACATATTATTCTTTTGGGTAGCCCGGATGGTTATGTCTGGCCTGACTTGGATGAAGGATATCCCATTCAGAGAAGTTTACTTCAACAGCCTAGTGCGAGACGAACATGGACAAAAAATGTCTAAGACAAAAGGGAACGTTGTCGACCCTATTCAAAGCATGGATGACTTTGGAACAGATGCGTTGCGTTTTTCACTGGCAATAATGGCCGCTCCAGGAACAGATATTTCAATATCAAAGAGTCGCCTGGAGACTAGTCGCAATTTCTGCAACAAACTTTGGAATGCCGCACGCTTTGTGCAAATGAATTTAACGCCTGAAACCACGCTGGCTATTGAGCCAGAATTTGGCGAGGCCGAGTATTGGATGGCACGCCGCATCAAGTTATGCCTAACTGAAGCCACCAGAGCGATTGAACACTTTCGATTCCATGAGGCGGCAGAAACTCTTTATCACCTTGTATGGGATGATTTTTGCTCGACCTACATCGAACTAGCAAAGGTAAATCTGCAAAATGGCACGACACGTCAAAAAGTGGCGATTTTGCACTTTCTGGATATACTTCTACGCTCACTCCACCCCTTTATCCCATTTGTTACAGAGGAGATACACGAAGCCGTCATTCTGGAGAGGTTAGCTGATGGGGAACCTGCCCTACTAGCTGAAAGGGCATGGCCTCTGGCAGAACCCATCATTCAAACCGAGGGGGGTAACAGTAGCTTGATACCAAAATTTCAAGAAGTATTGTCAAATATCTTGCGCCTAAAAGCTGATAACTCCATCGACCCTGCTATGCGTGTTCCAGCCCTGTGCAACCTGCCTGAACTCGAACCTTTCTCAGAGGCAATCAAATCTCTCGCCAAACTCGAATCAGTCACTTTTCAAAACGGGGACATCTCATCGCCGAGCCGGGCTTTGGCAGTAGTTGAGGGCGGACTGGTAGCCTTGGAATTGAAAGACAAAAAAGACCCTGCGGTTGAAAAGGCAAAACTGGAAAAAGAGCGTGACAAACTGATCCAAGAACTAAACTCACTAAATGCAAGGTTGAATAACCCTGACTTTCTGACTAAGGCCGCTCCAAAGGCCATTGAGAGCCAGCGACAACTGTCTACAGAAAAAGAGGCAAGATTAAAAACAATCCAAGCTATTTTAGGAGTTGACAATCAATGATTATCAAATTTTTACTGCCGGCAATAATCTCCTCTGCCTTTGCTATCCCCCTGTCATCACAGACTGACATGGAGTACAACTTAGCCAGATTCAAGGGCAATAAAATAGTATTACTAGGAGAATGGAAGACAGATGATATAAACCTCTGGAATCAAATAATTAATGCAGATGGCATATATGGGCATGGCTTCCTGCTACTCGACCGCACCAAACTTACTCGCGGGAATGTCACCGGCTTTGATGCAAGGCACATTGCAACCTTTGAACGCTGGTTCAGTCAACGCTATGACCTTATCGGGAGCACCAGATGGGCCGCGCTGGACATCAACAACAAAATAATTGTCTATGGAATCCAGCCACCAACTGCCAAAGAATTTGATCAAATGCTGGATCGCATGGGTATCAGAAGCCCCTCAAGAAAACTAAGGGATTTTCTGAGGGAATACCCCGATCATTTAGACGCAAAGGCCGATCTGCTAAATGAAGTCCGGCGGCGTGCCCTGCATGTAATGCCAACTAACACCGTCGAAGACCTTGACGATGAAACCGATTTACGCACTTGGGCTGTAATGGCGGCAGAAACTGACAAGGTTTTTAGCAGTTCATGGGAAGGGATCGACCTAGAATTTTTCAAACCTACTCAAGAGCTACCGGAACGCTACAGCAAGCTGATGAGAAATTCGTTCATCAAACATATCCCCAAGATTGAATCAGCCCTACGGCGCGATCCGGCCAATCCAACCCTTTGGAATATCTGGGCATGGATGGCAAGAAGTTTAACCGACTACAAGTGGAATATTTTTACTGACTCCATAGACCTGTTTGCATTAAGAGGAAATAACGGCGCGTTTTACTGCCCCTCACCTGAAGTATGCGCATGGCTAATTTATGATGCCAAATCAAGGGAGGACTGGGCTACAGTGATCAAATTTGCCGACATTGCAAAGTGGCATGTAGATGGTGGCATCAAAACAAAAATGGAATGGATACCTGGAAATATGTCTGCCAGAGCTGCCTTTTTTAACGCAGGTACTTTCGTTACAACATCTGTGTATATTTCTCAACTAGAAGCTCTACTTAGGATTGGCGACATTGATGGTGCAAATAATGTCTATGACCAGATGATAAGGTTTGATCAGAAGTCCGATCGAGCCTCACTTGCAGGAGATGTTGCCAGTGCAGTTGGGATGGAAGAATTATCAGAGCTATGGAAAAAAGGTCAGGTAATTAATGATGTACCTCATCGTGGCTATCGCATTGGCACGCCTGGTTTTTATGTATTTACAGAACCTGAAAGTGACTATCGAAAAAATTTCAATGAAGTGGCAGACAAACTTACCCCAAAAATGTCCGCCGTCGTTGGGTATCCGTTTAGAGATCATGAAACATTGGGCTGGAAAAAAAATGATGGCTATCGTTGGGGGCTATTTGACGAGGATGGTGTTCTGCTTGCGCATGATTCGGCCATACCAGATGTGGATATATTGCAATCTCTCCTAAACCGCTATGGAATAGTTGGTAATACCGAGCTAATGCGTAGACATCTGGCTAACCATGGTGGTCAGTCAGGGATGGAGCTTGCTTTTGCTTATCACCTCATGCGCCAAAACAGTAGTAACCCACAAAGCTCTGGCCAACCAGATGACAGAATGGAGGAAAATCTATGGGGCGAAGCCTACAGGTATTTTAGAAAGGTAATGAATGAATATCCCGAAGCGTTCATCTCTGCAGTCAGTGATGAAGCATATAGGTTTTCGGGAATGGCTTTTTTGCAAAAGGTTTCGATTAATAGTCCAAGCATGAAGTCGCTCTCAAGACAGGTGTTGGCATTAATCGAGATGTTGCTGGAGAAAAAGCCATCTTCTGGCCAACTGTGGATTCAGTGGTTTAATTGGAGGGATATCGAAGGCGAAGAACGACCAATACAATCCCTGCTCTACCGCCTAATATATAGCCCCTTGTCAGGGATTGACGCTGGAATGCCTAGCTTTGCTTTAGAGAGATACTACAGCGAATGCAAAAGCAGTGGCAACTGGCAAATGCTCGTCGAATTGCTAAAAGCAGTCTGGGATCGAGAAATCCCAAGGATAGTAGATGAGAAAAACGAACAAAATCGCAGAGAGTTTTCCAGACTACAAGGAATCGGTGACTCGGTGGGCATACCTCTAATTGAAGCCTACCTCAACGAATCCAGATACCTAGACGCAAACGAAGTATTTGCAACATGGCAAGATTGCGGGGGCAAGTTTACAGACATTTCAATAATCGTACAGCTTGCAAAAGCAAAAGGCTACGAGTGGCTTGCAAGGGAGTGGGAAGAAAAATTGATAAAATAATTCAACGCCCTACCCTATTATACTAAGGCGTTTAATCGGGATTAAACGCGAAACGCAAAAATTTTTGCAAACACGAGCAAAGCCCGTATTTTCAAAAACTTGCGGGCACTGCTTTCGCATTGCCGTAATGCCAAGTTGCACCCGTATGTGTGCAACTTGGCATTACAACAACTATTGTTTGCTTTCGCGTCCCTTGGGATGGTATTTTTCATATGCTTCTGCGAGCCGTTTTTCATTTACAAATGTATAAATCTGTGTGGAGCTTATATTTGAGTGGCCAAGCATAGCTTGAACAGCCCGAAGGTTGGCTCCGTGATCCAGCAAGTGTGTAGCAAAGGCATGGCGCAATACATGGGGGCTGATTTTTTTTGCCTCTATTCCAGCCTTCAGGGCATATCCCTTAATTAACCTCCAAAAATGCTGGCGAGTCATAGATTCGCCTCGCTTGCCAACAAAAAGTGCCCCACTCTTAGGTTTAAGGGTGGGGCGGACAGATAGCCATTTTCTTATCCAATGCTCGGCTCCCTCTCCAAACGGTATTAGCCTCTCTTTACTGCCCTTGCCCACCACTCTCAAAAATCCCTCGTCCAGAAAGACAGACAAGGCTGGAAGTGTAGCCAATTCGCTTACTCTGAGACCTGATGCGTACATGAGTTCAATCCAGGCCCTGTCCCTGATACCCAGGGGGCAAGTAGTATCTGGTGCATTTATTATTGCCTCAACATGCTCTTCAGATATGGTTTTGGGCAGAGAGGGTGACAATCGCAGTCCACCTGCTACTGCCTCTGGCCCAATACCTTTACTGCCTTCCTGGCGTAAGAAGGCAAGAAACTGCCTCAATGCCGAAGCCATTCTGGCAATGGAACGTTTTGCCTTATCTTCAGCTAACTGGGAGGCCAGAAATGCGTTGATAATGTCTCGGTCTAGGTCGCCAGGGCCAGTATCCTTTCCGCAAGCCCATGCCGCAAAAATGTTTATATCAGACAAGTAGCTATAACATGTTTGTCTAGAAAGAGCCTTTTCCACCCCAAGATGGACTTCAAATTCCCTCATGGTAGCCGACCAACCAAGTGGCCAACCATCTTCTGGTATGAGAATTTTTGGTGGTCTGGGCATAGCAACCTTCCTATCCAAATATAGCAGAGCTACTTTTGGTAGTTCATAATTGCCACGGCTTTTGGGTTCACCGTATATGTCCCATGACACAAGTGGCCAGTGATCAGTTATCAGTTTTCAGATGGAAAGCCTGACTCGGCGTATCTTTGCAGAAGGTATTACTTGCAAAGGAAAGGTGAAATAGTATTACAATCGGCTCAACCTAAATATCCAAATACAAAGGAGATGGAAAAAATGCCCAGAAACACATTCTTTTTGGTCAAATATTTGCAGGTTGGCAACAAAAAATTCAACAAAATGTTACAAAAAACTTTTTGAACCAATACAACTTGCAAAACTCACCAATTCAGGGCAATATGTCAAATGATGTTTCTTTGCCGGCCAATTGGCAAAGTATTTTGTTTTGTGATAATCTCGCAAGGTTTGAAGGAGAATCCATGAGTGAGACAAAAAAGAAAGTGTTCGCGATCATCGCTGAGCAGTTAGCCAAACCAGATGATTCCATAGCCGAGAATCAGCACTTTATTGATGATCTCGGGGCAGATAGCCTGGATTTGGTAGAAATCATAATGGCTATTGAAGAAGCCTTTGGGCTTGAAATCCCTGAAAGCGAACAGGAAAAAATCAAGACCGTAGGAGATGCTGTCAGCTACATTGAGAAGCATCAATAGGTTTATAGGGAATCAAAAGTTTTTTCGCCGCAAGACCATTAGCTTGGGACTTGCGGTGCTGTTTTTTTCATTAGGTGAATAATATGGCATCCATCGAGCGTCGCCGGGTGGTCATCACTGGCATGGGTACACTAAATCCCTGTGGCAACACAGTAAATGAAACATGGGCAAATGTATTGGCTGGCAGTAGCGGCATCGGGCTAATAGACCGATTTGATGTAACAGACTTCGCATGTAAATTCGCTGGCCAAGTAAAGGGTTTCGATCCTGATCCATTTATTGAAAAAAAAGAACAAAAGAAGATGGACATCTTCATCCACTACGCAATGGCCGCCGCAGTTGAAGCCATGAAAGAAGCTGGCTTTGAAGGTGCTGAACTGTCAAAATCAGAACGCGAGCGTTTCGGCGTAGCAGTTGGTTCGGGCATTGGCGGGCTTGGAACTATTTGGAATGAGGCCAATGGTTACAGAGGCCCACGCAAGACAAGCCCTTTCTTTATTCCAAGTTTGATAGTCAACCTTGCCAGTGGCAACATCAGTATAAAATTTGGTCTCCAAGGCCCAAACGTGGCTGTGGCGACAGCCTGTGCATCGGGTACTCATGCCATCGGAGACGCTTCCAGAATGATTATGTTCGGATATGCCGACCGAATGTTGGCTGGCGGCTCCGACTCAGTGATCAACCAGCTTGGTGTTGGGGGGTTTGCCGCAATGAGGGCACTTTCCACACGTAACGACGCTCCAGAAAAAGCAAGTCGCCCCTTCGATAAGGACAGAGATGGGTTTGTAATGGGTGAAGGTGCTGGAGTAGTGGTATTGGAGGAGTATGAATTGGCCAAAGCGCGAGGGGCAAAGATATATGCAGAGGTGGTAGGCTATGGTATGTCAGGAGATGCCTTTCATCTGACCAGCCCCAGTGAAGACGGCGATGGACCTATGCGAGTTATGCGTGCGGCATTGGCCGATGCAGAAATAGCTCCCGAACAAATTGGCTACATAAACGCACATGGCACATCTACTCCGGCTGGTGACAGAATCGAATGTATGGCCATCCGAAAAGCATTTGGCTCACATGCAGACAAGCTAAAAGTTAGTTCCACCAAATCAGTACATGGACACCTTTTAGGTGCCGCTGGTGGCCTAGAGACCATTATTTCTGTCAAGGCATTAATGACAGGCATGATTCCGCCAACCATCAATGTCGAAAACCAGGACCCTGATTGTGACTTAGACGTATGCGCAAATGTAAAGAGTAGCTTTGATTCCGAATACGCACTAAACAATAACTTTGGTTTTGGTGGCACAAATGCGTGCCTGATACTGCGCAAAATTTTGTAGAGTGACAATGTAGGTAGTTGCAAAACCCCAAAGAAATTTTGGAGCCCGCCCTTGGCAAAGGAAATTTTCCCACACTGTCCAAGCAAGTAGCCCATCTTTACCCTAAAAATCTGCCTGGGCAATGCAATTTGCCGCATTTGGGCATAGCTCCGCCTAATCCGGCGGATTTTTATCGGCCTTTTGCCTCTGTCCTCTTTGCCCTCCCACGTTTTTGCTTTGGCTCTTTCTTTGGCTTCTTTGCTGTATGCTGGTTATCAGGCTGAACAAGGTCTGCATTCTGTTGTCCTTAAGAAACTACAAAATGTTAGAGCCTTTTTTTGCCTCTTTGGTTTACTGTCGGTGCATCTCACTTGATGGGGGGTTGCAACTGGCTAGTTTCCTTTCGTAACTTGTAACTTGTAACTCGTAACTCGTTCCTGCTATACTACCGCACAGGTGGGGATTGGATGCGCAAAGCCGAGCAGGCAAAAATAGTCGAATACCTAAAGGTCCTGCACGGGGCACACAAAGAGCTCGACAAAGCCGCCCTGCAAGAAAACCATCCCAAAATCATAAGCGGCTGCCAAGAGCTGGCCGCCCAGGTTGCCCAGTACATAAGCGAAACCAAAGGCCCCGGCACCCAAACCGCATCTTCCCTTGAAGAATACCGCCAGTACCTCTCCCAGGCCGAAGCCGCCCCAAACGGCATAGACAAATACTTCATAAAAAAATTGCGCGCAAAGCTCTTTAGGATAGAAACCCTCGCCCAAAGCGAGCTAAAGCCAAACAAAATAGAAGTCCTCTTTTTGCCCTACAAATACTCCATGGCAGACAGTTTGGAGAGCATCTGGCTCGCCGCAATGGCAGACCCCCAGTGCGACGTAAAGATTTGCCCCATCCCCTACTACGACCGCCTCCCCGGCGGCACCTTTGGCCAAATGCACTACGAAGGCGACTGCTACCCAAAAAGCCTCCCCCTGGTAGACTGGCAGGCCTACGACATAGAATCCAGCCGACCCGATGCCATTTTCATACACAACCCCTACGACGAAGGCAACTACGTCACCAGCGTGCACCCCAACTTCTACAGCAAGCGCCTCCGCGGCCTCACAGACATGCTGGTATATGTGCCGTACTTTGTAGTGATGGACGACATCCCCGACCACTTCGTCACCGTACCCGGCTGCATCTATGCCCACAAAGTAATCGTACAGTCAGAAAAAGTGCGCCAAACCTACATCCGCACATTCAAAGATAAATTCGGCGACGCATTTGGCAAGCCAGAGGACAAATTCCTCGCCCTCGGCAGCCCCAAGTTTGATAAAGTATTGAACACAAAGCGAGAAGATTATCAATTGCCGGAAGAATGGCAAAGACTAATCGGCAATAAAAAAGTCATTTTTTACAACTCCACAATTAGTGCAATTTTGAATGGCAACGAGCAGTATCTAAAAAAATTGCGCCAAATACTGGATACCTTCCGCAGCCGCGACGACGTTGTGCTGTGGTGGCGGCCCCACCCTCTAAATGACGCTACTTACAGTTCTATGCGTCCCCAATTACTGGCAGAATACAAACAAATAATTTCAGATTATAAAAGCCAGGCATGGGGCATCTTTGACGACACGCCCGACCCACACATGGTTATTGCATATAGTGATGCCTACTATGGCGATTGGAGTTCCCTCGTGCCGATGTACCAGGTAACTGACAAGCCAGTGATGATAGGTAACCTGGATATCTTGTCAACCGAATTGAAGTTTAACCCAACCAGCATGTATGTATCCGATGACAGCATTTGGTTTTCAGTCCGCCACTTTAACGCCCTGTTCAAGATGGACAAGAATAATTGGGAACTGGAACTTGTTGGCAAGTTTCCAGGAGAAGATGACTGTGTATTACGGTTTAGCAATTCGCTCTATTACGCCCCTGTTGAAAACAAGGGCGTGCTCTATTTTCCGCCTTTTCTGGCAAAAGAAATCGCGGTGTATTCTCTCTCCGATGGCACTTTTAGAAAAATCCAATTTCAAAACCATATTGATGGCATAGATACTGATAGGGCATTTCTTGGAGCTGCCTCATATAAAAATTTTGTTTTCTTTACCCCATACCGCTACCCCGCAATAGCCCAGTTAAACACAGAAACGAATGAAATTACTTACCATTCAGACTGGGTTGATAAAATCAAACACCTCGAAAGTGAATCAAACGACGCTTTCTTCCTAAATCCATTAGTTATAGATAATACTATTTGGCTGGCCTCGTGCCGAGGAAACGCCCTGCTTGAGTTTAACATGGAGTCCTGCACTTCCCTGATCCACGAGGTCGGCCAAAAGGGCTGCCGATATAGTGGCATCTGTTTTGACGGTGCTAATTTCTGGCTCTCGCCGCGCCATAACACTCACACGCCGCTGATAAAATACAACCCCCATTCTGGCTTTTGCAAAGAGTTTTATGATATTCACAACGACGGATCACGCCAAATCTTTCAACCTGTGGCCCACTGCGCCGGATATGCATGGCTGTTGCCGTGCATTGGGCGACATGCCGTAAAAATAAACGTGCAAACCGACACGACATTCATAGCAGACGAATTTGGACACAGCAACAGTCCAGATGAAGATCAGGCCGTTAAATATCTCTTCCTCAGGGTTGCCGGGGATTGCCTCTATGCATTCAACCAGCAAACAGGGGCCTTTATTGAATATAATTGTGGTACCAAAGAACGCAGGGAGGAAGTTATACGATATTGTAAAGATGTGGCAGCCCAGCTTGAGCCGATATTCGCCAACCCGTTCACAATTAACCAAAACCACACAAATTCATGTACAACATTCTGCCACCATGAAACCGATGTTTCGGGGTTAGGTAAATTCCTTGATTTCATAATCGCCGAAGACAACACAGAAAATGCGGCTTACAAAGATCATGGGGCAGATTTTGTCCATCCATCCATTTTCAATTCTTATGGCACAGTGGGGCTAAGTATTTTAGCTTTTGCGAAAAATAATAAAAATTTACAGAGGGTATCATGCTAGATTTCAGAAAAGAATTAGCCAAAATCGCCCCGAATGCCCGAAAAGGCGGGCCGATATATGTATTCGGCACAGGCAGATATTGGGAGCAGATAAGGCGCAACTACAAACTAATCACGGGCATTAATTTGGAAGATTTTATAGAAGCCTTTGTGGATAACGATCAACAAAAGCAGAATACTATGTTCTATGGAAAAAAAATCGTTTCCCCTCAGGAGCTCGACCCAAATCATTCTGTGGTATTAGTGTCAGCATTTACTAAAGACCTTGCTATAGAAAGACAACTGCATGAAATGGGGTATTATTATGAAAGTAGTTGTTTTTCTCCTGGACAGCTTGACCAAATACTCAAAGGATATTTATCTGGCCAAATTTTGCAATTCAGAGATAAACACAAAGGTGAGAGTTGCTTTGTCATTGGCAACGGTCCGAGTCTCCGAGCAGAAGATCTTACAAAACTAAAAAGCGAAATTGCAATTGCCTCAAATAAGATTTATTTGATATTTGATAAAACGGATTGGCGACCCACATACTATCAGGTTACAGATTTTTTGACTTTTGCAAATCATAAAGAAATTATTAATAAAATAAATTGTACAAAATTTATTCTATTAGATTGTGCTCTTTATTATGATGATTATTCACCAGATATTGATAATACTTTTTATTTTTCGTCAAACACGTGCTTCCTGCATCGACCCTATCCGTACAAAACGTTATTTAGCTCCGAATTGGATGTTTTAGGGCATGGTAACGTAACATACTGTTCACTACAGGTTGCAGTTAATATGGGTTTTCATAATATTTACTTGCTAGGCGTTGAGAACAACTATCCGAAAAGTATAACGCACGATGGAGAAATTGTGCTTAGAAACCTAGATTCACATTTTTGCTCAGACTATGATGCAGGTAGACCGCACATTTCCGTCTCGCACCCAGATTACATCAACGCCACATATGAAGTTGCAAGAAAATACGCCGATGCCCACGGCATAAAAATCTATAATGCTACACGAGGTGGAAAACTGGAAGTTTTTGAGCGAATTGATTTTGACACCTTATTTTAGATAGCAGACTCATACCGCATCAATGCGAACCGGACTTTTTGACGAAAGGACACAAGATGTTTACCGCCATAATCCCTGTCAAGGCCAAGTCATCCCGCTTGCCTGGGAAAAACACACTGCCCTTTGGGGATAGCAATTTGTTGATTCACAAAATCCGGCAATTGAAACAAGTGGATGAAATATCGGAAATAATTGTAAGTTCCGATTCACCTGCTATGCTTGAAATGGCAACATTGGAAAAAGTTCGTGCAGAAAAACGCCCTGATGATTTGGCAGATGAAAGTCGCCCATTAAGAGATTTTGTCTGCTATGCCGCCAGTCTAGTCCACACCACCCATTTTATGTGGACACCAGTGACCACACCCTTTTTAGATAGAGCATTTTACAGCCTCGCCATAAAACAATACTTAAAGGCACTTGATAACCAGTACGATTCGCTAACCACTACCCTCCCGTTCAAGAGTTTGTTGCTTGACGAAAAGGGACCTTTCAATTTCAATCCCGATCTTGACATTACTAATTCTCAGGATGCGGCTCCAATGGATTTATGGACTTGTGGATGTAGCATTATTACAAGAGAATTGGCGCTTAGGATAGGTCATTATTTTGGTTCAAAACTTTTTCGCATGGAAGTAACACCTTATCAAGCTATTGACATAGATAATACTTTTGATTACGAAGTAGCCAAAGCAATGTGGAACATTTATGGAATCAAAAAATAACGTCCATATTTTAGACTGTACTCTGAGAGATGGTGGCTATGTCAATGACTGGCACTTCGGCAACCGCACTATTAGCTCCGTTGTGTTGAGATTAGATAGTGCTGGAATAGACTCTATAGAAGTTGGGTTTTTGGATGCCAGTGTGCAATTTGACAGAGACAGATCTATTTACCCAAACATTCAGAGTATCGAACGGACATTAGGCAACTCCCTCCCGCGACAGGCCAAACTGGTAGCTATGATCAACCTGGGGGCATTTCCAAAGGAACGCCTAATTCCACAAGAAAAGTCCCTGCTGGATGGCATCAGGCTCTATTTCAGAAAGCCGCAATTGAGCGAAGCGATTGAGTTTGGTAGAGAAATTATGTTCATTGGATACAAGTTATTTCTCAACCCTGGGTCGCTTTCTTCTTACCATGACAGTGAAGTCAATGAACTGATTGAAAAATCAAACGCACTCAAACCCGAAGCAATTTCAATTGTCGATAGTTTTGGATTAATGTATAAAACTGATTTATTGCGCTATGCAACCATATTCGATAATCTATTGGAAAAGCCCATAGCCTTAGGTTTTCATGCCCATAATAACTTGCAGATGGCCAATGCGAATTGTTTAGACTTTATCAATCACAAAATGGAAAGGATCAAAGTTGTGGATTCATCTATTCTGGGGATGGGCCGAAATGCAGGCAACGCATGTACCGAATTAATACTTTCTTACATTGAAAAGAATAATACTAGATCTATGGACCTAGACCAAATTTTGGAATGCGCGTACACTGACATTTATCGGTTATATAACAAACCAGCTTGGGGTTATCATTTGGAGCACATGATCTCGGCCATCCATGACTGTCCGCCCACATGGGTCAAATATCTGATGGATAAATATACGCTCTCAATCAAAGACATTCGCTCTATTTTATCTTCTCTTCCGTTTGAAAGGCGGCTTACTTCCTATTTTTCCAAGGATTTGGCAGAACAAAAATATATTGAATACATGAATAATTTTATCGACGATGACCATGCAATTGCGTCTATCAAAAATGTCCTGAGTGATCGTGAAATACTTATAATCTGCCCTGGCAAAACTATTAAATCACAACATGATTCAATTAATAATTTTATCAAACAAAAACGTCCTTTGATTATTACTGTCAATTTTGTTTCTGATGATTATAGAGCAACATATTTATTCATAAGCAATGCAATAAGGTACTCCAAAATGTTAGGAGATTGGCACGAAATCATTAACAAACCGGCTCTGATGCTGACCTCAAATATCACACCGGCTGACACAATGCGGCCAGACTATTTATTCAACTACAAGGCGCGTTATGAAAAGACCAGGGGCGACAACAGCGTAGCCCTGCTCCTAAGTTTATTGCAAGATTTAGGGATACACACTGTTTTTGTTGCTGGACTTGACGGCTTCGACGAACAGCACCCCGAAGAAAATTATTACTCTAGTGAAATGTCCCTTCCGCAAACTAGAGATACCAATACAAAACTAGTGGAACAGCTATCCCACGTTTTGTCGAATGGAAAAATGAAGATTAAGTGGATCACGCCTTCCCTCATCGAACAGCATCTTGAAAATATTGTTTCCCCGCACACCAATGACGTTTGAAATATCTACATAGGAGCAATTCAATGTACATGGCCATCGGTGGACTAATGACAAAGTACAGGAAAGTAAACCGAAGTGTGCCTCTCCCCCTGGAGGAGGCAGGTATTCCAACCATGGGGCAAACGCCATCCCCCCCTTTTTTCCCTATTCGGCGACTTTTTACTCGAAAACTGGAAACCAACAGTATGACCCACAACAAAGACGCCTTGGTTCAAAAATTTTGCCTGCTTTATGTTTAGCAGCAACGGCCATGCAGATAGTCTTGTTTTCCGGCGGCTCTGGCAAGCGGCTTTGGCCGCTCTCCAACGACGTGCGCTCAAAGCAGTTTTTGAAGCTATCGAAATAATGTGCTATGAGTCCCTAACCTAGCAAGCCTAATTGTGCTTCGGTCTGGTTTTT
>WRHW01000061.1 GCA_009783055.1 Holophagaceae bacterium
GAAAACGAAGATAGACTACTAAGCATTCTGAAATCTGCCGGTGATATAAGCGCAAATTCAAGAGAACTACAATTTTATCAAACAGACTGGCCTTCTATATACCATTTGTCATCCCTTCGAGGCAATTTGTTGCGTCCATTTTTAGGTCATTTTTCATCTGGCAAATCAGTCCTAGAGCTAGGAGCAGGATGCGGTGAACAATTGGCTCCGCAATAGCCAGTTAATTGCCCGATAGCTATTCAATAGTTGCGGTGACAGGTGAGAGCCAGAGGCTATTTTCTATTTTGACTTTTCTACCCAAACGTTGAGTATCTGAAGAGTAACTTCTACAGCCTTTGACATCCAATCCAGGCTGACCCATTCGTGGGTGCTGTGATATGTCTGGGAACCAGCAAAAACATTTGGTGTCAGTAATCCCATAAAAGAAAGCCTAGCCCCGTCTGTACCCCCTCGGATTGGCCTCCTGGAGGGTTCGATACCCTGTTTTTTAACCGCTTCCAGAGCGTAGTTAAGTACATTTGGGTCTTGTGATATTGGATATGACATATTTCTGTAAGACTCTTTAATCGTCAACTCTATTTTTGCACCGGGGAAAGCGTCAGTAGCTTCTTTAACAATTCCTTTGAGAACATCTTCACGTTCATGCAGTTCTTCCTCAGTAAATGCCCTGACTAAAAATTTTAGTTCTGCTTTGCCAACATCGCCGTTGAACCCAACTGGATGCAGGTAAGGCTCGCGGCCTTCTGTAGTCTCAGGCAGACGGTCTTTTGGCAGGGATTCAACAATGTGAGAAGCCACCCTCACAGCATTAATCATTTTGCCTTTTGCGTAGCCAGGATGCACGTCGTGGCCGGTCACTGTTATGGAAGCCGAATCAGCACAGAATGTCTCATCCTCGATCTCGCCCAAGTCTGATCCATCCAGAGTATAGGCGTAGTCGGCGGCAAAAGTTGCTACGTCAAAATGTTCTGTGCCTCGCCCCACTTCCTCATCGGGCGTGAATCCAATTCTGATTTTTCCGTGTAAATAATCAGGATGATCTTTTAGCCATCCTACGACGGTAAGTATTTCGGCAATCCCCGCCTTATCGTCTGCCCCAAGGAGCGTTGTTCCATCAGAAGTGATAATTGTGTGGCCAACACAGCGTTGAAGGTTTGGGTTTTGAGTCACTGGAATTACATCTCCAGAACCAGGCAACGGCACGTCCCCGCCCTTAAATCCCTTTATCACCTGCGGCTTTACTTCAAAGCCAGATGTTCCGGGATATGTATCAAGGTGCGCTATTAAACCAATGGTGGGAACTGCAGGGTGTTCCTTTGGCAAATTTGATGGCACGGTAGCCATCACATATCCCCATTGATCCATGATTGCATCATCACAACCCAAAGCCTTAAGCTCTTCCACCAAAAGGCGTGCTAAGTTTTTTTGCTTTTCTGTTGTAGGAAAACACTCGGCGTTATCATCGCTCTGAGTGTCTACCTGGACATATCTCAAAAACCGACCAAGCAAAACTTCCTGTTCACTGGTAGATAGCGAAAAAACAGGCATTGCAAACCTCCTTCAAATGTGTTGCCGAATAAATAAAGAATAATTATATCGTCAAAATGGCTTTAGCGGTATATTCCTAAATAAATCATATCCATGACAGGCTCGTTGTATTCACGACTCGCCTCCAAATCAATTTCAAACTCAGCAACCCAGTCATTGATCGAGTCGGTATCAACCAACATCTGCTGAACCAGAAAAATGTTTTGGTTATCGGGTTTGTTACTTGAATATGTGTGGCGCATATTGCGCCCTTCAGGATTAAGTAGAGGGCCATCGTGATCTACTGAGTAACAGGTAATGAGTTCTTCGAGCCGCGCTGATGTCCATGGATTGCCTTCATTATCCTTAGGCTCGCAACGTCCAAACGCGTCAAGAGCTTCTATAGCTTCTTCCCACTGGCGGCCAGCCAAACTGGCCAAAAATGAAAAAATTCTTGCGCGAATGCTGGCAAGAAATTTGGGCGTATCCTTAGTAAAATCCTGTGTCTTGAACTTTGGTTCAGTGCTATCTGCGGGCTGATAGTCTGGATTCTGCATTGCCTCCCATGCATCCATAAGGCTAGAATCCACAGACCTAAGAAGTGCCTGTAAATAGCCTTCGATCTCACAAACTTCGTCTGTCTTTGCCATGTCCGGCACAGTCTGAGCCAGCACTTTGTAAGTGCTATTCAGATGGCGAAGCAAGAGCCCTTCACTGCGCTGGATGTTATATGAGCGAACATAATCAGCAAAGGTGCTCCATGTTTCGATCATTTCCCTCGCAATTGATTTCGGGCGGATATTTTCCTGACCAACCCATGGATGCCTGTCAGAAAAATTATTGAATGTATCATAAATAAAATCCCTTAAAGGCTTTGGATATTCCAACTTGGATAATTCCTCTATACGTTGCTCATACTCCATTCCTTCTGCCTTAAGTTCGGCTAATCTCTTGGCCTTCAAACGATCTAGTTGTTTTCTCAAAATTATATCGGGGTCTTCTAGTATGGATTCCACCAGCGTTAATAGGTCGAGGGCGTATGTTTCAGATTCTGTTATTAGCAAGGGCAAGGTTTCCAATAGGTACAGGCTGATAGCCTGATCCATGCTGAAGTCATCTTGTAAGTCGACATTTGTCTGTATCCTGTGGTTTGTGTCTGTAAACTCAACAATCTTCCTATCCAATAGTGCCCGAAACAATTGCCACCCGCGATGTCTATGATATGCCTTGTCCCTTATAGACTCGTGGCAGTTGCGAATTAACTCCCTAATAGCAGTGCATCCGTCACCTTGCCTAGATAGCACATTTAATAGCATCCCATGGCTAACTTTGAAACGACTTTGAAGTTTTTCAGGAGTGGATTGAATGAGCTTGCTAAAGGTTTGTTCTTCCCAATGCACATAGCCCCTCTCCGGGGGTTGTCGCTTGACAAATTTTTTTCCTCCCCCTTGAGCCTTTGCTGTCAGTTTTAGGTTTTCGATCACATGTTCCGGTGCCTGAGCAACAACAAACCCAACATCATCAAAGCCCTTTCGCCCTGCACGTCCTGCAATTTGATGAAAATCGCGGGCAGACAAAATGGCTGTTTTTTCGCCGTTGTATTTGCATAGTTTTGTAAACAATACAGTTCGGATTGGTACATTGATACCAACACCCAGAGTATCCGTGCCACAAATGACCTTTAGTAAACCTTTTTGCGCTAATTGTTCTACCAAAATCCTGTACTTAGGTAAAAGTCCGGCGTGATGCAATCCAATGCCCTGCTTTAGAAACCTTTTTATTTCAGGGCCATAGGGACTACTGAATTTGAAGGTATCAATAATTTTGGCTATTGCAGTTTTTTCTTCGCGGCTACAAAAATTAATGCTCATAAAATCTTGGGCGCTTTCAGCGGCATCGGCCTGAGAAAAATGCACTACATAAACAGGAGCCTTGCCGTCTTGGGTAAGCCTTTCCAGAGTTAATGGCAATGGGGTTTCAGCATAACAAAATTCCAATGGAACTGGGCGAATGCTCGACTTAATAGTTATGGATGTCCTACCTGTAAGCCTTTCCAATTCTTGCTCGAAAAACAATGTGTCTCCGAGTGTTGCGGACATAAGCAAAAAACGGCTTTTATTAAGGATTAACAAGGGTATCTGCCATGCAACACCTCGCTCGCGGTCTGAATAGTAATGAAATTCATCCATCACAACGTCGTGAGCGGCGGCAAACTCGCCATCCCGAAGGGCGATGTTGCTCAATATTTCGGCAGTGCAACAGAGTATCGGGGCATTTCTGTTTACGGTGGCATCTCCGGTACTCAAACCAACATTCTGGGGGCCAAACTCCCTGCAAAGAGCCATCCACTTTTCATTTACAAGAGCCTTTATCGGACATGTATAAACCGACCGCCTCCCCATTGCCAAACTCTGAAAATGTAGTGCCATCGCTACTAATGACTTACCCGAGCCTGTGGGTGTGTTTAGAATGACGTTGTGGCCTTCAAATAGCTCTAATATTGCTTCTTCTTGGGCAGGATAAAGAGATATCCCGCAACCATCCACATACTCCAGGAATCGATCCAGCAGAGCGGAGCTACTAACGTCTTCATCACGGGGAAGCAAGTCGTACAGCGAAGCAGTCATTGGGCAAACATGGTTGTTAAATTACCTCACTTCTCACTTGATTCCTGCGTGACTCCTTTTATTTCTTCCAGTTCATCCTTGGGCAAACGCCACATCCAACGGCCAGTCGCCCGATCAAAAATATCAAAACAACATAGCCAGTTAAGGAGTCCGGCAATCATTACATAGGTTGCACCATATTCCTGTGTCAGATTTCTAATTGGCTCGCTACCAGCTCCACCAAAAAGTTTTGCAAAAAGCAAATATATCGGGCCAACACCAGCGGTGGCAATTGCCCCCAGCGTTGGTAGCCATTCAAAGGGGTCTAATTTTGGTGTATACACACCTCCCCTAATGCCATCTAGCATCCCAAACTTCATCTGTAAAAAACCCATGATCAAAAAAAGGCACCAGACACACAAAAGAATACGCGCCCTCATTTTTTGGCCTATTACCCAATAGCCCGCCCCAGGTAGTAGCAAGTTGAGCAAAATAGGCTTCCAAGACGCTTTAATTGCCGCAACGCGTCTCAGTGGGATGGTTGGCTTAGTGATTTCAGGAATTTCAAACATTGTCTAAGAATACCCTTGGTATATTTATTTTGAAAGGGGTATCAATGCCAGATATTTTTTTTCTGCAAAAAGCTCTTGGGGCAGACGCATCCCTAGTAGCGGTTGGGGGATGTGTCAGGGATCGCTTGCTTGGCAGGGATGGAGGCGACCTTGACCTTGCTACTTCTCTCATGCCAGAGGCTGTAATTGAGCGTGCAAAAGCATCCGGCTTAACCGTTATTCCAACTGGCCTAAGACATGGCACAGTTACCATAGTGTTGAATGGAGTAAATATTGAAATTACTACATATAGGGATGATGGAGCCTATTTGGATGGTCGCCGCCCCTCACAAGTCAACCTTGGTGTATCTTTGGAAGAAGACCTAGCTCGGCGTGACATAACAATTAATGCGATGGCATTACCTTTGAAGTTTATAAACTCGAATGGCTGGCGCGCCAACATCATCGACCCATTTGGTGGGCAAAAGGATTTAGAAATCAAACTCATAAGAACAGTCGGTGATCCATTGCAAAGGTTTGAAGAAGACGGCCTGCGCCCATACAGGGTCTGTAGGTTTGTATCCCAGCTTGGCTTTTGCATCGAGCCTAAAACAGCAGGTGCCATTTCACAAAAACTGGAAGTTACTACAAGAGTGGCCGTAGAGCGCGTTTTTGTTGAACTATCAAAATTGCTCGTCGGCCAAAATGCCCCATCTGGCCTAAAAGCCCTTGCAACGCACGGCCTGCTGGATAAGTGTATTCCAGAACTCACCCCAACCATTGGTTGCGAGCAAAACACATACCATGCGCATGATGTATGGGAACATACCCTTAAAGTAGTGCATGGTTCTCCCGCCGATCCTTCGATGCGATGGGCGGCATTGCTACATGACATTGGTAAACCTGCTGTAAAATTTACCGATGCCAGTGGCAAAATAAAATTTCATGGACACGAAGTAGCCAGCGAAAAAATGGCAAAACAGATTCTCAATCGCCTAAAGGCCTCCAACGCCATACAAGCTGAAGTCATCGCCCTTATAAGGCATCATGGTATAAAACCCGACAATGCTTGGAGTGATGCCGCCTGCCGTCGCCTACTGCACCGCCTGGCAAAAGATGGCCTGGACTGGCGTAGGTGGGCATCCCTTCAACTGGCAGATCAACTGGGAAAAGGGCTGGATACCGAACATATTCCACAAGCCCATGCCGAAATGGTAAAGCGTATGGAAAGAATCACCAGCAAATTCCCACCATTGAATATTCAAGCACTTGCGATAGACGGAAGAGCATTGATGAAATTAGCAAACAAACCCCAAGGCCCTTGGATCGGAACATTGCAAAAACACCTCTTTGAAGTTGTTATAGACGATCCCACACTCAACACAGCCGAAAACCTTCAGCTACTGGCTGTGGAGTGGATAGAGAAAATGAATAGAAACTAACAACAAAAAAATCAAATTGTCAAATTTATTTTTCGCTTATTTTTCGTTTTATTGATATACTACCTTTCCACCCTCTTCCATCCTAACCTTGGTGCGAGTGGGTGCGAGAGGTATTTATGCTATCCCTCTGGGTTCCCGAACTGCCCTTCCAGCTTGCCTCTGGGCGTGATTCCAGACTCTCTGGCCGCCCGCTTGCCTTTCTTTCTCCTAGTGGTGGCTCTACTCCGACTCTATGGCTTGTGAATCGGCTTGCAAAAGTTGAGGGCATAGGGGTAGGCGACTCTATGGACAGGGCTTTAAGGGTCTGCCCCGGATTACAAGTGCTAGACCCCGCGCCCCAGGTGTGGTGGGAGGCACAGGCTGGCTTTGGAGAGTTTCTGACACGCTGGACCCCCCAGGGGCTGTTAGGGCGTATGGGGGAAGCACAGATAGACTTGCAGGGGACACATGGCCTCTTTGGGCATCCAGTGGATGCGGCAAGCCTCATATTAAAGGAACTTTCGGGAGCGATGGGTTGGCTTGGGCACGGTGGCCTGTCGGTTAGTGGCACTGCCTCTCGGATAGCCGCAAGACAGGAACGAGGCGTTGAGATTGTGCAGGATGGCTTTGAAGCCAGTTATCTTGCTCCACATCCCTTAAAAACTCTGCCGAGACTGGAAGATGGAATTTTATTTAGGCTAAATAGGCTTGGGCTTTACCAAATCCGCGATCTACAGCCTGTCCCCGTAAATATGCTGGCTCAATTTGTTAGGGAAGATAAAGCCAGAAACCTTGTGCAGTGTGCGCGTGGAGAGGACAGGCCACGACTGCCTATGCTTGCAAATAAACCCCATGAAAGCCAACATTTATGGCGAATAGAACCACCAGCCATGCCAGAGGCCATCCCATTGGCTCAGTGGCTACTGGATAAACTCTGGAATGACCGTCGAAGCCCCCGTTTACTTATGCTTAACTGGTGGGATGTAGACGGAGTTAGTCACCGCTGGGGGGCAAGTGAGTTTGAACTATCTGAGCCACCTCTTGTTGTTGCACGAACAGCAGAAACAGGCTTTAGGCAAAACGCCCAACGCAGAATCCTCGTCCACCGGCTTGAAGCCCATATAGCTTGGGGGCTTGGTAGGTCAAGGGGCCTATTTTGCGATGGCAATAAAAAACTAGAGGCTATAGAGCCTACACTGGCAAAACTGCGTAAACGCTACCCAGACCATCCTGTATTGCCTGGATGGGCAAGGGCAACGAGGAAAGGAGCCACCCTGTAGAACTTTTTGTCAGCTTGCTTAACAGGCACATGATAAAATGTCCGTTTCGCCTAACCGCACAGGCGGTTTTTTTGATTGATTTTGAGGACGTTGAACCATGAAAAAGACAGCCCTTTCACTTACGGCGGCGTTATTTGTCCCTGCCCTGCTTTTCGTTTCCTGTTCCAGCGGTAGCGAAAACAATGTAGCCGTAACCGGCGTAACACTTACCAGCACACTCTCTGTTCAGATTGGCAAAACTGCCACACTTACGGCATCCGTCCAGCCAAGCAACGCCACCAACAAAGGCATCACGTGGCAGAGTAGCAATACAGGTATTGCAACCGTAAATAACGGCACGGTTACGGGTGTAGCCGTAGGCGAAACAACAATCACCGCCACCACCGCAGACGGCAACAAGACCGCCACCTGCGCCGTGACAGTCACCCTCTATGACCCTGCGGAAGAAGCCCGAAGGTTGGCGGAGTTTAACCGCCTCAGCACCCCTGCAAATGTGGAAAAAAAATAATTGAAGTTAAGCAGATGAGTGATTTGTCACAAAGCTTGAGTTTTGGGTATTCACCCAGTACTCACACTGTAATTGGATATGATTTTGTAGTGTCTTCGACAGTAACAGACCCTATATTATTAGCACAGTTGGAAAAAGAAGTAGAAGGGGAGAACAAGGCCAATCTTAGCCGCTGGGAGCATGAGTTTAAACATAGTGTAATTGCTAAATATGTTGGGGTTATTAAAGAACCTAAAAATAAATGGAAATCGGAATTTTTGAATGAGGTTGTTGCGTTTTTAGCAGGAGGTATATTGGCAGGTCCAAACAAGTTAGACGAAGCGGTGTCGATTTCATCAAATGAAGCAACCCGATTAATCTCTCGTTTTTTTGACGAATTTTCTGATTTATTTGATAATAATATTAATACTTATCGAAGTGCTATAAATAGAAAGTCCTTTGAAACTACCAACTTCATCTCATGTAGCTACGACACCGATGAATTCTTCCAGAAAGCCCTCAACGCCATGTTTACTTACGAAATCGGCGGCAAAGCCGTCAACCTTTTCGCCCTTATGACTCCAGCCGACCAGCAAGCATTCCTCAAAAAGCTGAACGACAAGTGTGAAGAAGAATACGCCACTTGGCTGGCGGGGAAGTAGTTCGAGACAGCATGGCTTAGGCTTTACACCAAACATCCGTGTTACACTTACATCCACAGGAGGCCGACATGAGCAATGAAAAATCAGCCTACGCACCGCCAGAATCGCTTGCTTGGGGAATTTCTTACAGAGATGATGTTGCAACAGGGCCTGTCGCCGATAACACCCTACACGGAAGGTTGCCAGGGCCTCATGAAGCTCTTGAGCTTCTGCGCCAGGCCGAAGAACGCCGATTGGCAGGAGTTCCAGGCATTCCTGTAGAGGAAGTGATTAAAGGATTGGAGCGCATACGCGCAAAACATGCCAAAAAAATATCGCCTGACAGTTGATCCTTCTGCCTACGAAACGCTTTTGGATTACGCTGACTTTTTGTGGCAGGTTAGCCCAGATGCCGCCGACAGACTAGAATTGAGTTTCAAGAAATCGCTTGCAAGGATTGCCGACAACCCCTTTCAGTTCCCCTTTGCAGATGCGGTGGTTGTTTTATACATACCGCCAAAAGCCTACAGAAAGTGCATATTTGAAAAACACTACAAAGCATTGTTCAGGTTGAATGGATATGAAGTAATTATTGACGCAGTCATTGACTCCCGTATGGAAAACGTAGACTTGTAACAGTATTGGCGATACATTCAATTTTGCTCCACATTGATTTGACTAATTTTGAGACTGACTTACTGCCGTTGAACTGCTATAGCAAATATATGATGCTACAGGTAACTCGTGTTTCGACAGATATGTTGACAATTCGTTTTATTTTCGCTTTTATGTTATACTGCCCATCTACCATCAACGGTTGATGAGGTCTGGATGCCATTTCTATTATCTATCACTGACTACAGCATCGGGACGGCGAAGGCTTTGGCTACCTTTATAATAGCATCAGGGCTTATTTTGGTAGCTTTGGGGCTTGGGTCACTGGAAAGCATGTTGTAAATGGTATCCCTGTCGATTCCTGTTTCTTTGGCAAGTTGGTTAATGGCCCTAGCCCTGGTAGCGTCCGCAAGACATAGCCTCAAGTGCGCTTCGTTGTCATGTTCCATCGCCGCTGACAGATACTCTGCGATTGCTTCTTCAGAGTCCAGGAACTCTACTGAATCATATTTGCTGAGCGTTACCATAAATCCTCCTTTTCCAATTCCCGCTTGATTTCTTTGGCACGGTTTAAATCGCGCTCTTGACTCTTTTTAATGCCAGCTATCAGCAACCAGTAAATCAATTTGTCTCTCTGGCAAAAGTATACACGATAACCGGGGCCGTAGTGAATTCGCAATTCAGAAATGCCCTCGCTAATATTCCACTTGCAATCCCCAAAGTCGCCCTGTTCAGCAAGCCTGATTCGTTCGTTTATCCGTGCTGTTGCCTTTACGTCTTTCAGGCGTTTAATCCATTTTCTGAAAACGTCAGTCTTCTGGAAGTCGTTCATTTACGCTCCTCTAATTTTCAGCTTTTTAACTTTAGATATGTTGACAATTCGTTTTATTTTCGCTTTTATGTTATACTGCCCACCTACCATCAACGGTTGATGAGGTCTGGATGCCATTTCTACTAGCCACCACAGATTACAGCGTTGGCGAAGGAATCTATACTTCTGAGCAAGCCATTAAGCTGTCTGCCCGATTGGGCTATGGCACCGTTGCCCTTTGGAACACTGGCTTGCATGGCTGGCCTGTATTCAGGGATGCCGCGCTTGAGGCAGGGATTGTCCCCCTAATTGGTTCTCGATTCCAATGGCGTGGCCTTGAGTATGGTGTATTGCCTTGGTCTGATAAAGGCTATGCCCAACTATGCCATCTGCTTACAGACCTTGCCCACGAGAGGGAGCCAGAGCTACCCGATACAGACTGTGCGGTAGTAGCAATGACATTGGCAGGAGCGGAGCTAGTTGCAAGGCAGGGGATCAAGCCTACCCTCTTAGGGCATAGGCACAACAGCAATGAAGCGATGGAAGCCCGAAAGAGGGGCATTGATGTAATCGCTCCCCAAGTGTTGCGTTTCAGGACATCAGCAGGGTTGGAACTCCACAGGCTAAAACGTGCGATAGCTACCTGTAATTTGATAAGCCGAACTGAGCCACTCTGGAAGCCAAACGATTCTGCCAAAACGCGCACTGACTGGGAATCCTGCTATCCCGCGGCAGACATGGCTATCTATAACAGCACTGCCACTCTGTTAGAACGCTTGACGGCCTGGGAGCCTCACTGGGGCAAGTGGGTTATGCCAGAGCCACATAATTTTGATGGCGATCTGGATGAAGCACTCTTACATCGCGTCAGAGAGGGCATCAAGAGGCGCAACATGACTGACAAGGCGGCAGTAGGGAGCAGGTTGTCTATGGAACTCGACCTGATTCGCCAAAAACGGTTTGCGGGATATTTTTTGGTGGTAGATGACATTCTAAAGAGGGTAAAGGTATCCCGAACCTGTGGTAGAGGTAGCGGAGCGGCAAGCCTGGTAAGCTACGCCCTTGGCATTACTAATGTAGACCCCATTGCTACCAATCTGATGTTTGAACGCTTCCTGTCTGAGGCACGGCTAGACCCTCCTGACCTGGATGTAGATTTTGCATGGGATGAGCGGTCTGCTGTAATTCAGGCGGTCTTTGAAGTTCATGGGCGTGAGCATGTAGCCATGGTTTCAAATCATGTCCGCTTCAAAGCCAAATCAGCCCTTCGCTGTGTGGCGCAGGCTCATGGCAGGCCAGAATCAGAGCTTAAAACCTTGGCTCGTTTTGTGAGGGGTTGGGATGGGGGTTTGGAAGAAGCTGTCTCTAACCCCGCCTGGAAACCCATAGTTGCCCAAGCCAAAAATATTGTGAGGCATTTTCAGCAATTGAGTGTACATCCGGGGGGAACCATCATAACCCCCAGCCCGCTATGGCATCACGTCCCATTCCAACTTGCTCCAGCAAAGGAAGGCGTTTCAATTACCCAATGGGACAAAGATGGCATCGAAGACTACGGCCTCGTCAAGATAGACCTCTTGGGCAATAGAAGTCTGGCCGTTGTAAGGGATGCCCTGACCAGCCTGGGATATGAAAAGGATCATCACTGGAACCCACGCATAGACCCAGACACACAGGGTTTATTAGCCAAAGGCGACAGCATTGGGGTGTTCTACGTTGAATCCCCAGCCACGAGGCAATTACAGCAGAGAATCGGGAAGGGCGATTTTGAAACACTGGTGGTTCATTCCAGCATTATCCGCCCTGCGGCACACCACTGGATTGATACCTATGTGAAGCGTAAGCGTGGTGAGGAAGTCTACATCCCTAGCCATCCTGTATTAGGGGAACTTCTATCTGAGAGCTATGGAGTGCTTGTCTATCAGGAAGATGTCGTACGGGTAGGCATGGCTATGGCGGGCTGGAGCCATCCAGAGGCCGACCAACTACGAAAATTGCTAGGAAAATGGGAATGTCACAAAAAACTTCCGGCGTTCAGAGATAAATTTGCCCAGGGGTGTAAGGCCAATGGCATCCCTAACGACACAATCGAGGAAGTATGGAGCATGATAGAAACTTTTACAGGCTATTCGTTCTGCAAGCCTCACTCTGCCAGCTATGCCCAAGTGAGCTTTGAATCAGCCTGGATAAAGGCACACCACCCTGCCCACTTCTTTGCTTCTGTCATAACCAATCAAGGCGGTTTTTATCCTGCCATTGCATATCTGGGCGATGCAAGGCGACACAGGCTAACGGTTCGAGGCCCAGACGTAAATATGTCCAAGTATGGCTTTAGTGCAGAAGGTGAGCAGGGATTGAGGGTTGGTTTAATGGCTATAAAGGGTGCCTGGCAGAGCGACATTGATGCACTTTTGGAAAATAGAGAAAAACAGGGATTGTTTGGCTCATTAGAAGAATTATTAGATCGTGTGCCACTCTCTGTCGACACTGCCACTGCCTTTGCTTCGGCGGGGGCATTTGACCTATGGGCAGAGGGCGGCGATCGCACAAAACTAGCCTGGGCTGTATTTGGTGGCGTTCCCCCCGGTGTGCGCCCCAGACCCACCGACCCATTTCAGAGAGCAAATCTGGAAATGGAAACGATGGGCTTCCCTCTTGAAATGCACCCAGCAATAATTGCAAGGGCAAAACATGGAGGCTACCTTAACCGCACTGTGTCTGCCGACAGGCCAAACTGCAAATTGAGGATGTGGGCGTTGGTTGTTGCCGACAAACAAGTACCCACCAAGCATGGCGACATGATGCAGTTTGTGACGCTGGAGGACGAGGAAGGCTTGCTTGAAGCCGTTGCCTTTCCAAACGCTTTCCGGCGTAGAAAGCGACCTTACAGGGTAGGTGACGTTGTGCCAGTAGTTGGCATAAGCACCAAGCAAGATGGGTTAATAGTGTTGCAACTGGAGGGGTGATATGGCGGTTTTGCTTGAGGTAGCCCTCAATTGCCAGGCTTTTTCCCAAGTCACGAATGGCCGGTAGCTGGTGTTGCTGGGCAACAATCACCACACAATTTTGGCATAAATAATGCTCTGCCGGAAACGGGGGACTCCACCATCAAACTTTCCCAATAATGGGATAGGAGAAAATATGACGAACCCCCAAACGGCTACCATAGCCAAGAACTCCTCTGTCTGCTCAGCCGCCTCCTCAAAGGCAAAGTGCGCTTCAGGCAAATCTTTTAGCCAAGTGCTGAGTCGAATAAAAACAGCCACAGATAAAAGAGAGCAACCCCAAAGTAAGGCCAATCTCTCACATACCATCTCCCAAAGTGCCATACCAATACGTCAGCCACATGGCTATTCCGGTTCCAAGGCTATTTCGCCCGAAAAGCAGATTAGATTTATTGAAATGGCACATGTTCCTATCCATAAAAATACTGCAAACCACCATGTTCATGCTATGAATTTACCGGAATATCCAAAATATCTAACTGGCTTACCAGGTAAAAAAGCATATACTCCAGCGATAATTCTTGATAACCCAAACCATTCTCCGCAACACTACGTCAATGTGGTGCTTTATAACATCTCAAATTTGCCATTCAGTAATGGGGCAAGGATTGTTCATAGAAACCCAATAACTGGTACGTCCTATAATGTCTACAGAGCCGAAGGCTTTGATGAAAAAAATCCCATATATATTATCCGGGGTATTCACGAGGGCAAAAACTACGAAACCATTTTGTGCATCAACAAAATAAACCCAAACCACGCCTCTGAAATAGAAATATTTGCCCTAATCTTTCATCTACTTGATGTAGGCGGTTTGAGTTTGCTCAATAAATATAGCGAAGAAGAAAACAGAGCACTTCAACTACTTATAAACCTCCACCAAAAGGGAGCCATTAGCGCACCACGCACGATGGATAAAACGGGCAGAGCAAACCATTATTCACCCTTTGAAAAAATCAATTATATCAAGCATGTTCTTGACTGGTACAATCGGAATATGGAAGAGCGAAATAAATATTTTCTGCACATCATGGGCATAGAAAAACGGCCCGAAAACGATGTCACCGATGAAGAATCAAGGTTTCATAGCAACCTGCAAGCAAATGTTCTTACCTCGGTATAAACCCACAGAAGCAGGTATGGCTCAATAGCAAGTTGCTCACGATGGGGGCGACTTGCTATGAAGTGCTATCGAAATTTTCTAGCAACTCTTCACTAGTCACTAAATCAGCTACAAACTTCTCAACACCGCTCTGACAGGTGAGGCGCAGGCCCCATCTAACTTTAGGGGTAGTGCTATTAATTCATAGTCACCTTCCGGTATAGCCTCTAGATTTAGGTTTTCTAATACCCTCATATCGTATGCGTTTAGCAATTTATGGCATGGTAGCGTTTTGCTATCCGCAGGGTCTATCGAAGGGGTATCGATTCCTATCAATTTTACACCTTGTTTGTGTAGCCATGTAATAGCATCAGGCGCGATAGCTTTGAAACCTTGATCCCAAGCAGAGGGTTGTTGCCGATATGTTCGGATCAATATTCTTTCGGGCAATGGGAGTGGGATGTTCTGCAGGTGCATGACTTCTAACAAGAGTCTGTATTCAACTGCATGAATCACTCTGCAGATTCCGATATATGGCAAAATATCCAACTCTGAAAATGATTTTCCATTTTCTGCGTAGTGCAATGGTGCATCAGCGTGTGCTCCGATGTGTGGAGAGAGGGTGATCGAGCAAAGGTTTAGGGGATTGCCTTTAGAGAACTCTGATGTCCAGTTCAATCTATATGGTTCATCACCTGGGAATAATAATCCACCGGTAGAAATCTCTGGAGAAATGTCCCAAATCTGTTTCATGTCAAACAATATCCAGTCCCTCATTGTATAGCAGTTTTGCTTTTTGTGTCTGCCGTATATGCCCCAAGACACAATTGACCACTGGCCACTACAATGTGCAATCCCATGATCGCACATTGGTATGACTATGAAAAATTAAATGGTTATAATCAGTAATGATGAACTGCCCAAACGAGAAAGCCGAATTAAGAAAACGATTGAAGATGGTGCGAGATAGTATCACCTCAGAAAATCATGCTGAGTGGTCGCAGGAAATTTGTAAGCATATCGCCAAACTATGTGTTAGTCGCCGTATTCGCAGAGTGGGCGCATTTTGGCCATTTGGCTCTGAAGTTGATTTACGACCACTGGTAGAGTCTAACGCAGATTGGATTTTTGTATTCCCAAGGGTTGCATCTACACATCCACCTCGCCTTGTGTGGGGACCAGAACCATTGGAGCCGGGGCTTTTTGGTTTGATGGAGCCTGTGCACGCCCAACACTTTATGCCTCCTGTTCAACTATTACTGATACCTGGGCTGGCCTTTGATTGTGGAGGGTATCGTATTGGCTATGGTGGTGGGTTTTATGATGCATTGCTTGATAGATTGGATAGTTCGATTTTGACTCTTGGAGTTGGGTATTCTGTACAGATGGTTTCAGAGTTGCCTCAAGACCCCCTCGACCAGCCTGTTCAAGGGATTGTCACAGAGATAGGTGTCAAATGGATAAACTCTGAGGATGTGTGATTATTTATTAATTTATGCAATTATGGTTATTGACTAGTATCATGTAACGCTTTAGATGCTTGCTTAACGGCGTAGCAAGTCCGCCTTGCAAGCATCTAGCGGTCGTGATTTGCGAGCAAATCCCGACCCTAGTGCAGTGTA
>WRHW01000062.1 GCA_009783055.1 Holophagaceae bacterium
GGCTTGGTGGAAGCCGGGGTCGGCTCCTTTGGATTTCATCTCGATGATGATCCTGCCAAACCAGATGTAGTCGGAGTAGCCGTCAAAAACTTTTTGTTCCATTCCACTGTCGGGGGCGGCGAGCCAGTCTATGCCAAAGGCTTTTAGGAACTCTATGACGAAGCCTTGGCCGTGGGATTTTTCGTTGGTCTTTCCACTCTTTACCCAGCGGTTGACAAACGTGATGATCCATAGCTGGATTATGTCCCAATCCAATGTCTGCGAAGGTTTTGCCATGGGCTATTCTACCTGGTTACAGTTCCAGTATAGCGGAATTGCTATTATTTGTGAAAAGTGTTACTTTCAATGAGTTAAACGACCGTATGAATAATTTTTACAATAGGATCAATTGATTTTTTTGGCAAACTTATTAATCAAGTGATAATCTCAATTATTCAGGGTATTTTCCTACAATCGCAGGGTCATACATGAGCGACACTTTTGTTTTTTTTGGCATCAATATCCCAATAATTCCAGTGGCATGGCTACTTGCAAAGATTTTGGCCGTGTTCGGCGGAGTAATGTCTCTGGCCGCGGTACTGACTTGGGCAGAGCGAAAAGGGGCGGCGATAATACAGGATCGCATCGGACCAAACAGAGCAAAGATAATCGGTAATTTTCGGCTATTCGGCATTTTTCATCTGATGGCAGATGGCCTGAAGTTGTTTTTCAAAGAAGACCTTGTTCCCCAACATGTTTCAAAAACATTGTTTTGGGTAGCACCACTGCTGGCCTTCGTGCCGGCAATGATGGGATTTGCAATTATCCCCTTTGGCCAGAGCTTTAGCTGGAATGGCTATACCTTCCATTTGAGCGTGATTGACCCCGGCAACGGCATGGGAATGTTGTATCCAATGGCCATAGCCGCTCTTGCTGTCTATGGTATTTTTACAGCTTCTTGGGCATCCAACAATAAGTATTCGATGCTATCAGGCATGCGGGGCACTGCCCATATGGTCAGCTATGAGATAGGGCTGTCATTAGCAGTAATAGCAATTTTCCTGCAGGCCGGGGCTTACGACCCCCATGAGATAATTCAAGCTCAATCTGGTCTGTGGAATGTATTTGCCCAACCCCTAGGCTTTATCGTATTTTTTATTTGTGCTTTTGCGGAAACTAACCGTCTGCCCTTTGATTTTGCCGAAGGAGAATCAGAAATCGTGGCTGGTTTTTTGACTGAGTTTAGCGGGATGAAGCTGGGATTGTTATGGCTGTCTGAGTATATCCACATGATTACTGTATCGGCATTGATAGTTACTCTCTATTTTGGCGGGTGGAGTATTCCATTTGTTGCTAACCCAGGTCCAATATTATCAATAGTTGCCTTTGGGATTAAACTGCTGTTTTTCTGCTGGGTTTTTATTTGGGTACGCTGGACATTGCCACGATTCAGGTACGACCAGTTGATGTTTTTAGGGTGGAAGGTAATGCTCCCTATAGGTTTTGCAAACCTGATTTTATGTGCTTGGCTAATCTATAGATCTGTGGCTTGATGGAGGCCATGAATGGGTATTGTAGTAAAAAAGGTTGACCTCACTTGGCTGGATAGGACATATTTGTGGCCAATCGCCAAAGGTCTGTCCATCACCTTAACGCATTTTTTGAAACAGCTAATTACTCCTACAAAAAAGAGGCGGACTGTTCAATACCCAGACATGAAACGCCCCGTACTAGATGGCTATAGGGGACTCCATGAGTTAAAGCGGCATGACGACAATTCCGTTAAGTGTGTTGCCTGTTATATGTGTGCCGAAGCCTGCCCTGCTCGCTGTATAACTATTGAAGCGGAGGATATTGGAGATTTGAATATACATCAAGGTCTGATAGAAAAACGCCCTGTTGTATTTCAGATTGACCTTTTGCGTTGCATTTTTTGTGGAATGTGCCAAGAGGCCTGTCCAAAGGATGCTATTTGGTTGAGAAAAAATTATGAACTCTCATGCAAGAGCCGTGCAGAAATGCGCTTGGGCAAATTTGATTTAATGAATACTTATGCAGTTGAAGATAGGAAATCTCGTGTCAATCGTGACCCCAATAACCCCACGTTTTTTAAGCAATAAGGATAGGGGGCCTCAATGTTTTTAGCCTTTGCCCTCATTACTCTTGGTGGCGCGCTTGCTCTATTTATGCAACGTAGTGCTGTTCAAGCTGGTCTGTGCATGCTACTCAGTTTCTTTGGGATTGCCGGATTATTTTTGCTCCTGGCAAATCCCGTTGCCGCGGCACTACAGATAATCATTTACAGCGGAGCAATTACCATACTTGTGTTGTTTGTTGTGATGCTATTGCAATTTCACAAAGAAGAGAGGGCTGGCAAGCCAAAGTACATTCATGTAGCTCTTTCAGTGGTGGTATTGATAACTCTTGCTCTGGGAGCCGTCAAATTGGTTTCAAGTTCTGAGACTCTTGCCAATATGCGAGTCTCTAGTTCAAACCAGCAATTAGTCACTCTAAAGCAGATCGGCGAGCAACTTTTTTCTGAACATATTGTTGCCCTCGAAGCCATTGGGTTGCTTCTTTTGGCCGCAATGATTGCCGCGGTTATCTTGGTAAAAAAGGAGGTCTGGTGACTATAGACGCTTTTTTATTTGGTTCTGTCCAGACCTACTTAATTGTTTCCCTTTTGCTTTTTATCATTGGGCTTTCTATAGTGCTCTTGCGCCGTAGCCTTTTGATACAGTTTATGGGTGTTGAATTGATGTTAAACGCCGCCAATCTGGCTCTGCTTACCTTTGCTAGGTGGCGGGGGGGAGATGTTTCGGCCACCGTCTTTTATCTATTAATCATCGCAGTGGCCGCCTGTGAAGCGGCTGTTGGATTAGCCTTGATTATTGGTCTATTTAGGCACCTATCATCGACAGATACAGATGGTGCCAATAGCTTACGGCAATGAGGTTATAACGATGTCCAAGTTCTTCTGGGTGATTCCCCTTCTGCCACTGTTTGGCTCTGCCATTATTGGTCTTTTTGGCAAGCGTTTTGGAAAAGCGTTTACAACAACTTTAGCTCTCGGTTCCGTGCTTGGGTCACTGTCCTTGGCAATTGCCGCATTTATATTAATGAAAGCAGACCCAGGACATAGGCTAGAACTCAGTGCCGGTACATGGATCGCCGCAGGCCACTTAAATATACCCTTCGGGCTGGTATTTGACCCACTCTCAACATTGATGAGCCTAGTTGTAACTGGGATTGGCTTTTTAATCCATGTATACTCCGTGGGCTATATGGCCAAAGAAGAAGGATATGCACGATATTTTAGCTACCTAAACCTATTTGTATTCTTTATGCTCATGCTTGTGTTAGGTTCGAGCCTGCCACTCATTTTTGTGGGTTGGGAAGGGGTTGGACTATGTTCGTACCTATTGATTGGTTACTACTTTAATACCGACTATGCGCCGGACGCAGGCTTGAAAGCTTTCCTGACCAACCGCGTTGGAGACCTTGGGATGATCATCGGCATGATGACCCTTTTTGCCGTCTTTGGGACACTTACCGTTGGAGAAATTTTGGGTACGGCTGGGGGACTGCAACCTGAAGTTGGCTTTGGAGTATTGACTTTTGCCACACTGATGGTTTTTATCGGGGCGACCGGCAAGAGTGCTCAGATACCACTTTATGTATGGCTACCTGACGCTATGGCCGGCCCTACACCTGTATCAGCCCTTATTCATGCGGCAACTATGGTAACGAGCGGCATCGTGCTTATTTGTCGCTTGGCTCCATTATTCCAGCTTGCCCCAATTACTATGAACGTAATTGCATGGGTTGGAGCCGCCACAGCCCTTTTTGCGGCATCTATTGGCCTAGTACAGCGTGACATCAAAAAAGTATTGGCCTATTCTACGGTGAGTCAGCTTGGCTACATGTTTTTAGGATTAGGAGCCGCCGGATTCGCCGCCGGGTTCTTCCATGTTTTTACCCACGCTTGGTTTAAGGCTCTATTATTTCTTGGGGCAGGTAGCGTTATTACCGCCATGCACCACGAGCAAGACCTATTTAAGATGGGTGGGCTTAAGGCCAAAATGCCTATTACGTTTTGGACGATGCTCGTCGCAACGCTATGTATTATTGGTTTTCCGGGCACTTCCGGCTTTGCAAGCAAGGATGAGATTTTATACCTTGCCTACCTAAAATCGCCGTTTTTATGGATGATTGGCTTGCTAGGAGCTTGTTTTACAGCATTTTATATGTTGCGCCTCCTCACCCTAGCTTTTCTTGGAGAATCTAGGGATAAACATGCCTACGACCATGCAACAGAGAGCCACCCAGCCATGACCATGCCTCTTGCTGTTTTGGCTGTTGGTTCGATAGGTGCAGTATTTATTGGGTGGCCAGAGGCTTTTGGAGGCACTTTTGCTATCGAAAATTTCCTTTCCCCCAGCATTGCTTATGGCCAAATACATGACCACGTAACGCACCATGGCAGTCATGGGCTGGCTTGGGGATTGGCCACAGTCTCTACAGTTCTATGCTTATCGGCGGCATGGTTTGGCTGGAATACATATAAGAATGGCATGGCAGTGGCAGAGTCGCGAATGACTCGACTGCCAAAGTTACATAAATTGTTACTCAATAAATATTACGTGGATGAAGGTATCAAAAAAATTGTGTTAACTCCATGTACTTGGTTAGGAAATCTATTATTCAAAATTTTTGACGTAGTGCTAATAGACGGCCTGGGAGTAAATACCCCCGCGGCTATTACAATGCTGGGGGGTGACATTACTGCCCAATTGCAAACAGGACGCGTCAGAAATTATGTTTTGACAATGGGGATTGGGGTGGTTGCCCTAATCTGGATTTTTTTGAGGTGAGGGCGTTATGAATCAATGGATGACAACGCATCTCCTCACATTCCTAGTTTTCGTACCGCTGGTATGGGGGCTTGCGCTTTTGGCACTGCCTAACAAATTTGCGCAATTATCAAAATACCTGGCTCTGATGGGTACCATAGGTATTTTTATTATTGCCATTCTGCGACTAATTCCGCTTACGCCTGATCCGTCTGGGGTATTGTTTCGTGAACATTTGCCTCTGTTTACGCTCCTAGACATTCCGATAGACTATAGCCTTTCGTTGGATGGTATAAACCTTTGGCTAATACTTCTTACAACCTTTCTTGTGCCAGTATCCATCGCTGGTACATGGAATAGCATCAAAGAGCGGTCAGGCTCATTTTTTGCCCTGTTTATCCTACTTGAAAGCGGAATGTTGGGTGCTCTATTAGCTAAGGACTTGTTCTTATTCTACATTTTCTGGGAAGCCATGCTGATACCAATGTATCTCCTGATTGGGGTTTGGGGAGGGGCAAGGCGTAAGCAGGCCGCAAACAAGTTTATGATCTTTACGCTCGCCGGCAGTTTACTCTGGCTGGTGGCATTGCTATATCTGGCAAATAGTGCTCGTAGCTTTTCACCGGAGCTATTAGCCCAAGTCGCCATGCAAATGCCATTTGATACAAAATGCTGGCTATTCCTAGCCTTTGCCCTTGCATTTGCCATCAAAGTTCCACTTTTCCCACTGCATACATGGTTACCGGATGCCCACACAGAAGCTCCAACTGCTGGCAGTGCCATATTGGCTGGCGTACTACTTAAACTGGGAGGCTATGGCTTTTTGCGCTTTGCGATACCAATCCTGCCTGATGTCGCCCTTCACTATGCAAAGCCTCTGGCAGTCCTCTCGGTGATAGCCATTATTTATGGTGCTCTTGTAGCAATGGTGCAGAAAGATATTAAAAAGCTGGTGGCATATAGCTCGGTGAGCCACATGGGGTTTGTAATGCTTGGCATAGCCAGTTTTACGGTCATTGGAACACAGGGAGCCATCCTGCAAATGTTAAACCATGGAATTAGCACAGGTGCCTTGTTTTTGATGGTGGGAATGCTCTATGACCGCACACATACGCGGATGATTGTCGATTTTGGCGGAATTGCTTCCAAAATGCCCATTTTCACTTTCTTTTTCCTAGTCATCACCTTATCAAGCATTGGGCTACCGTTGACCAATGGCTTTGTTGGTGAGTTTTTGATTTTGAACGGAACATTTATTTCCGGCTTAACTTGGGGGCGACATGCCGCGGTAATAGCCACCACGGGTGTTTTACTTGGAGCAATCTATATGCTCTGGATGGTAAAGAGGGTCTTTTGGGGTCCTGAAAATTCCAACCCAGAAAGCGGTACTGCGCACATCGAAAACGATATGAATATTAGAGAAATAGTAGTGATGACACCGCTAGTAGTGCTTATCTTTTGGATGGGGTTGCACCATGTGACATTTACAAGAGCCTCTGATGTTAAGGTAAACCAATTGCTTAAAGACGCAAAGGCACCGCAACCAAGATTACTTAAAATAGACACGCCAAACCATCCAAATCATGTGGAACAGGGAGTGCAATGATGAACATTAGTCATATTGAACTCACGGCAATCCTGCCACTAGCAATCCCAGCAGTAGCGGCATGTTTGATTCCAATCGCCACCCTTGATCGTGACCAGAATATCCAAAAATGGATTCGATCCGTTATTTTTGGCATTGCATTAATAGCACTAGGAGCTTCATTTTTTTATACCGTGCGCCTATGGGAAACTGGAATACAGCCCGCTTATGGCCACTTTTCATTAGACCGCCTAGCTCAGTTTGCAGTCATCTTTGTACTAATAGCGGCCATCTATACAGTACTGCAACTTTGGGATCACCTTCACCATGAGGGTTGGGTAAAGGGAGAGTCGCTTTCACTCTTACTATTCTCGGTAGTGGGAATGATGATCTTTGCCTCTACTTCCAATTTAGTACTGCTCTTTTTAGCTCTCGAACTTTTTTCCATTCCTCTCTATGCCCTCACAGCAATAGTCAGAGCAAGGGCTAGAGCACTCGAGGGCGGGGTTAAATATTTTTTAACAGGTGCTGTGGCCTCAAGTTGTTTTCTTATGGGCATAGTACTGCTGTATGGAATGACTGGTAGCTTCGACCTTAGACAGATTGGATTTGAATTGTCCTCTGGCTCCCCCGATCCATTAGCTATGCTTGGGGTAGCACTTCTCATGGTTGGGTTTGTCTTCAAGGTCAGTGCGGCTCCATTTCATCAATGGACACCTGATGCTTATGAAGCCGCCCCACATCCCATTTCTGGCTTTATGTCTGTAGCAACAAAAGGAATTGTTCTTATAGTTTTGATAAGGATTTTTTCTGCACCTTTCATGCTAAACGCAAATCTTGGTAGTCGAATGCAGACAGCAATGGCGGTTCTGGCTGTGGCCACACTGGTTATAGGTAATCTCACAGCCCTAGCACAGACCAATTATAAAAGGATGCTTGCCTATTCTAGCATCAGTCATGCAGGCTATTTGCTACTGGGCTTTGTAGCCGGAACGGGAGAAGCGTTTCAGGCAATGCTATTTTATCTTTGCTCATATCTCCTTATGAACTTGGGAGCATTTGGGGTACTGAGTGCTTTTGGCTTTTTGGGGGACAATACTCAGTTGCGCAATTTCAGGGGAATGGGTTGGAAGCGCCCCGGTCTTGGGATTGCTGTAACAATATGCTTTTTATCGCTAGCTGGTATACCTCCTACAGCAGGATTTTTTGGCAAATATCTGTTATTTAAGGAGTTAATTTTTCAGGGACATGTCACATTGGCCATCGTGGGGATTTTAGCAAGCCTAGTTTCTGTAGGTTATTACCTTAAACCCATTGTTGCCATGTACATGGAACCACCGGTGGACGAATCCGAACCAATAGTTGCACCGATAGCTGGGGCAACCGTACTGGTAAGTGGCGCATTAATAATTTTATTAGGTCTATTCCCCGGAGCCTTGCTGGATGGGCTTGCACGGCCTTCTATCCAAGAAGGGCTGGTTTCTATAATGGATTTGAAGGATGAACCCGAAAATATTTCAGAATAAAACATTTATTATTGGTTGCTAAAAAATTGCCATTTTCGATTAAACTCCAATTGATTCAGAATGGTCAAACAAGTAGCCTCGGAAAATTCCGAGGTTGTGGTTATGATTTTTAATAAACGCTCTTTTTGTTTGAAGGAACTCCCATGAAACTCAACACATTGCTCCTCGTCTCTGCCGCGGCGATCATCGTTGCCGGAGGGAGCGGATACTGGTATTTTAATCGCAACACAGATGAAGTCAAATGGCGCACTGCTATTGTTGAGAGAGGCGAGGTACGCAAGCGCGTAAGTGCAACTGGCACACTCTTCGCCATGAACCAAGTAAATGTAGGTACACAGGTTTCCGGCAAGGTGATGTCGCTGAACGCAGACTATAATAGCATTGTCAAAAAGGGACAACTCATAGCAACCATTGACGATCTTTTGTATAGTCAACGAATGCGTGAAGCGGAGATTTCTCTCGAAAATGCCAAAGTGACCCTAAAAGATGCTGAAATTCAGCACAAGCGATCCAAGACTTTACATGACAACAAGCTGATTTCTGATGCCGATTTGGAGCGGGCAGAAATATCCCTACGCAATGCCACTGCATCCTATGAGCGTGCAGAGATTTCACTCGAACAGCGCAAGGCTGACCTAGACTACTGCAATATCTATGCCCCAATGGATGGCATCGTCATACAGCGACGATCAGACGTTGGCGAGACAGTGCAGGCCTCTATGCAGGTCCCAACCTTGTTTCAGATAGCCGAAGATTTGGGTACGATGAAGTTAGAAATTAACATGGATGAAGCCGACATGGCCGAAATAGACGTTGGACAGGTTGCCAATTTTACTGTTGATAGCGTTGGCTCAGACACACCTTTCCATGGTGTAGTTGCCCAAGTGAGGCTGGATTCCACATCGCAACAGAATGTTGTCAATTATAAAGTTGTTGTCGAAGTAAAGAACAGGACAAAAAAGGAAATCGAAGAAGAAAAAGAGCTGGCGAGAGAGCGTCGCTTGGCGATGCTGTCAGCGATGGAATCTGGTCAGATGCCTGGCCAGGGCGAAAGAGGTGAGAGAGGAGATAGAGGTGAGAGAAGTGAAAGATCGTCATCGGACACCGCCCAAGCACCGGTAACTCCAAGCGGAAGTAGTCCCAGAGGTGAGTCGCAGGATCGCCCGTCTGAAGGGCGTAACCAGACCCCGCGGACCCCACAGGCACCACAAGCAGGAGGCCCCGAAAGGCGACCAGGTGGCCAAGGCGGGTTTGCCAGCATGATTATTACCACTGAAGACGGTCAGCCAAACTTTGATGCCACTTGGGAAGCTAGAAAAGCGCGCATTCTTGAAAACGAACCTAACATAACAAAAGAAGCATGGATAGAGCGCACTAAGCAAATGATGGCACAAAGGGGACAAAGGCAGGGACCTGATGGCTTCGGAGGTCAAGGTGGCACACCGGTTTTCAGAAGCCGGACTCCCCAAGCCACTCCCCTCCAAGGCGGTCAGGCACCCCAGAGTGCCATCATCAAGTCCGGAGGCGAATTTTATCAAGGCGAATATTTACTCCGCCCTGGGATGACTGCAAACGTAACCATCATTACCAGAGAAAAAAGTGACATCCTAAGAGTTCCAAACGTTGCGCTTAGGTTTACAGCTTCCCAGTACGTCAAAGATTACGTTCCCCCTACAGGTCCCGGCAATCCATTTGGAGCTGGTCAGGGTCAGCCCGGCCAAGGACAGGCTGGGCCGAGACCCCAAATGATGCCCGGTCAGCAACGCAACATGCAGGTAGCAAGACGTGAGCGCATCGCAGACAGAGGGCTAGTAGCTATGAGGGATGACCGTATTTGGGTATTAGACGACAAGGGCAAAGTAAAGTCTATCCCCGTTGTAGTCGGATTGACGGACATTCAGTACTCCGAAATATCAGGTATCGGGCTTACAGACAACATGGAAATCCTTATAGGCGTTGAAGAAGGTAAGAAAAACAAGTCACAAGGCCCCTCTAGCCCATTCGGTGGCGGCATGAGGATCGGGCGATAGGAAAGTGGTTTAGTAGAAAGCCTATACCGGAGACGAACATGAATGTATTGGAATTTGTAAAGTTAGCCTTTTTTGCAATCACCCGCAATAAAATGCGAGCCTTTCTGACCATGCTAGGCATCATCATCGGTGTCGGCAGTGTGATAACCATGATTGGTATAGGCGAGGGGTCTAAAAAGCAATCAATCGCAATGATTCAAAGCATGGGCTCCAACATGCTCACCATTCAAGCAATGCAGAGACGAGGTTTCGGCCCTGGCTCGGCTGGTACATCTGAGAGACTAAAAACAGAGGACGCACTCGCCATAGCACAAGAGTGCCCAGATACCGTGGTTGCGGCGAGCCCCAATGTAGAAACAAGTCAACCAGTGGTTTTCCTAAACAACAACGCTATGCCACAAATATACGGTTCCAATGAGTTTTTTCCAACTATCCGTGGTTGGCACGTTGCACAGGGGCGTTTTTTTGATGAGTCAGAAATTTCTACCCAGGCTCGGGTGTGTCTTGTCGGGCAATCAGTTGTAGACGCGTTGTTTACACAGGGCGAAGAACCCATCGGCCAGACCATCCGTATCCGCAGGTCGCTGTTTGAGATTATTGGTGTGATGGAGAAAAAAGGATCATCCGGATGGCGAGACATGGACGATGCCGTTATAGCCCCATATACAACAGTGATGCGCAAGCTAATAGGAAACGACCGCTTGTCTTCAATTATTGTTAGCGCGAAAGATGGAAAATCTGATTTAGCAGAGGATGAAATTACAGCCTTTCTACGTCAGCGTATGCGCGTTATGCCAAGAGACGAAACTCCATTCCAGATCAGAAAACAAGAAGACTTCATCAAAATGAGAGAAGATCAGGCCAATATTCTAAGCCTGTTCCTCTCACTGGGTGCCAGCATTTCGTTGATAGTCGGTGGCATAGGAATCAGTAATATCATGTTAGTCTCTGTCACCGAGCGCACACGCGAGATTGGTGTAAGACGAGCATTGGGAGCAACACAAAAAAGCATTATGGGTCAATTCCTAACAGAAGCAGTAGTGCTTTCAGTTGTGGGAGGCTTTTTAGGACTTTTCCTTGCAATGGTGGGGATAATCATACTTCGACTCTATGCCAACCTGCCAGCTACTGCCGAAAGTTGGGCTATGATGCTAGGCTTGGGATTTAGTGGAGTTGTGGGTGTTGTCTCAGGATTTCTGCCCGCGCTTAAAGCCGCCAAATTGGACGTAATAGATGCACTGAGGTACGAATAATTTTTGGAGATTGCACTCCAGTCAAAGTAGAGCTAATTTCAAAAAGTTATTCCTACCCCGAAAGTCCAAAGTTTTTGAGTATCCTTACCGCTACCATCAATAAAGTAATCAGCCAGATTATCTATTGAATTAACGCGTACTGGCTGATGATCAGAGACCGGTTGCTGGTAGCTGGCGGCGACATAGGGATGCAAAATTGGTACAAAAGGCAACCGCCACCGCAATCCAAATCGGAGCCACGTAGTGCTTTCAGTGGATTTGTGAGAATCAAAATTGTCTGTGGAGTATTTATATTGCTGTAGACGCTGAATAACTGCAATTTCAGCGCATAGCCCTGTAAACGGTATCCATAATTGTGCATTGAGTCCAACCCCGCCCCCCACTTGCTTAAAGCTGGAGTTCAAGGTTATTGAATCCTGTCTTACAAACCCGGACGAATCCCACTGGTTAATCTCTGCCCCCCACTCAAGGCGAAATAGGGGGCTGAGGCGAATCATTCGATGGTTAACAGATAAAATGCCGCCCTTTGTGGAATCCAGCTTACCCGTTGTGAGTTGCCCTGTTCCCGAAACAAGTGTTGTAGGCAGGTTTTTTCCGGAAAATAATGGAGCCTCAAAACGAATGTCCCACGCCTGGGCAGAAAGCGGTAATACTAAAAGCAAAAAAAACAGTAGACGCATTTACTAAATCCTAACTCTGACGCGGTATTTGAGGGTAGCACTACCCTCAGCCGGCACCTTTACAGAAAATTTTGCAGTACCAGAAGTTTCCTTTGTATAGGGATGTGTCTGTTCAATGATCTCCCAATCGCCTGGCACAGGCTCTAATACTATTACAGTAACAGCCTCCTTTTTGGCATTTTTGATTTCAACCTCGTAAGCACTTTCATAGATAAACCTGTTTTTGCCTGAAGTATCTGTTCGCTTATAGTCTGTTTGCTTACGCCTAGCAGTAATATCAAAGGCATCGCCCAGCTTTAAGCGCACATCCTCATTTTTTGGAGTGTGGTCAATAGCATCCTCACCGATGAATTGCGAGCGGCCAGAGCTATCTTTTGTATATACCCTAATCGTGCCAGCGGGTAGTGGTTTGCCTAGAGATGCACTCTCCTTATTTTCAAACCCAACAAAAACGCCAATCTTTAGCTTGTTGCCCAATTCACCATACGAGCCACTGTAATAATGAGATTGGCCCTGCAACAAATATTCCTTCCGGATAGGTACGCCTGAAGCCGACAGCAAAGCAACCTGCTTTGTCTGTTTATCTTTAAGTGTAGTCGGCCTGTCTAGTGTATATAGGTGGTACTCAAATAGGCTTTCTTCATTCATCTGCGGAGCCGATGCCATCGCCACCATTTGCATTGGTGCCTTATCCGCTACCTCTAGCATATTGCGCTTAGCTACCACCCTATTTACATCTCCTGCCACCAATTGCAACACAGCATTTGGATATGTAGTGCCGCTATTGTTAGTCAGCGTCACCCATCCGCTTAAATCCAAAGATTTTTCATCTGAACTCAAGCTGGCCACATAGTCTGCCCTCCAAGTCAGCCCAGAAGTTAAGTAGCTGAGTTCAAGTTTTTGCGCCCTATCTATCGGGCTATTAATACTCATCACCAGTGTTGGCCTTGCACGCAGGTTTACAGGCACACTTGGATAAATAATGCGCCCCGGAACAGATGTTTCAATGCGGTCGGCAAACTGTAAAACCACGCCTGAATTTGTAGCCAGCACCGTAGCGTCTTCCTTAAATTCAATAGTTCCCATGCCATCATGTGTTGGTCTAGTGGAAATGACTGCAATCTTTTCGCCCACGTATTTATCTAAGAGTTTCTGCGGGGTAAGCAGGTCAAAATCGAAATTTTGTTCAGCTATCCAAAAATCCTTTGGGGAAGTCAGATTGCTCAAAATAGCCGTCTCAGGTCTAATTTGTGCAGAGATTTCCTGAAAGGCTAGCGATACCAAGCCTTTTGGTAGCATTACCTCTCTCTGATCCTTAACAAGGGCATCACCTCTATTATAAATAGTCACAGCGAGGAACTGCTGATCCTTTAGGGTGGTGGGTACTTCTTGGGCAGAAATTGTCAAGGTCAGTGGTAGCAAAAAATATGGACGCATGTTTTCTCCTAATAACAAACGTATGAGGATTTTCAAGCCTCATATAAATATAATATCAGTTACTTGTTACAAATGTTTAGTTATCAAAAAAAGCTACCATCTAGTATCTCCCACTATAGAGCATTTAGGAAAAAAACTACCTGTCAGATTTTTGACAATTTTTGTTTTATTGGTATATCATAACATTTTGAGGTAATTTTTCCTTGACATTTCTCCCGCGTCTCCATTGGTCAACACTAGGTGAATCCACCGGTGGAGTCGAGCACCGCTGGGGTAGCCAGTGGGATGTGACGATGGATCGAAATGTAGCACCAGCCCTGCCCCCAAAAGAGGCAGAACTATGGGCAATTTCCGTAGGAAACCAGGAACCACCCCCCTCACTGGTCAGAATGAGTGGCGAAGTAGCCGCCCTGCCGATATTATTATTGCGCGAACCCGGCGCAACCCCTATAAACACAGAATTTCTTGCCGCTTGGTCAGAATTGGGTAGCGTCCGCTGGGGCATATTAAAAGACGAACCCCCACAAACAGGATTGCGCCCTTCAACTCAGGAACACCCTCCCCTAACAGCCTCACAGGGGTTGGGATTGGGGTTAGTTGGTTTATCCAAGGCCATGCAGGAAGTATTAGCGCAAGCAAGGGCGGCCTCAGCCACAAAAGCAACCGTATTGCTGACAGGCGAGAGCGGCACAGGAAAAGAAGTAGTAGCCAAGGCCGTGCACAAAATGAGCGCGGATTGTGATGGTCCATTTGTGGCAGTCCACTGCGGGGCAATACCAGAAAACCTAATCGAATCCGAACTTTTTGGTTACACAAAAGGTGCGTTTACAGATGCCCGAAAAGATACCCCCGGCAAATTTATCGAAGCCCAAAAAGGGACAATCTTTCTCGATGAAGTCGCCACAATGCCAACCGCCGCTCAAGTCAGATTATTAAGGGTATTACAAGAGAGAGAAGTCCAGCCACTCGGAGGAGGAGGCCCAATAAAGATTGATGTCCGGGTTGTAGTGGCAACCAACCAAGACCTATGGGAAAAAGTGCAGGAAGGAGCCTTTAGGGAAGACCTCTTTTATAGACTAGACGTAGTGCCCATTTCTCTGCCCCCCCTGAGAGAGCGGAGAGAAGAAATACCATACCTTGCCCAGCATTTTCTAAATAGAAAAGCCCGCGAACACGGCATTTATCCAAAAGCTCTGCACCCAAGCGTAGACCCACTATTAATTGCATTGCCTTGGCCAGGCAACGTCCGCCAGCTCGAAAATGCCATCGAAAGGTCGATAATACTATCTGCCACAAGGCCAGTGTTGACGCGAGAAGACTTCACATTTTTGCTAGATCGCGTAACCGAAATCGAAGAACAGGCAATACTGGAAAATATTCCGCCAGCTCCTCAGTATATCGATCCAATATTGCCAACCCCAAACACAGTGCTAGAACTCCCGCCTGACGGGCTCGACCTCAACCAAGTAGTAGCAGACGTAGAAAAGAAATTTATGTTGCAGTCTCTCTCAGTCACCAGGGGAAATAAAAAGCGAGCCGCCGAGTTGCTGGGGCTCAAACGGACAACCTTCCTCGAAAAACTAAAACGCCTCGACATAGAAGTGCAGGATCAAGACGACGACATCGGAGCAGATAGCGAGTAGATTGAGCCATTTTGCAATACCTCAATTGCCCGCCATTCGGAAGTACTCGACCATGTAACAGATTTTGTGTAAACGCCTAAACTTGAGAAGGAGGTTTATGATGGCGTTTACGAAAGAAGTATTAGACGAGATATTGAAGGGTTACAGCGGGGACCCAGAGGACTTTGCGGGACCTGGAGGGTTACTGAAGCAGTTAACAAAAGCCCTA
>WRHW01000063.1 GCA_009783055.1 Holophagaceae bacterium
TTAATCGGGATTAAACGCGAGGCGCAAAAGTTTTTGCAAACACGAGCAAAGCCCGTATTTTCAAAAACTTGCGGGCACTGCTTTCGCATTGCCGTCATACCAAGTTGCTCCCGTTTGGGTGCAACTTGGTATTAGTGTAAATCGGCAGGTGGCCACAAAACTAATTATATCTCAATTTTGTGAATAATTTACAGTGGGAAAAAGTCGATAACTGGATGCTGAAATCTGATAATCCAGTCTGGTAAAATGACAAGGATGGATGCCACGAGGAGACCGACAGCTATGAAAATTACTCCAGATCACATAATAAGACTCCGAGTTCCCATTGGAGATAAAATCGCCATCGGTCCTGGAAAAGCGGCACTGCTGGAGGCCATTGTAAAAACTGGTTCCATTTCTGCCGCAGGTAGAGACTTGGGCATGTGCTATCGCAAAGCCTGGATGATTGTCAAGGACATGAATAAATTTTTTATCGAACCCTTGGTAGAAGCCTCTAAGGGAGGTGCAACGGGAGGTGGCGCAAGGCTCACCGAAATGGGATGTTTGGTTCTCGAAAAATACCGACACATCGAAAGTCAGGCATGGTGTGCCATTTCATCTTCTGTCAAGGACTTTAAGGCTTTGCTAAAGGACGATGATTCGATATAATTTAGGATGCTTAACGGTTTATGGAGCTTACCAATGAAAAGACACTCCAAATTTTTATTTGCTCTCATCTGCTATGCGATGCTTACCTGCAACCATCTGGGGGCACAAGCCCGGCAATCAATCATACTCGCCACAACCACTAGTACGCAGGACTCCGGTTTATTGGATGTGTTGATTCCAATTTTTGAAAAGCAGTCTGGCTATTTAGTAAAAACTATCGCAGTTGGTTCTGGTCAGGCTATGGCTATGGGAAAGAGAGGCGAAGCGGACGTGCTATTGGTTCACAGCCCTACTGCCGAAGAACAATTTGTCAGGGAGGGCTTTGGCAGTAACCGCCGGCTAGTAATGCACAACGATTTTGTCATTGTTGGCCTTGAAAGTGATCCTGCCGGTATCAAGAGTACCAAAGATTGTGCAGATGCCTTTAGGCGCATCGCCAACAGCAAAGCATTGTTTTATTCCAGGGGGGACGAAAGTGGCACCCATGCTCTGGAAAAAAAAATCTGGGAACTGGCGTCAATTGTTCCAACAAATGACTGGTATAAAGAAACTGGTACAGGTATGGGGCAAACCCTAGCTGTTACAGCCGAAAAGAAGGGATACACCCTAACTGATAGGGGGACATATTTATCGCTCGAAAAAACTTTGAACCTAGCCATCCTCTCCCAGGGCGATCCCATCTTAAAAAATATCTACCACGTAATCGAAGTAAACCCAGATAAATTTCCAAAGGCAAATTCAATAGGTGCAAAACAATTTGCTGACTTTTGCGTGTCTGAAACCACACAAAAACTCATTGCAGTCTTTGGGGTAGACAAGTACGGCTCACCCTTATTTTTTCCATCTGCTCTGCCAGTTAAATAGTGGATAGTGGGTAGCAGATTGAAGTATCGAGGTGTAGTTTGGACTTGATTTGGGAGGGAATCAAAAAGGCGGCTGAACTACTTTGGAGGCTGGATCGCGAAGTTATAAGCATAACATGGCTGACTTTGAAAATATCTGGCATAGCCACCATAGTAAGTCTAGTGCTGGGAGTTAGCACGGGTATGGGATTGGCACTAAATAAATTCCCTGGCAGGCAAGTTATCATTGCATTGATAAATACCGGCATGGGGTTGCCACCAGTTGTAGTTGGCCTGTGGGTGACATTATTTTTGTGGCGCAATGGCCCACTTGGATCATTTGAACTGCTCTATACCCCTACAGCTATTGTTATTGCCCAGATTGTCATTGCAACGCCTATAATTGCAGGTTTGAGTCTTACAGCAATTCAAAACCTACCACCAAATCTTAAACTACAAATTCTTAGCCTGGGAGCCACCAGATTGCAGTTAGTTTGGTTACTTGCAAGGGAGGCACGTCTGCCCATCATGGCCGCAATAATGGCCGGATTCGGCGGTGTGATTTCTGAAATAGGGGCCTCAATCATGGTTGGTGGCAACATCAAGGGATACACCAGAGTACTCACAACCGCCACAGTCTTGGAGACAGGGCGCGGCAATTTTGATTCTGCATTGGCACTTGGCTTTATTTTGTTACTGCTTTCATTCGCTGTAAATGCCTTGCTCACCCACTTGCAACAACGGGAACGTCCCAGATGACCATCCCAGCAATTTTCAAGTTGAAAAACATGACTGCAAGCCAAGGAGGAATCCAGGTACTAAACGTGCCTTCCTTAGACATAGAGTCGGGAAAGGTCACAGCAGTAGTTGGCCCCAATGGCTCTGGCAAAACCACATTGCTACTCTGCTTGGCGGGCCTCATGGAAATCACTAGAGGTAGCCTGCTCTTCAATGGGGTCAACATTTCTGGAACTAGCAAGCAAGCCACTCTGCGCCAACACACCACCCTTGTATTCCATGAGCCACTATTATTTAACACTACAGTTCAGGGCAATATCGAAGCTGGTTTGCAACTGCGCGGGCTACCAAAATCTGAACGTCTACAGAGAATAAGCAATACAGCCAGATTATTAGGAATTTCACATCTGCTTAACCGCTCGGCTATTAAACTATCTGGTGGAGAGTCTCAGCGCACAAGCATAGCCAGAGCAATCGCGATGCAACCTGATGTACTGTTGTTGGATGAGCCTTTTTCTGCCCTAGACGCGCCATCAAAAACGATGTTGCTTAACGACCTAGGACATATATTGGCTAAAACAAACACTACTGCCATCTTTTCAACTCACGACCTGACAGACGCTATATATTTGGCAGACTACATTGCAGTACTAAATGGGGGTACGCTCGTTCAGTGGGGGCCTACGCAGGAAATATTGCAAAATCCAAAGGATACGTTTGTAAGTGCCTTAGTCGAATCAGCAAAAACAACGGCAGAATTAGTTTTGAAAAATACAAGGTTTAGAGAAGATGGGTGAAGTTTATTTCGCAAACCAGCTAATCTGCTGTTTGTCCGCTATTATTTTCCCAATTAGACTGTAAAATGACCCGTTATGGATTATTCAAAACAGACTGCCCGTCACTCCCTCCTTTCTTCCGCCTGGGTAGTGGGATTGATGACTCTATTATCTCGCCTTACCGGTGTAGTGGTTCAGCGCATGGTAGGGGCGCATCTAGGTCTAAGCAATATTTCAGACGCTTACCAGATTGCCTATAGGCTACCAAACATGCTCCGTCGATTCACTGCGGAGGGAACCATGACAGCCGCCTTTTTACCAACCTTAGTGGACATTGATACAAAGCAGGGAGAGGCTCAAGCAAAAAAATTTGTTGCAGACTTCCTAGGAACGCTTTGTGCAATTCTGCTGGTTATCTGTGCGGTTGGCGTTCTCCTGATGACCCCCATTACAGCACTATTAATGCTGGGCAAGCTACCGGGGACAGGTTTTTTAGCCCAGTTGGAATTCATGTGGGGAGTGCTTTTAGGCAAGGAAAACTTACCTGCTGACATTGCTCTGAGTGCGACATTGGGAAAGATAATGTTTCCCTATTTGTTGCTGGTAAGCATCACAGCGGCAATGGCGGCGGTACTAAACATGCGCCAGCGATTTGCACTGGCGGCCTCAACCAATATGTGGGGAAACCTGGCCTTTATTATTGTAAGCTGGGTAGCCTTTCATTTTATGTCCCAGCCACACGGATGTAGGGCATCCATTGTATTCGCATTAGCGTTGCTGGTTCATGGCGTGGTGCAAATCGCCATACTAACTTTCCCATATATGCGAATGGGCTTTCGGTTTGGGTGTACTACTAAATTCAGTAACCCAGACGTGCGGTTGGCATTATCGCGGATGGTGCCCGGAATTATCGCCGTTGGCATACATCCCATCAACGTAGTCGTCAGCCAAAGCCTCGCAAGCCGGCTAGGGGATGGTGCTCAAACGGTACTAGCAACTTCAAACCTACTCGGTGAACTTGTTTTGGGACTATTTGCTGTAAGCATGGCAACCGTGAGCCTCCCAGCAATGAGTCGTCTTGCAAGTGAAGGCAACCTTGACGGATTGCGATCAAGTCTTGGGGAGGCACTCAGAGGTACTGCCTTGTTTGCCATACCCGGTTCGGTGGGTATGGCATTGCTTGCCACACCAATCATAGCCATGATTTACCACAAAGGGGCCTTTGGGGCCGAGGCAGTGGCTTGGACATCAGCAACATTGCCATTTCAGGCTATTGGCCTGATTTTTATTGCCTCTGCGCGGATAAGCACCCAGACACTAAATGCCATGAAAGATTATCGAGGCCCTGCACTTGCGGCACTTGTTGCGTTTTCATGTAATGTAGCATTTAGCCTCATACTTATGAAACCTATGGGAACAAATGGAATGGCCATGGCCAATAGTCTTTCAGCATTTGTAGGACTTGGGTTTTTGGCTTGGAGACTCAAGTATACGCTTGGTCGGTTGCCAATTTGGGATGTTGCCAGCGGTTGGCTGAGAATGGGTATCGCGGCAACCATGATGGGTCTCGCGGCTTGGTATGGAAACAGACTACTCCAGATCAATGATCCTCACTTTTTTATAGGGACGCTTAATATTTCTTTGCGTTTGTTTCCCCTGATCGCCGTCTGTGCATTGCTATATTTTGGGCTGACGATGTTGTTACAAGTCCCAGAGGCAAAAATATTTGCAAATGCAGTCTATAAAAAACTAGCCAAAAAACTGTATCGAATGCAATAATTGTTTGCAATGGTTACTGACCCCTTCCTCATCCCCAGTATAGAAAATCTAGGCGATCTCCCCGTTTTGGATCAGGAAACCCTCGACCAGTTGATAGAGATTGACTGCGGGGAGTTGGGGCTGACGATAGAGATGGTTGAGCTTTTCACGACCGATCAGCCAAAACGGTTTGTTGCATTAAAGAGTGCTATTGAGTCAAACGATTTGACAAAAATCATGGAAATATCTCATGCAATAAAGGGATCGGCTGGAACTATAGGAGCCATGCGCCTCAGGGCGCTTGCGGCCATGCTTGAAGCATACGGAAGGGGCTATGAAGTAGAAGTGCCACCAAGCCAACTATATGAACAACTGCTGTCTGCCTATAGCTGTGTCAGTCATGCACTCGATGCTCATATAAAAAGAAGCACCAGTACTACGATTGAAGAATAACTGCATCAGTATTTCTTAATATTTTTTGCCCCTTTTGGAGGGGGTCTATCCGTAATGGAAGGTCTACCTTCTGCATCTTCCCAATAATACATCGGTGGTGGAGGGGCAGGTTTTGGAGTCGATGGAACATCAGCATTTTCATTTACGACAAAACCACCGCTCCCTTGGTTTAAGTAATCAATAGAACCTTTCGCCTTTGGATCTGCTACAACCGACTTGTTTTTCCACAAGTTCATTACCTTGGGGACATAAGCTCTTGTCTCTGCATAGGGCGGGATTCCATTGTATTTCTTTACGGCATTTTCGCCCGCGTTATATGCGGCGATAACTTTTGTGAAGTCGTTCTTAAAATGATCCATAAGCCATCGCAAGTATTTAACCCCGCCAGTAATATTCTGTACCGGATCAAATGGGTCGACAACGCCAAACCTCGCGGCTGTAGCAGGTATCAACTGCATCAGTCCTAATGCTCCGGCTCTACTGCGGGCACGTTCATAAAATGCACTCTCAGCCTGTATTACTGCACGTACCAGCCATGTATCTACGCCATGTTCGCCTGAAATCTTATCTATCAGAGAAATCATTTCAGGGCTACGAATCACCTGCGACATCTGTGTGTTGGTTATCGCTGATTTGATTGTGCCTGCTTTGACATCTATCAGCCTGTAGCCCTTACCCTTCATGTAGTCCGGTGGAAGATTATTAATAAGTTTTTTGCCACTGGAATCCTCATAGGTATAGTAGTATTGCACCGCTTGCCTTTGGGCAAACACTGGAAACGAAAACACCAAGATTATGGCGAAGAGCCTAAATAACATACCTGAATTATAGAATTATCAATGATAATTTGCAAATGAACAGTCACAAACATGTCACCGATACACTACACCGCCTGAGCCACCGATCAATTCACCAATTATCCAAGGCCTTTCTCCTGATGATATTAAGTGTTCCATCGTAGCAGTGCATTCTTCCCTTGCTACAACAACCACCATCCCAGCTCCTAGATTGAAAGAACGTCGTGCATCTTCAATTGGCATGTTTGCCTTTTCTATTATGAATTTAAAGACCGCAGGTACTTCCCAGCTAGAAGTATCCACCACAAAATCCAGCGTTGGTGGCAAGATGCGCGGCACGTTATCTGTCAGGCCACCTCCAGTGATATGTGCCATCGCCAGGGCCTTTTTGCTCTTTACCAAAGGGAACAAGGAGGATAAATAGCTTTTATGTACAGCCAAGAGCGCAGTAGCTACTGAGGTGCCTGTGCCGGGGAGTTCGTCTCCAATGCCTAATCCGGCAACATCAAAACAGACCTTGCGAGCTAAGGAATATCCATTGGTGTGCAGGCCAGAGGATGGCAATGCAATAACAACATTACCTTGGGACATAGCAGTTGTTTTTGGCAATAATTCTTCTTCGTCTACTATTCCTGTAATACATCCTGCAACATCTACTTCACCTTCTGCGTACACTCCGGGCATTTCTGCAAGCTCGCCACCTATGAGGGCACATTCGGCCTCTTTGCATGCCTTTGCCATGCCACTAACTATTTGTTCTATTATTGTCGGCTCCAACCGCTGAGCGGCTATGTAGTCCAAAAAATATAGGGGTCTGGCTCCTTGAACTAAAATGTCGTTTATGCAGTGGTTTACTAAATCAGCCCCTACCGTGTCCCAAACCCCGGCCATGCGAGCCACCTTCATTTTGGTTCCAACTCCATCCATGCTGGCTACAAGCAGTGGCTTTGATTCTGGAAATTCCGCGCTAAACAGCCCTCCAAAAAGCCCTATGTCGCTCTTTACACCATCTGTGCGGGTGGCCTTTACTAGTGGTTTGATTCGCTGTAGAGCCTCATCCTGACGATTTATATCTACGCCAGAGGACGAATAGGTGACAGTTGGTTTGTCCATAAAAGCCTATCCCCTACTTCCCCGCCAGCCATGCGGCGTATTCTTCTTCCATCTTGTCGTTCAATTTCTTCAAAAAGGCTTGCTGGCCGGCTGGAGTCATAAGGGCGAACAGATTGACGTCTTTGTCTCCAATTTTATAGGTGAACATGGCATTCAGTCCCGTCATTAACCATTCGTCAGTGTCGTAGCTACATGGTGTGAAGGTGGTGGTGCTAAAACACATATTGTTCATAATATCTGCATAAGAAGGACTAGAATTAAATACATACAAAAAGTAATTGAAATGATAATCCATTAATTGTGTGGCTTCATCTTGCGACACAGAAGATTTCATTTCCATAAAATTATTCTTCATGTCCCACCATGTAATCATATGAGTCTTAGGTGCGTTAGGATCAATTCCCATCCCAGTTGCCAATTGATATGACAAAGCGCTGAAGTTGACTTTTTGGGGGTCTCTGCCCGCCAATTCTAATTGTTTTGCATATTCTTCCAGCATATTTTTGCGGAACAACATCGTAGATGCTAAATATGCAGAAATTTCATCCGAGAAATACGCTTTCCAATTGTTTTTGGGTTCCTTAATGGCCCAAACATATTTAGCATTTGCTCCGTGTCTAAACTCATGCTCCCAAGAATAGGCAAGATTGAAATTTCTCCTTTCAACTTCTTTTTCCAGTTCTTCCTTTAACTGACCTGTTACTGTTGAGGATAATATAAAATTATGTCCGAAAATGACATGTGTATCAAGCCCATATCCAAAGCTGACGCCTTTCAAAAAATCTTCTATTGTTTTAACTTCAATTATTGTTTCGTCTTTTTTTACTGGGGCACTGAGGCGGTTGAATTCGGCGAGTCTTCTGACCTCTTCCACGGGGTCGTACTGTGTTACCTTTAGGGCGCAGGTGGCGGTCTTGTTGCCGTCTGTGGTGGTGGCTGTGATTGTTGTTTCGCCTATGGCTACACCCGTAACCGTGCCGTTATTTACGGTGGCAATACCTGTATTGCTACTCTGCCATGTGATGCCTTTGTTTGTGGCGTTGCTGGGCTGGACGGATGCCGTAAGTGTGGCAGTTTTGCCGATCTGGACGGATAGGGTGCTGGTAAGTGTTACGCCGGTTACGGCTACATTGTTATCGCTACTACCGCCGGAACAGCCCATGAAGCCAATTACGAGGGCGGGGGCAAGGAACAATGTGTGTTGTTTTTTCATGGTGTATCCTTGGCTTGATGTATTGTCGACAATGTTACAGGTCTGTGTTTTCCATGCGGGTATCGATAACTGCCACGATTATTGCTAGAGTTTCTTCCAGCTTGAAGAGCATTTTGTACCGTTCCTCAAACAGGCATTTCCTGTATGTATTTTGCGGCAGACTTGAAATGTCCAACTCATCTGCAAAGGGGAACTGGAATGGGTTGTCGGCAATCCTAGCAATTGACTTCTTGTAGCTCGACACCAATCTTTTTGCGGCATTGAGGCTTTCGCGCTGTAAAAACTTTACATGCCCAGTAAATTGTCCTCTTGCTTTGGAGGAGATGCCAACCTTATACACCTTCGGCAAGTATGCGCTCCAATTCTGCAATCATCTCTTCGACAGGCACAACCCTGCCAGCTTTGATGTCTTCCTCGCCCAACCTTATTGCCTCCAGAGCCTCGGCCGGCCCAGGTAGCCTTCCGTACAGTGGAGCAGTGGCGACAGTCCCTTCTGCAACATCGGCACCATATGAAGTTCCAGCTACGATTGGCTCTGGTAAAGCAGTAGCTAGTTGTCCATTTCCCATGTCGGCCTCCTTTGGGTGCAAGTATAGCACCTTTTTATACCAAGTTATACCGTTTTGGATTGCTAATTTGAGTATTTGTCCAGTTAATTTTTGATTTCATTTGACTTATACAAACGGTTTCTAAAGTTAGCAATAGAAAATGGTATTATACCAAGTTGCACCCATACGGGAGCAACTTGGTATAACGGCAATGCGAAAGCAGTGCCCGCAAGTTTTTGAAAATACGGGCTTTGCTCGTGTTTGCAAAAACTTTTGCGCTTCGCGTTTAATCCCGATTAAACGCAACCTAGTATTAGTAGCTTAAATTTGCTGGTCATGGCAAGTTGCGATCCATACTTATTCCAGCCACTTGGCACTTGTCATACCAAAAAGCAATTACTAGCCACTACCTATAGCTCGTCTGCCCTCCAGTGCCCTACCTAGGGTGAGGTCATCCGCATACTCTAAATCGCTACCGATAGGAAGCCCTAGGCCAATTCGGGAGACCTTTAGGCCAGTGTTTCCAAGAGGTTCCAATATTCTAAAGAGCCACGCGGCAGTTGTTTCTCCGTCTAGGGTGGGGTTGGTGGCGATCACTACTTCGTGGATATTTTTATCTTCTAAGCGACTTAGCAATTCGCGAATCCGCAATTGGTCAGGCCCAACGCCCTTTAAGGGGCTGATTAGCCCGCCTAGCACATGGTAGCGACCCTTGAATAGACCATTTCTTTCAAAGGTCAGCACGTTGCTTGCCTCAGCAACTATGACCAGCACTGCTCCATCCCGGTTGGGATTTTCGCAAATTGAACATACCGGCATGTCTGTAAACGAGCCACAAACTTGACAAAAACCTACTTTTTCAGCAACTGCGTTTATCAGTTCGGCTAAATGCCCCATTGATTGTGGACCCTCTTTTAACAGGTGGAGGGCAATCCTCTGGGCTGATTTTGGGCCTATGCCCGGCAGTTTTTGGAGTTCTGCCGTTACAGCTTCTAATGGCGGTGGCAATTTCATTTGGGTGATGGTTGTTTAAGAAGAGCCATTTTCAAACCCCCATGGGGGTTTGAAACAACGGAGTTGGTAGACTGCGTTGAAATAAAGCCGGGGGCGACTTTGGAGCGCATGGCGAAATGGAAAGCGCAGACGGACAGCATGGTATTGAAATTACTTTAGAAGTTAAACCCAGGGATATTCAACCCTGCCGTCATGCCCCCAGTCACTTCGGCCATTGCCTCGCCGACCTTAATTGAAGCGTCTCCGTAGGCCGCCATGATGAGGTCTTCTAACATGCTTGGGTCATCGGGGTCTATGGCTTCTTTGGATATAGAGATTCCGACCAACACCTTTGCGCCATTGAGCGTCACCTTCACTATTTCACCCCCTGCTGTGCCTTCTGCCCTGATTTTGTGTTGGGCTTCCTGGAGCTTCGCCTGCACCTGCTGGGCTTGTTTCATCAAAAAACGCATGTCCATTGAACACTCCGAAAGGGTTTTGATACTAGTACTAGACAGATATTTTATAACATTCTTGTTAGATATTGTCTAAAGAATTACTACCAAAAACTGGTATATAATGTGTTCAGCCAATGAGGCAAGTCTAAAAAGGTCAACAATAATGTCTCGGACAGACAAATTAGCAAAAGCGAAGGCGAACGCAAAGAAGGCTCAAGCAGAGCAACAGGTCGAAAAAAAGAATAAAGAAGAGTATTTGCATTTCCTAAACCAAATGCAGGTTCTGGCAAGCAGATATTGGCACTTTAGAGCTAAGGGAACACCTGAAGCCAAAAACAAGGCGATGGCTGTCGAGGTAGAAATGGAAGTTCTTGCAGGGCTGGCTAAGGAAAAGCTAAAGCTGGCGCAATCGAAAATAGGTGATTCAGTTGAATATGTCAAGAATTGTCTGACTCAGGCCGAGAGAGGCGTATCCAAAAACATGCCACGATTGTCGCCAAAAGCTACTCAAGCTCAGACAGAAAAAAAAACAGGCATGGATATATTGGCGATGATATTCGGTTGTATAGGAATTGCAGGAACATTGCTGTTTTTGATAAATTTCTCGATAGACAATTTTTTTTCATCATCTACCCACCATCCAGCTGGAACACTGCACTACATAATGAACCATGTATATATCTTCGCAGGTGCGTTTGGTCTAGTGATATGGTGCGTAAACAAAATGATGCAAAAGGTCGCCAAACTGAATAAGTAATGCTAGGAGTTTGCACTGGCGGTGGGCGTAGCTCCTCTGCGCAATCTCTTTGTGAGCCTCAGCATAAACCAGTATCCAAGCGGGAAAGCCAGAATACTTAGGGAAAAGCCACCCAAAAGATATGGCAGGAGTATTGGCTGTAGCATTGCATACATTGCGTCAAACCCCTGCCGAGTTGTAAAACTACTAATGCCAATGCTCTTCCATGCTATGCCTGATAAATCCCCCATCCATCCCCGGCCCAGCATACAATTGCCAAAAAAAACGCTAAGCGTTGCAATGGGAATCATTGTCCATGGGTTATTGATGAAGGTGGCGGAAAGCAATAGGGGGCGATGCAGACCCTTTGCGAGTAAACAACTGCCCAGTGCTATCCAAGTGTGGAGGCCGAGGATCGGGTTCCATGCCACACAAAAACCAATTGCAAAACTTATTGCAATGCGTTTTGGGGTTAAGTCCGGCAATAATATATAGCCCTTAATCCTAGACAAAAAAGAAGGTTTTTGGGCGGGCGGGCTGTCTGGGGCAGAAACTGTCATAGAGACAGTTTACTATACAGGTCTAGTTAATGACTAATGGTTATAGCAGTTCAGCTACAAAAAATTGAATTGCTATACAGTCTACAGACTGATGTTTATGGGACTAAAAACCTTCAGGATGATTTTTAGGGGGAGAGTTTCGCTGTACTCAACCCCCAACCAAAATCCTCTGCCAATGGTACTTCCACCAGACACTAATAAGATTGACCTTCGTCTATGCTCTCTGGGGTTATGACATCTCTAAACTTGTTATATGCCCAAGACTGGTAGCCAATGACCACCGGCAAAAAGCAGATAACAACGCCCAACATTATCTTCAGCGTCAGTGGGCTTGAAGAAGAATTTCCTGCTGTCACTGAGTATGCTACATCTATGCTGGAGGGCAGAAGGTTGGGGAAGAGGCCAGCCACGCCAAACAGCACCACAAAAAGAATTAATGCTGATGAACTAAACCATGCCTTCCAGCTATGGCCTTTGGCCATGAACAACTTTTGTCCAACGAGGCCAAGCACTGCAATGATTGGGAGTATTAGTAAGTATGGCTTGGCGAAAACGTTGTGCCATAGTTTGGTATAAGGCACCGTCATGCCTAGGAAAAAGCCAGCAAAACATACCTCTGCCCACCAAAGCTTGTTGAAAAACTGGAGGGCTCTTTCCTTGAGTTCGCCTGTAGTGCGCGTTGTAAGCCAAATGGCTCCATGTGTGCAAAATATTAGCACGAAGGTTATCCCTCCAAGCAGACCGTATGGATTGAGCAGTGTAAACAGGTTGCCCGTATAAATACCTGCTTCATCTAGGGGTAAACCCATAAAGATATTGGCAAAAGCCACTCCGAGGAGCAGGGCAGGTAGGAAAGAACCAATAACTAAACAAGCGTCCCAAGTTTTTCTCCAACAGTCACAATCGACTTTGTTTCTAAATTCAAACACAACCCCGCGAAGGATCAGAGCAAAGAGTAATAGCATCAGCGGGGTGTAAAGGCCAGAAAACATAATGGCATAAGCCCTGGGAAATGCGGCGAAAGTAACGCCTCCGGCGGTAATCAGCCAGACTTCATTGCCATCCCAAAATGGCCACATGGACTTTATAATTGCTCTCTTTTCAAATTCATTTTTTGCCAGAAATGGAAACAGAGTTCCCAAGCCCAAATCAAACCCGTCCAGCATAAAATAGACTGCCCAGGCGATTCCCCAAATGGCAAACCAAGTAGTTTGGAGACAAGTAATCTCAGGCATTAGTGACCTCCTCTGGCCCTTTGCGGGCAAATTTGAAAAGGAGATAAAAATCCACCGCCCCTAACAAGGCATAAATCCCGAAAAATGCTACAAGGGATGTTGCTACTTGACTGACTGCGATGGGGCTTACAGCATCTGAAGTCTTCATCATTCCATACACAATCCAAGGCTGACGGCCTAATTCGGCTATTGTCCAGCCAAATTCGTTTGCGAGATATGGCAGTGGAATCATCCATGGTAAAAGTTTTAGCAATAATGTCTGTTGCTTAATCTGATTTCTCTTCCACCATGCCCAGAGAGCTACTAGGGCGAAGAGACTACCCAGCCCCACCATTATCCGAAAGCTGAGAAAAAGCGGCAATACAGGAGGGCGATCGTCAGGGTGAAAGTCTTTTAGTCCCACTACTTCCGTGTCTGGCCTATTGCCTGCGAGAATGCTTAATGCGCTTGGCACAGAAAGTGCCTCAATCACATTTTTTTCATTTTCAGCATCTGGCCATGTGAGTAAGTGCATTGGCACGTTTTTGCCAGTTTCCCAGTGAGCTTCCATTGCCGCTAGTTTTGCAGGCTGGGCATCTTTAAGGTTTGCTGTTGCAAAATGCCCAATGCCCATCTCGCCAAATGAAAAAATGAGTGTCCATATCGCCGCAATTTGAAAGCTCTTTGTGAAAAATTCTTCTTCGTTCTTGCGGATCAAATGCCATGCCGAGATGCCTAGGACAAAGAAGCCTGCCAAAATATATGCCCCTCCCAGAGTGTGCAGAAACTCTAGTACTGCGTATTTCTGGGTGATTATCTCAATAAAGTTAGATAGTTCGGCTCGTCCATTCCTCAACACATATCCAACAGGGTGTTGCATCCAAGCGTTGGCTGATAGAATCCAATATGCACTGATGTTGCTTGCTATGGCAACTATCCAGATTGAAGCACAGTGCATCTTGGGAGATAGTTTTTTCCAGCCGAAGTACCACACTGCAATAAAGGTAGACTCCAAGAAAAATGCCGCTGTTGCTTCAATGGCAAGCAGGGAACCAAAAATGTCACCTACGTACTCGGAGTACTTGCTCCAGTTGGTTCCGAACTGAAACTCAAGGGTGATGCCAGTGACTATCCCAACGGCAAAATTTATGAGGAACAGTTTTCCCCAAAACTTTGCCATGCGCTTGTAATCTATGTCACCAGTTTTGACATAGAAGGTCTCCATGATGGCGACCAGAAAACTTAATCCCAGTGTGAGTGGAACAAAGAGAAAGTGAAAGTATGCCGCAACCGCAAACTGCAATCGCGACAGCGTAAAGACATCCATTCGGCCTCCTTTCCATAATGAAAGCGCGGATACTAATTAATGGTTGAACAAATATTCGATTTTTGTGAATGTAAATTCATTTCGTTTGCCAGATCACTGAAGCGTACAGAAGCCAGGTAGTTTTCAAGCATTTTTGTGGCATTTGCCCATACACATCGTACTATACAATCATGGGACTGATTGCAAGTTTCCGGTGTATCTACGCAGGTATTAAGACGTATACCGCCCGTGGATTGCACCACATCCAGCAAAGAGATGTCGGATGCGGGCTTTGCCAAACGAATACCTCCGCCATTTCCTCTTGTTGTGGATAATATCCCACCTTGCACCAGTTTTTTTACAAACTGGCGGACAAAAGCATAAGGGAGTTCGCGTTCTCGGCTGATTTCACCAGTGGAAACCGTAACATCTGCCCCATTACATGCTAGGTGCAACACTGTACGCACAGCATAATCGGATTGGCGAGAGATACCCTGCATAGATCGCTTTCAAATGTAATTTACTAAGTTACATTTACCCAACCGCTTGTGTCAAGGAAAAAAGAGAAAAATTATTACAAAAACGTATTTTTTGCCGGAGATCGGCAAATTACGCTTTGATAGCGATGTGCAATCAGGGGATTGTGCATTGTAGTTTCCAAGAAATAGAACAGTACCATTCTAGCATCATGTAACGCTTTAGATGCTTGCTTAACGGCGTAGCAAGTCCGCCTTGCAAGCATCTAGCGGTCGTGATTTGCGAGTAAATCCCGACCCTAGTGCAGTGTAACATTTAAGTGTTACACTGCACTAGCTGTTATTGCTTTTATTTGGTCAAGCCCGCCTGCGCACTGCTATAAACTAGAGGTTGGGGGGAAACGT
>WRHW01000064.1 GCA_009783055.1 Holophagaceae bacterium
TTCCGCCGGAGATAAGGACTGGAGTTTACACTACGAATGCAATAGAGTCGTTGAACTACACAATTCAGAAAGTCATAAAGCATCGGCAGGTATTCCCGAATGATGAATCTGCCTTAAAGCTAATATTTATGGCACTCAAGAACATTTCCAAGAAGTGGACTATGCCCTTTAAGAATTGGGGTGCCGCTCTGAACCAATTTGCGATAATCTATGGGGACAGGGTGCCTCTGTGAAAAACCCATTTACACAAAATTTGTTACAGAGCCCATTTTGTCTTGATCATTCACCAAGTTTGCAATAGGAAAAGGTATTAGTATTATGCCTTTCCAATAACACCTTCTATTGGACTACTAGCGGAGGCATATACCCGCCGTGGCATACGACCTGACTCATAGGCTAGTCGCCCTGCCCTTACTGCCAAGTCCATAGCCTCTGCCATCAGCACCGGGCTTCCCGCCTCTGCAACGGCTGTGTTTAGTAGCACAGCATCTGCACCGTATTCCATCGCCATGGTTGCGTCGCTGGCTGTGCCAACACCAGCGTCCACAATCATTGGTAGCTTGTAGCTGTCGCATATCTCTTTTATTAGTATCAATACATAGGGGTTTTGAACACCAAGCCCGGAACCAATAGCACTGCCCAGAGGCATAATTGCATGAACACCTATATCACATAGCTTGCGAGCAAGTATGGGATCAGCATTTAGATAGGGTAGCACTATGAAACCTTCCTTAACTAATTCTTTACAGGCTACCAATGTTTCTTCCCCATCAGGATAAAGACTCTTTTGATCCCCAAGCACTTCTACCTTTATCCAAGGATTATCCAGGGCTTCACGGGCAAGGCGAGCAACCCGTAAGGTATCCTCTCTGGTAAAGCATCCGGCAGTATTTGGCAGTAGTTGAATGTCTTTTGGTATCCAGTTTAAGATATTGTCTTCTCCTGATGCGTTGAGGTCAAATCGTCTTACAGCCAACGTTACCATCTCAGACCTAGCGGCTTGGTAACAATTCTTCATGGTTTCAAAACTCGTGTACTTCCCAGTTCCGAGTATTAGCCTGTTTGAAAATGTCTTGTTGGCAATTGCTAAAGGAGTAGTCATTAGGTTGGCCTCGTTTCAGATTTAGTAGATATGGGATGATAAAGAAAAAGTGGAGGGAACAAGGAATGATTTCACATGCAAACAATAATGTCCAAATCACTTTGGTGGATTGTCATTACAGCTAACAAGCCACTTGCAAAATATAGCTCGCAAGTGGCTTTATCGAAAACGGCAATGTATTTCTATCGCTGAGTTTGCTCGGTTTGGGGAGTAGGGGCAACAGGGGGAGCAACAACAAGTTTGGGAGTCATAAAGTTAAAGCCCATCCGTTGTAGTTCTCCGATATTGCTGGCAAACATCATGGCTATGCGAAGTTCCATATCCTCCCTGCCTAGCTTTTGTGCAATTGGCGGGACAATGGACTGTAGGCTTGTAGAGCCTTTATCCTTATTCCAAGTCGTGCTGAGGTTAAATGCTATTTTATAAATTTTTCCTGTTAATTCCCCGGATATTGCCGAAATCATACCGTCAGCATCATAGCTTGCTCTAACAAAGCCTGGGCCTTCCCACTGTTTGCTTTTGTTGTTAATAGTAACTTGCCTAATGCGCCCACTTGCGTTGTAATCGAAATCCATTGATGCTTCGATGCCTTGGGCTACGTTGCTAAATGCCATCCTCAAAGGTTGTTTGCTATCAGGGTCGTAGGAAGCTTCCAAGTGGCCTTTTTTCCAAAATCCAAATGTGTCTGAGGCGGCCTGCTCACGCATCAAGGGATCGTATGGTGCCGTGGGAGCATTAAAAACAACTGTTTTTGCCTCCTTTCCTTTTATGGTGGTGACTTTGCCTTCAGAAACCTTGAAGGTTGGGCCGTCAACATAAACAGTCTTAATGTCTGTCATTACAGAGGCAAACCACCCCATAAAAGATAGTGGAGCATCAGGGGGAGCCAAATCAATGGACGTGGTGTACACATTTTGATCCCTTATGAACCAAAATCCCTTTTCTCCAATACGCTGGAAGCGCATCATACCCAAATCGCCACTTACATTGTAGAGATGGTCGCCGTTTGCGAAATAAGTTCCAGTCAATGCACAAAAAGCCTGGCCACTCTTTACTCCAGGCGACCGAATAGCACCTTGGGAAAGCTGGGTGATTTTCTCATCCAAGGCTGTTTCGCTGAAAAGAATAGCCAAGTTACCATTGAGGTCAACCGCCCTGATTTGTTGGTAAGGCTCACCAAACCATGATTTATTGACAGTATCCAATACATCGCTAAAGGCCAACCTGAGAGCGCGAATTTCTTCTGATTCCTGTAAGGCTCGATTTGCTGTATTGGTAGTCGCTGTTCCTTGCTGTCCAATCAGGGTTGTAGATAGTACCATTGATATTGGCAGTATTAGAAGGTGTGCAAATTTCATTTTTCAAACTCCTATGACACAATGATTATGTCATTTATTGATTTTTTGTTCCCGTGCACGTTTTGCAAAGCAGGGACGACAAAGAACTGATTTTGGATCTTCTGGGACAAATCGAACAAATTCTGATGCCCCGCAAGAAAAACACTGAATTTTGGTGAGCACCGTTGTGCGGGTATTTTTTTTTGGCCTTTGCTCTACAACTTTTTTTTTGTAGCAGGCAGGGCAATCAAAAAACTTTTGCTCTGGTTCGAGGCTAAATACCCTTCCGCAGGTAGCACAAGCCTTTTCCCTAACATCTCTTTTTGGGCGTTGTGAAGGCTTTACCACCTTGATGCTTGCAACTTGTGATTCTTTGATACCCAATTACCGACTTCCCTTGACTACAGATGGCATTACAAAACCCCGCCATTTCAAAACCCTGACGGATTTAGAAAAATGCGCTACAAACTAACAACACTACCACAAATAGCAGTCGATGAGTAGCTATTAATGATTTTTTTAATAGAGGAGCCAGATGCAAAACCCGTTTTTACGTCTGTGCCTCTATACCGTCGTTCAAAACCCCAAGGGGGTTTGCTCTATAGAAAATAGGCCAAAATACAAAAAAACATCTACTTGTGGTACGACCCTCCCCGTAGAATACTCATGGCTCGATACAATTGTTCCAGGAAGATAATTCTGCAAAGATCATGAGGAAAGGTCATCTGGCTCAAGCTCATGCGTTCTTTAATTTCTGCCTTCAAAATGCTATGAATGCCATTACTTGATCCAATTGCAAAGGCCATGTGTTCTCCTAAATCAAGGCGACTCCCTAGCCATTTGGCAAAGCCTTCAGAGTCGGTGGTTCTCCCACCAGCATCAAGAATAACTTTCCATTTGTAGGCGGAAAGAGCATTTCGCAAGTTGCTTGCTTCATCCAGCAACTGCCTTTCACCTTGCCCCTTACCTTCTGTAAGTTCTAGTATTTCCAAACGAATTAACGGTTTTATTAATTTTTTATAATGTTTTTCCAAAGATAATATTGATTCTTGCTTAGGTCTTCCAACAACAATTAAACGAATAGGGTACAATAGACACCTTGGAAGCTGTGAGAAATATCCCTAATAACAGTGTTAATAGGAGGAAGCATGTTTAGACCACTTGCACTAGTAGTAGTTGCAGGGCTTGTTTTCACGATTGGGTGTGGCGAAAAAAAGCCCATTGACAAGATACCAACTAAGGCACCTGAAGTATCAAAGGGCCCAGGAACAGTACTGGGACACCTTCAGTATGCCATGGTTAGGAAAGACCCAAAGCATCTGGAGATATTTTTTCCGGCTGATAAAAACAAGGCATTGGGAGGTGGAACAATTTTCCATTACTATGCTGGCGAAATGGCAATAAAGTTAACTGCCGAAGAAATTCAAATATTCGGGGTACAAGACCTTGTCGATAAAGGGTATCTAAACGAGAACTGGACGAGCTATGAATACAAGTCGGTAATAAAGGAGCTAGACGAGGGTAAGCGAAAAGACTACGAGCCTGGGATGGAAAAGGTTAATCAAATGAAGTTGGATATGCCCAGAGTTCAATTGGAAAAAAAGATAGCAGAGAAGCTAAACAAAGAGCTTACAGAAACATTTGAGGCTAACCCCAGAGCCATTTATACCGCTGGACTTTACAGATTGCTCAAAGCTATTCCTGATGAGGGCTGGCCATTGGTTAATTCTGTCATTGTGCCATACCCTGGAGACGACAAGATCAAATACCTCAAGATAATGTATGGAGAGCAGTTAATAACTACTTTAACGGTAGGGCAAAATCCTGATGAAACGATGTATATTATGAATGTTGTGTTCAACATGAGACCGGGTCCAATCGCAAAGATGTTCCCGAAAGATGAATAGAGGTAGCAAGTAGATTTTTCTGATTTTATTTCAGGTCCATTTGTCGGCCCTGATAATTTTATTTAGGAGTAATTATGGCTGATCAGGCCTTTAATCCTTTTGAAATGGCGCAACGCCAATTTGACGGCGTGGCCGAAAAACTTGGGCTAGACAGTGGAACCCGAGAGTTTTTGCGCGTGCCGTTGAGGGAATTCCATTTTAGTATTCCAGTGCGAATGGATAATGGAAGCACTAGGGTTTTTCGGGGTTTTCGCGTGCAACACAACGATTCACGTGGCCCGGCAAAGGGTGGGATACGTTTCCATCCCCATGAAACAATCGATACCGTGCGTGCCCTTGCGACATGGATGACATGGAAAACTGCCGTTGTGGACATACCATTGGGTGGGGGTAAAGGTGGCGTTATCTGCGACCCTCGGGAATTGAGTGAAAAAGAGCAGGAGCAAATTTGCCGCGGTTTTATCCGGCAGATCGCAAAAAATATTGGTCCTCTTCAAGACGTGCCAGCACCAGATGTTATGACCAACAAGCAACACATGCTTTGGATGATGGATGAATACGAACACATTATGGGTGCACAGTTTCCTGGCGTTATCACCGGAAAGCCAGTAGGCATGGGTGGTTCGCTAGGTCGCACCGAAGCAACCGGCTATGGCGTTGTCTACACCACCCGCGAAGCTCTTAAAGAAATAGGCATCGACATGAAAGGCGCAACAGTTTCCATCCAAGGATCAGGAAATGTTGCCCAGTATACCCTTGACCTATTGGAACAGTCTGGTGCCAGGGTTTGTGCGATTTCATGTTGGGATAACAAGGACAAGAAGGCCTACACATACGCAAGTGACGCGGGAATCCAATTTGCCCAACTGCTTGCCTCGGTAGACAAGTTTGGGACAATTGACCCAGCCAAGGCCAAAGAATATGGCTGGAAACAGTTAGATGGTTCAGCTTGGATAGAGCAACCTGTCACCGTCTTGGTGCCAGCCGCCCAAGAAAACATGATAAATGCGGACAACGTAGAAAAAATCAAAGATAGCGTAAAACTAATTGCCGAAGGGGCAAATGGCCCAACAACCCCAGAGGCCGATGCCGTCATTCAGCGCAAAAAGATTTTCTTGGTACCGGACTTCCTCTGCAACGCCGGAGGCGTAACTTGTTCTTACTTTGAACAAGTCCAAAACAACATGAACTACTACTGGGAAAGAGACGAGGTCCTCACCAAGCTGGATCAAAAGATGACAAACGCTTTTAAGGCCGTTTCGGCAATGGCTAAGGAGCGCAATGTATATATGCGCGATGCGGCCTACATGATTTCCATCAAACGCGTCGCTGACGCATGCCGACTCAGAGGCTGGGTCTAAAGCAAGTTTGATTGAAGAAAACCAATTTCCAAACTGGGTTTACCCTCAGTTTGGAAATTGTCCAGAAAGAAAGTAGCATAAACAACTCGGACAACATTACGGACTAGATGAATATAGTGGATTAGCTTGTACCAAGTTGTGATCAAAAAACTTTATAAGCCAGTGTAAATAAAATTCTAGACAAAATTACGCTTGATAACAGCAAAGCCGTGCCAAGGCCGAAACCCACGGTATCGAGCGAAACAATTTTTGCCAGTGGCACTGGTGTGGCAGGTTCCGTCGCAAAACCTGCATTGTTTCGCGTAGTATGCTCATGATTGACTTGACCGTTTTACTTTTTGATCGTTATAGCAGAACTACTTTGGATAGTTCATAATTGCCACGGCTTTTTGTGTGTACGGTATGTGTCCCAGAACACAAGTGGCCGGTTCAGTGGTCAGTGGCCAAAAGCTGACTATAAACTTGCTGGAATTTGCACTGAATTACCATAAGTTGAATTGCTATACCATGTCAATGGCGTACGTGAGGAGCTACTGCAACCATGCTATCATCACTTTTGAAACATTCTCAAGGTCATATTTTTTTGCTTGCCTCGGGCAGTGTATTTACAACCAGACCACCTATCAGTCCTGTAGAACCAGTCACCAAGACTGTGCCGTCTTGAAGCTCACCCCAGGGAATGTAACTGTCTATCAATACTCCCTGAATTTCTAGCCATAGTGCACTATTCAAAATAACTTTCCCCAATGAATGTCAGATGCGAAAATTTATGATCAATTTCACTACTTATCCTATAAAACATCATTTAGTAGTGACAAAAGAAAAAAATCATGGCAGAATGCCTCCCTTAGGTACGTTTTAGTAGCCTAATATCTTTCTATGCGAGGTGCTAATGGCTAATTTAGGGAAAAAATGGAACTGTTTTTCTTGTGGAACAAAATTTTATGACTTTACTAAACCCGAGGCAATTTGCCCAAAGTGTGGGTCAAATCAAAAAAATGCCCCGTCAAAGCCAAGGACTACCAAGAAGGAAAAAATTGTGCTCCAGATTGAGGATGATTTTAGTGGGGAGCAAGAAATTGATTCCGGGGCCGAAGATGGCCTAGAAGAAAGCTTTGGTATTTCTAATGCTAGGGCAGAAGGTGTCGACCCAGGCGACTTAAAGATGGACGATTATGACGAATAGCACTGATGACAGCAGTAAATTGATACCAAGAATAGATCGCCATGCACATCTTGAGGGCTCGCTATCCCAGAGTTGGGTGCGGGAGCGTGTAGATTCCGTCCCAGATTCCCTTGAGGCTCTTTGGAGAGGTGAAGCACTTCCCTTTACTTCATTTATTGATTCCTTCCTCTTTGTTGCTGACCTGATGAATTCTTCGTCTGCTACAAGAAGCGCTGTCAATTCTGCCGTATCTAGGTTGCCACAAACTGGCGATTCGCCCGCTGGTATTGATTTATGGTGTTCGCCTCTATTTCTTGTTGTAGAGAGAAAACTGTTAACCCTGGATGAGTTGTGGAAGGGGATCGAACAGGGCATTTCAGATGCTAGTGCTCAGGGGGTAAACATACGAGTGATTCTTGATGCAGTCAACCACTTTGGCCCAGCTAATGGCCATGCTCTTTTGGATTTGGTAGCCAATGACCTGCCATCGTTTGTGATTGGCTTTTCAACTGGCGGCCTAGAGGGCGTGCCATTTAAGGAATGGGCTCCAGTATTTGATCGTGCAAGGGGGCTTGGATTGCGATGCGCCGCTCATGCAGGTGAAAATGGCCCTGCGTCAAATATCGTTGAGGCGATTGAAGAAGCCAAGGTAACACGTATTGTCCATGCAGTTAGAGCGGCAGAACACCCATCAGTACTTGAATTTCTTGCAGAAAAGGAAATTCCAGTGGATGTGTGCATTACTTCTAACTATGCACTGGTGCCAGAATTAACCCACCATCCACTAAAGGTTTTTATGGATGCAGGAATTAGGTGCGCCCTGGGGACTGATGACCCCGGAATTATTCATACCGACCTTGCAACTGAATGGCATAGAGCCACTGATTTATTGCAAGGGAATGTTGCATATTTGGAGAGGCTGGTTGAAAATTCTATTAGAGATACATGGTGTTTACCTGATTGATTGTGAATAATCATGGATTTCTTTTGTTTTTCAGGATAGAATTTCTGTTTCTGCATGCGCCCGTAGCTCAGTTGGATAGAGCATCAGGCTTCGAACCTGAGAGTCGGGCGTTCGAGTCGCTCCGGGCGCACCAGAATTGGGTTTGTTAGGTATTTGAAAATTTATGCGAACGTGGCGGAACTGGCAGACGCACTGGATTTAGGTTCCAGCGGGTAATACCGTGTGGGTTCGAGTCCCACCGTTCGCACCATGTCTATAACTGCACTGGTTGCAGATAGTTAGATATTTCACAGGTTTTTTTATAGGATGCCGCGCCATCAGGAGTATTCATGCAAGTCACGCTATTACATAATTCAGACACAAGGAAGTCCCTTGAAATGGTCTTCCCCATTGCCTCCGTAGAATCAGCTTTTGTGGATGTCATCGGCAGTATCTCTTCCAAAGTGAAGATACCTGGTTTTAGAGCTGGTAAAGTTCCAAAAGATATTTTGATTTCAAAATATAAACCCCAAATTGAAAGGGATGTATCCGAAAAGTTAGTAGATTCTCATTTCTGGGAGGCGGCTTCATCCGCAGGTGTACAGCCTATTTCACGCCCTGCCATCGAAAAAATAGATGTTGTCGAAGGAGCAGAAGGAAAGATCAAGGTTCAATTTGACGTGGCTCCGGTTGTTAAACTGCCCGAATATAAGGGCGTTACCCTGACCAAGAAGAAGAGGCGTGTAGACGATGAGGCTGTCGATGATGCTCTGGAGGCGATTCGTATTGATTCTGCCAAACTCGTTCCTGTGGAAGATGAAGCCACCTTTGGCCACTTCGTAACCTTCGATGTAAAAATCAAGCCACAAGGGATGAAGACTAGGTCATATACAGATCGTCAGATTCACCTGGCGGAAAATAAGCCGTTTGATGCCGAATTCATCGGAATGAAGATCGATGAAACTAAAAAATTTTCTATCCAAACGCCGGAAAATGACGCAAATCGATCCCTGGCTGGCAAGCAGGTCAATTATGAGGTTTTGATTGTCGATATTAGGTCGAAGGTTCTGCCAAACCTTGATGATGAATTTGCAAAGGATGTTGATGGCAACCATGAAAACCTACAGGCTTTGAGGGAAAATTTGCACAAAGAACTTGAAGAAAATGCAGAAAGCGAAGCTATGAGCCGCCTTCAAAGCTATCTCTTGGATAATCTATTGGATGCTTCTACATTTGAAGTACCTGCCAGCATGGTCAATTTACAAATTGATGACTATTGTCGCGAATTTGTAGAGCTTGCCGCAAGGCGCGGGATCAACCATAAGCAGATCAATTGGGGGGCATACCGCAGGCATCGCCTTGTAGATGCTGAGCGCGCAGTGCGCAGTGGATATTTGCTCCAGGCTCTGGGCAATGCAGAGGACATTCAAGTTTCTGAAGAAGAAATTGACACAGAGATTAGAAAATGGATGGAAGCAACAAATTCTCCAGACACCTTTGAAACTGTTAAGGCTTCTCTGGACAAACGCGGCGCCACAACTGAGATTAGGGGCAGAATTCGCACTGATAAGATTTTTGATTTACTTCTTAAAACGGCCACTATCTCTGAGGAACTGCTAGACAAGGCGGCCTATCTCGATTTACTCGAAATGGAACGCAGACGCGAAGAAGGTGTTGTGCAAGCTCGTTTTGACGCAGGCGGACTTGATGGCGGAAATTTTGCGGAACAAGACGGAGGGGAGCCTGAGGCCATAGTGCCGGTTGAAGAGCCTGGCTCAGACAATATTGAACCAGAAGTGACCTCAGAAGAAAAGATTGAGGAAGTCCAGCCTACCAAACGTGAACGCAATAAAGCTGACAAACCCGCTGAGGAAACAACACCAACAGATACTGCGCAACCCAAGCGTAGTCCTAAAAAACAGGCTGACGTTGAAGAAACAACACCTGCAAAACGCAGAGAAAAAAATTCTGAAACCATCGAACCAGAGGAAGCCCCTCCAGCAAAGCGTGGACGACCAAAAAAAGTTGCTTCAGAGCCAGAAGTAGAAGTAGAAGTGGAAAAACCAAAGCGAGGCCGCAAAAAAAGTGAAGAGTAGCCTGAGGTTGCTTTGTCCAAAATTCCATCAACTCCTGCGACAAGGCTCTTAAGAGCTGGAAAAATAGAATTTTCGGAACACTTGTACCGTTATGAAGATAAAGGTGGCACAAAGATTTCAGCTAGAGAATTGGGTGTTGATGAACATGCTGTCATCAAGACATTGGTGATGGAAGACGACCTTGGCCAACCAATGATTGTATTAATGCACGGCGATCTTGAAGTTAGCACTAAATCTCTTTCACGGGTCATTGGCTGTAAGTCGGTTAATCCCTGTAAACCCGCGGTCGCCGATAAACATAGTGGCTATCAAGTCGGTGGCACCAGCCCGTTTGGTACACGAAAAACCATGCCTGTATATATGGAACAAACTATTCTGGAACTGCCAAAAATATACATAAATGGAGGTTCTAGAGGGTTTTTAGTCGGTATTGATCCAAGGGAAATTCAGGAATTATTGTCTCCTATCCTTGTTCAGGTATACAAAAAAACAGGTTTAGAGTGAACATTTTTAGCTACGCAAACATCTCAACCATTGATAGCAACTTGGCATATTATGGATTTCAGTGGATTAACTATAGATGCGACACAAAGTTTTGGAGATACGACTGCGGTTTCCGCTTCACTCTTTTGAAGTCCCTATAGCAGTTCAACTACAAAAATTTGAACCGCTATATATGAAAAATCATTGGGAACTCTTATACTTTTGAATACACTAAGATGTATGAGGACGAGGTTGGTTTGAGATTTTTTTTGGTTTTGTTCATACTTACAATATTTCTGACAGGCTGTAGCTCATCAGAGCAAGCTGTTCTCAGCATTGAAACTCAAACATCAATTATTAAGGTCGGCGAAAGGATTTCGCTCTCGGCAGTTTCAACTGAAACATTGGAATCGCCCCCAGAATGGGAAGTCTACGAGCTTGACGGTGGCACTTTTATGCGAACTGCCGGTAATCAGGTTACATACATTGCACCTTCTTATGCAGGGACATATCGCATAATTGCTAAAGCCACAAGATTGGGGGGTGAAAAGGTTAAGGCTGTCCAAGTAATTGTCGTACAACCTCAAATATTAATAGAGCCCACCTTTGCAAGAGTAGCAATTGGCGGGGCTTTTTCTTTTGTAGCAAAAGTCAGGGGTGTTGATTCATCGAAAATCCAGTGGAGCATCGACGAATCAGATGGTGGCACGATCACTTCTTCTGGAATTTACACCGCTCCATCCAAGCCAGGTTTTTACACTGTTGTAGCAACCGTTATGACTGATGGACGACCATGCGCAACTGCGACAGTGCACGTGGAATAGGTTTTTTGCTTGCACAATTTTACATATGGCATATAGCATTCAATCCATATTTGAACGCAACTTGTCGTCAGTGTAAGTGAGCTATCAATCCTTTACTCATTTAGGTTATGTTGTATATATGCGTTGCCCCTTTTGTGGACATCCAGAGGACAAGGTCGTCGATTCTCGCGAGGCCAGAGAGGGAGATACTATCCGCAGACGGCGTGAGTGCCTAGCATGTAGCAAACGATTTACAAGCTATGAAAGAGTAGAAGAAATTCCCATATTAATTGTAAAGAAGGATGGCAGAAGAGAACCGTTCGACAGAAATAAATTGCTTCGAGGCATGTTGGCCGCTTGTCAAAAGCGTCCTGTCTGTCTAACCAGATTGGAAGAATTGGCAGGCGATATTCACTCACAAATCGCAGAGCAACCCGACCGTGAAATTAGAAGCCTGGCGTTGGGCGAAATGGTGATGGACGGCCTAAAGACAATAGACTCTGTTGCCTATGTCAGATTTGCATCTGTATACCGTGAATTCAAAGACCTTTCAGATTTTGTGAAGTCGCTGGAAACCTTGGTGGGAACTGTAAAAAAAACTGGGCCACGTGCTTTTGCAACACCAGATCAAGTCAGTCAGCCGATTTTGGGATCATCATCCACGGCTCTGAACACGCCACTTAGCGTTCAGCCCCAAACCCCGCTTTTTCCGGGCGAAATAAACAACCCCGCTTCTAAAAAGCGCAAAACATAACCATTCCCAAGAATACGACCGGCAAACGAAAGGGCTATATTGCCTAGAAGTGGTATCATAAATAATTAACAGTGGGAGAAAAATGAAATGTTTGGGAAAGTTCAGAATATCCATTTTGTTGGCATCGGCGGTATTGGGATGTCAGGCATTGCAGAGGTATTGGTAAATCTGGGCTTCAACGTGAGTGGATCAGACATAAAGGATAGTTCGTCCACAGAAAGGCTTGCAACACTAGGAATAACTATCCACATTGGACATACTGCCAAGAGTATAGAAGGGGCGCAGGTTATAGTTGTTTCCAGTGCTGTCAAAGCAGACAACCCAGAGGTGGTGGCCGCCCATAACGCAAAGATACCAGTCATTCCCCGCGGAGAAATGCTGGCAGAACTAATGAGAATGAAGCAGGGAATTGCAGTCGCTGGTTCTCACGGCAAGACAACCACAACAAGCATGATTGCCCACATATTAGGCAAGGGTGGCCTAGACCCCACGATAGTAGTTGGCGGAAAACTTGGAATCCTTGGTTCAAATGCGAAATTGGGAACAGGCCCTACCCTTGTGGCTGAAGCAGACGAATCCGATGGCAGTTTTTTAATGCTCAGTCCTACGTGGGCAATCATAACCAACATCGACCGCGAGCACCTTGACTACTACAATGGCTTGGATGAAATAAAAGAGTCTTTTACTTCCTTTGCTAATAGCGTCCCTTTTTATGGATGCACCCTTGTATGCATGGATTGCGCAAACGTGGCATCCATCCGCCCCAACTTGCGCCGCCAAGTGAGAACTTATGGGACTACCCCACAAATGGACATTCAGGCTCGAAACATCAGGCATGATGGCTTCAGCACCCACTTTGAAGTAAAAGCTCTAGGAAAAGATTTGGGCGATTTTTGCCTTAGCATACCGGGTCGCCACATGGTACTCAATGCCTTGGCCGCAATTGGCATGGCATTGGAGATGGAGATTGAAGTTGATATCATACGCACAGCTCTCAGCGAATTTTCAGGAGCCGACCGCAGGTTTACCATTAGAGGCGAGAGGGACGGCATATTGGTAGTAGACGACTATGGCCACCATCCAACTGAGATTGCCGCCACGTTGTCAGGTGCCCGCTCTGGGTTTCCCACTCGCAGAATAGTGGTAGCCTTCCAGCCACATAGATACTCCAGAACACAGTCTCTGATGGACGAATTTGCAAGAGCATTCTTTGAGGCTGATATTGTATTGATCAGTGACATATACGCCGCCAGCGAAACGCCTATACCGGGGCTAACAGGACAAACCCTCGTTGATGCATTGCGCTCTACTGGTCAAAGGGATGTCCATTACGTTGCAGAAATCAAAGACATGGCCTCCGAGCTACGAAAATTTACAAAACCCAATGACCTACTGATTACCTTTGGGGCCGGTAGCATCACGCAGGTGTGGCCAGAGTTTTTGAAAAATTAATCCGTTTCTCCAGAAACATTTTTTTCTGACTAATGTCGAAGAAAATTATTAAATATCGAATATAATAAACTATGAAAAATTTTATCCATTTTCTAATCGTTGCTTCGATTGCATTATTGGCAGTTTTTGTATCATGCAAAAAGGAATTGCCATACGATGTGTACGTCGTTGGTGAAGAAATGAATATTGATGGAAAAAACGTGGTAACAGTCTGGAAAAATGGCAAGGTATATGACCGCATAAGTAAAGAATATCGCATGGCTGGCGCATATTCAGTTTTTGTTTCTGACGATAACGTATATGTTGCAGGCTATGAAGAAAACGAGGAAGAAATAAGAATTGCAACGCTTTGGAAGAACGGCACTCCAATAAAATTAAGCGAAGAAAACCAAGACTCAACAGCTAAATCGGTATTCATTTCGGCAGGCAGTATTTATGTCGCAGGCTATGAAAACAACTCCGAAGGTATCAGCGTTGCAAAACTATGGATAAATGACGAAGTTTATAGCCTCAGCGATGGCACCTTGCCCGCCTGCGCAAACTCAGTGTTTGTTTGGAACAATGATGTCTATGTAGCAGGTACTGAGATAAATGCAAAAAACAAAGAAAACGCCATATTGTGGATAAATGGCGCTACCTACAACCTCACCGCAGGTAAAGAAGGCTCATGTGCTTCTTCTGTATTTGTTGATGATCACGATATTTACGTAGCTGGAAACGAAAAAGATGCGTCTGGAGATGGAATTGCAACGGTTTGGATAAATGGAGAACCAGTTTATTTAACTGAGGAGGGTAGCGATGCAAGAGTTGATAGTATTTTCGTCTCAGATTCAGATATATATGCGATTGGGCTAGAACTATTTGATGACAACATGCTACCTGCCGCAAAACTATGGACAGACAACGGCGAAACAGTGCTTGGGAAGGGCAAACTACAAACTTTTTTGTATTCAATCTTTGTTTTAGGCAACGATGTTTACATTGCAGGGCGAGAAGGCAACGTTGCAACCCTATGGAAAAATGGCAAGGGCAAAAACCTTAGCAATAAAAATATTGTTTCCTGCGCCAATTCTGTTTTTGTTTATGTCCTCGATAACTAATACTAGGTTGCGTTTAATCGGGATTAAACGCGAAGCGCAAATGTTTTTGCAAACACGAGCAAAGCCCGAATTTTCAAAAACTTGCGGGCACTGCTTTCGCATTGCCGTTATACCCTAAATTCCGCAAATTTTATAGTATACAAACTGGGCTTGCTGGCAAAATTCGCATAAACAGGGCATCGAGGCCAAATTGTTCAAACAAGGCAGTGATTTTCGTA
>WRHW01000065.1 GCA_009783055.1 Holophagaceae bacterium
TGTACCATTTTGGCATACTCACTTCCATCGTCCACATGGCGTGGATGAGGACAGTCTGTGGACGGCTGGAAATGCGTTACCGCTACTCTGCTTCAATCGTGTATAACAACTTTCCTTGGCCGATAGCTACAGAAAAACAAAAAGCCGAGATTGAGACGCTTGTTCAAAATATTTTGAACATTCGAGTGCAGTACCCCAATGCCTCGCTTGCGATTCTCTACAATCCACTGACCATGCCTCCAGAGCTATCGAAGGCACACTCTGCGCTAGACAAAGCTGTGATGAAGCTATACGGCTTTACCAAAGACACATCAGAACCTGAGATCGTGGCGGAGTTGATGGAAAGGTATCAAGCTCTTGCTGGCAACAAGTAAGTTCTATACGAGCAGTTCATACCAAGTTGCTCCCGCTTGGGTTGCAACTTGGTATCAGTATGAAGGCATCACAGAAGCAGTGCTAAAAGGTTTTTCTATTCTACATCAATCTATTGTGATCGACCCATTCACTGTCTTTATTTTGTAGGTCGCCTTACCATTTCCAAAGGTTGCTTTGACATTTCTTTTGCCAGATTCGAAATTGGATGCGCCTGGTGTGTTCACCTTTACGCTTCCATTTACTCTGGAGGCATGCAATGTGCCGTTGGGGTTATGCAATTTAACCTTTATCGATCCATTGACGGTGGAAATATCCAAATTATCTTCTATATCTTTAACACTACCTTTTATAGAGCCATTTGTTGCGGAAACATCGATATCTCCACTGGCATCTTCAAGTGAAATACTACCATTTACTGTTTTAAGTTTTAGTTTGCCATCAACAGAGTTAATCATAATTGAGCCGTTTACTGTATTGATTTTGCCCACGATGGTAGACGGCACAAAAAGTTCCAAGTTACAAACTGCGCTTTGGCGTGAGCCTCTTCGGTCAAAATTCTGTGGGTGTTTAACAGTCAATTCTAAAGAACTGGTAGTACTATCAACCTCCAGGCGCGTGTGTTTGCCATCGCTGTCAGACTTAAACTCAGCAGTTAGCCCAACCTCATTTTTGTTCCAAGCCGTCACCTTAATGCGACCGTTTATTGTGGAGACATCTAGCTTGCCCCCACTTTGCAAGGCAAAGGTTCTCGTTTCGGTGGTGTTGGCAGAAGTGGGTGGTTGTATCGTTGTGCTTTGCGCCATTAATGGAATGGCTATCAGAGCGGCTATGATTGCTATGCTACGCATGTTTCCTCCTATGGAATTAAGTAGCCGGAAATGGCTTGATGTAGCTGTTGTTTATTTATTTCACCTAATTACTATCGATCCGTTTACTGCAATAAACTTCATATTTGCCTTCGACTGAGCTTTTTGGACATCGGGGTCTATTGCCATAGTTACGCTACCGTTGATGCTTGATACAGAGAAAACTCCATTTGGGTTTAGTAGCCTAATATTTCCATCTCCATTGGTGAGTGAAATATCAAGACTCTTTTCTATGTCTTTTACACTGCCGTTGATTCCCCCATTTAGCGCAGATGCGTTGATATTGCCGCTGACCTCAAATAACGCAATCGTTCCATTGATTGCCTCGAGTCTGTTTGTGCCACTGATCGAATGAAGTTCTATTGCGCCATTAACCGCCTCGATATTTCCAACTATATTGCATGGCACTTTTAGTTCTAGATTGCACTGCGCCCCATGCAGGTTGTCATTGCCTCTATTTATAGGTAAGGGAGGGACTTTGACGATTAATTCCAGAGAGCCACTGTCGCCCTTTACCTCAATGCTTGCATGTTCTCCATCGGAACTGGGGCTAAAACCTGCTGACAACAACACTTCATCTTTTTCCCACGCCATAAGTTTTATATTCCCAAATATAGTGGAGATTTTCAGCCTGCCTCCGCTCGGAAAAGAAAATGACCTAAACTCTGTTCCTGTGTGGGGTGTAGAAGGTACTATTGTCTGAATCGCAGGTAGGCGTGTGGTTTTCCAAAATTCGTCGTCTGGACTGATTATATAAGGAAGAGTGTCACTATATCTATCAACACCGGGAGCAATTCCTATCACACCGCCAGAAAGCATGGTAGCCAAAATCGCAAACGAAGCGCTAAATGTAGCTAGTGCTTTGCTCTTGCGGTTTGTATCCATAATTGCAACCAGTCTCTTTTTGATGCTCCGGCTTCCTCCAAAAAAATATGTCGACAAGACTGGATTTCTTGCTCTTGTGATACCTATAAATCCTATGATCGTTTCTCCATAGTCCCTCCGATTTTCAACGCAGTATCCCGTTACTACGGTTTCATCACAAGCTACTTCACGGTCTGTACGAATGACCTTTGCCATAAGGTATACAAGCGGATTAAACCAATGCAGTGCAGTTACAATTAATGTCAGTAAATTTCTCCAAGTATCCATCTGTCTATAGTGTGTTAGCTCGTGGCGGAAGGCATGATCAAGTTCTTCGTGCGAAATTCTAGAGTCCGGCAGTAGGATTGCTGGGCTAAAAAATCCGATGAGCATAGGGCTTGACACAAAGGAACATGCTATTAATGCGACTGGTTTCCCCCCAAGTCCCATCTCTTCTTGCACAGATTTTAATAATGACGCTAATGGCCCATTCTCGATTACTCTGCCAAACCTTTTGACTGAAGTAGCAAATCGCAGGTATGACCATAAATGGTATACCAGCACTGCTAATACCCCTGCCAACCATGTCCCATTCAAAATGTAGGTACGGGGGAAAAGCGTTTTTTCATCGCCAGAAACCACCGAAAGGGCAGAAATTTCTTCGCTTGTTGGGGTTGCCTCAGATGGAGTGATAGCAGTTGGTTTAATTATTGATGTTTGTGGTGCTTCATCCTGCATTAACTCAGGAACATTGCTGGTAGCACTCGCCGATGCAAACGCTATAGGAACATGAATTGGTGCTAGTGCTGGTAGTGGATTAAACCTGAAAGGAACAATAAATCCAAGCAATACAAGCAACCACACATTATATCTAAAGGTTGCTGAAACCTTGGGTGCAACCATCTTATTTATGAATAGCAGTGCCAGGGCAACCACAGACATGGAAAATGATGTGGACAAAAGGGCAAACAGAAAACTCACTCCACCCTCCCTTTTTCATCTAGCCATTTCCGCAAGTCAGCGATCTCACTTGGGGTAAGTTTTTTGCCATCATATAGAGTATTGACGAGGCTAAGAACCGAATTATCATGAACCTTATCAAAAAAACTGCCGGTTTCGGCTCGTAGGTAGTCGTCATGTAGCACAAGTGGAGTATATCTGCGCTCCTTACCTGCTTTTTCGCTACTGAGGAAACCTTTTTCTATAAGCCGTGCCAACAAAGTCAAAACCGTTTGAGGTTTCCATGTAAGCTCCGGACGGAGGCAGGCGATAATCTGATTTGTTGACATAGGCGGGTCGTGTAACCACAGTACTCGCATAACTTCAAACTCAGCATCTGGCAGTCTCTTAATTGGTTTCATGCCTTGCCTCCATTTTCGACATTTGTAGTATTCTACAGATGTAGTTTTATGATGTCAAATATTTTTGAAATATTTTTTCAATCATAACTCTACTAAATTCAACACTTTTATGTTTGCAAAAAAAATGTTTGAAAAAATAATATTGACAACTACTACGTCTGTCGATGTAATTACTACGATAGCCGATACTACGGCAACCGTAATTAGAGGTCAGACAGATGTCACCAGAGAGCTTTGAACGGGGCGCGCTGACAGAGGCTGTTTATTACATCCTATTGTCAGTTATTGCCCCAATGCACGGATATGCAATCATGCAAAACATCGAAAAACAGACGGCGGGGCGAGTTGCCTTAGGCCCAGGAACACTTTATGGAGCCATAAATGCTCTGGTACAAAAGAATTGGATAACTGCCCATTCTGGAGTGCAGGATTCCAGAAAAAAGGAATATGTAATCACAGACTTGGGGCGAAACATGCTTCAGATGGAACTGAAGCGGCTTAAGGAATTACTTCGCAACGGGGAAGCGTTCGTTGGAGATATGCAATGAAAAGATATGTGTGGAAGGTATTTTTCGACCATGAAAAAGAAGAAGTTTGGCTCAACGGTATGTCTGCCAAAGGATTGGCATTTACGGACTTTTTTCTCTTCCGATATTCTTTTTTGGATTGCGAGCCTGGGGAGTACATCTATCGAATCGAATTACTGGAAACCCTGCCTGATCACCCTGAAGGAATGAAATATATATGTTTTATGGCTGAAAATCGCGTAGAGCATGTATCTTCATGGTTCCGGTGGGTGTACTTTCGTAAGAGAGCTAGCGATGGGCAGTTTGACATATATAGCGATATTGATTCGCGTCTGAATTATTATCGACGTGTCAACAAACTGCTGTTTCCGATTATGTGGTTCGAGTTGTTTGTTGGTGTGAGGGGAGTTTTATATTTTATAGATTACATGAATGGCGAATCTGGTGCCACACTGCTATTCAACATTATCTCAGGTGCTTTGATGATCTATATCGGTGTGGCAATTTTTGGTGCGTGGCATTCCCTGCGCAAGAAGATTTTGATACTGAAGAAGGAAAAATTATTGCGGGAGTAACCTGACCAATAATACTGGTATATTGAGGGTATCGAGGTACTATGCGACACCTATTTTTTACAGTCATCACATCAATCACTTTTTTTGCCTTTGCACAAGACAGCTTTGACTCTGGGCAGAAAAAGCTACTGCTGGCTTCCTTTGAGGAGGTATGGGCAACTGTCAAAGATAAGCACTATGATCCCGACCTTGGGGGGGTGGACTGGCAAAAGGTCTACGAGGAATATAAACCAAGAATCGAAAGTGCAGTCTCAATGGATGCTGGTCGCAATACCATCAATGAAATGCTGGGATTGCTCAAACAGACACACATTGGCGTTTTCCCAGCCAAGGTCTATGCCGACATAGAGAGCGGAAACACTGGGGACTACACTCCTGGTATAGATTTGAGGGCGTTGGGCGGAAAGGCGATTGTTACAACGGTTGATGAAAATTCTCCTGCCGCTACCGCAGGTGTAAAGCCTGGCTGGGAGGTACTCAAGGTAGACGGCAAAGAAGTTGCTCCATTCATCAAGCGAATGGAAGAACACGCCAGGGGTTTACTAAAAGAACTGATGGCTTCTAGGGTTGTATTAGGGATGATTAATGGACAACCATCTGAACTGGTTGAGATTGAATTCCATGATGGTCGCTCTACAAAATTACTTAAGCTAGACAGGATTGCGCCAAGGGGTAGCAAGTTCAAATTTGGGCAAATGCCTGAATCATATTTTTGGGTGGAAACAAGCTCGATGGCCGAAGACATTAGAATCATCAGGTTTAACCAGTGGCTCAACCCAGAAGCAGTTGCAAGTGCCTTTTCAAAGATAATGGCTGACACAGAAAACACAAAAGGTTTCATTATCGACCTGCGAGGAAATCCAGGGGGAATCGGTGGCATGGCTATGGGAGCCGCAGGATGGTTTACAAGTCAACGTGGACTTAAACTTGGAACAATGCTGATGCGCGGCGCAACCATTAACTTCATTGTTAATCCTCGACCCAATGCTACTAGCGCGCCCCTTGCCGTGTTGGTAGATGGTTGCTCGGCTTCTACAACCGAGATATTTGCAGGAGGAATGCAGGACCTCAAGCGCGCACGCATCTTTGGCACACCCACCGCCGGAGCGGCACTGCCATCTGCCTTCGTCCGTCTACCTAATGGCGATGGGTTTCAATACATCATGGCCAATTATATTTCTGAGGGCGGAAAACAGTTAGAAGGCTCTGGAGTTATACCTGATGAGGTTGTTAGGCTTACTCAAAGAGAGTTGCTGGCGGGGAGAGACTCTGTATTAGACAAGGCAATTGCATGGATAAAAACACAATAACAATTTTTCATTAAGGAGAAAAAATGTATAAATCTGGACTTTTCATCTGTCTGTTGGCACTGAGCGTTCCATTGCTTTATGCACAGGAAGCACCACAGGCTACTAAGGTGGAATTGCCGTCTGGTGAATCCATCATGGATAAGTACATAGAGGCAACTGGTGGCATAGAAGCCTACAAAAAAATTAAGAATTCCGTTGCCAAGGGAACAATGATGATGCCAGCAATGGGCATTAGTGCAAACCTCACCATTTATTCCGCCGAGCCAAACCTTCAGCTACAGGAAGCTGAAATACCTGGTATGGGCAAAATGCTTGAGGGCGTTGATGGCAAAATAGCCTGGAGCTACAATCCCATGTCAGGCCCAAGCATTAAGACAGGGAAGGAAGGCGATACTGCATTGCTTAATGCAGAATTTAGGGAAGAAAATTGGCGAAAAAAGTATAGCAAAATTGAAGCATTGGCCATTGAAACTGTGCAGGGCGAGGAGTGCTATAAAGTGCAACTCACACCCAATGCAGGCGACCCGAGAACCAGCTACTACTCAATAAAGTCGGGGCTTCTTCTCAAACATGAAGCAACAACAGAATCCGAAATAGGGACAATAACCATCGAAATACTCGTCAAGGACTACAAAAAAGTGGGCGAATTATTAATGCCACACAGGATGGAACAAAAGGTGGCAGGCCAAGAATTGACAATCGTGATGACAGAAATAAAAAACAATGTTGACATTCCCAAATCCACCTTCGACCCTCCTGCGGAAGTAAAAGCGTTGTTGAATAGATAACTGGTAGTTACATGCCTAGTTGCGCCAGATTGGTGCAACTAGGTTTGGCTTTGGCCATAAAAATTTTCTATGGACAGCTCTGGAAATTCTTTTGCAATATCACTGGCCAGTTGGTCTAATGTGGCGTTAGACAGAGCCTTTGCTTTTTTTTCGGGCGTTGTCCTTGCAATAGTATAAACATGTAGGCACTTTATCTGCGCCCCATGATCTATTATGGTTTTTAGCCTATTTATGTAATGGCGTAGTTCAGTATTGCTTGGAGGGCATCCTTCCCACTCCAAAAAAAGAGTTTGAAGCGTCAGTGGCCACCGATTGCCTGCAAAAATTAAATTCTCTATTATTGTCTCCAGTTCAACTCTTGAGCGGTTTATTTTGTGATAATAATCAGGAGTTCCTGCATCGAGTTTTGCCCATATTTCCCCATTGTTTGCCATCATTGTGTCAATACCTTTTATCACATTTGAATCTTGAAGATTAGTGGCATTAGTGATGAGTACCATCTTAACATCCGACAAACCCAGTGCAGACTTCAGCCCAGCAAGCCTTTGGACAGCAGAAGAAAATTCAATTGCTAATGTTGGTTCACCATCTCCGCTGAACGCAATGTCGTTTATCCTCTGGATTTCTGTACTTACCGCGCTAAAAGGATGTATCTCAAATATTTTTTTTGACATAGCAAGCTCTAGGAGAGTCTTCATCTCATTTTCGAGGTGATTTATATCTACCTTCCCACACCTTGAGGATTTTTGTTGGTCTACTTCACAGTATACACACCTGAAGTTACATTCCTTTTTCGGGTTCAGGTTTACCCCAAGGCTCAAACCTCTGCTACGGCGACTTATGACAGGATAGCAATAGTCAAATTCCTTCCACATACGGCGGTGGTCTAGGTGGGCGGCAGTCAATCTGGATATGTCGGTGTTTACCATTGCAAACAGTCTCTATTACTTAATGTGTCCTATCGATCAAAATTGATGGTATTTCCATCAACAATTTTCTCATATCCGTGTCCCCTTCATCGAGTGGCAAACTATTAGTGGCCTTATTAGAAGCGGCCACTGCAAGGTTACGAGTTTCCTCAAGGGTTCCATACTGCTTCATTAGTTTCAACAAAATATTGATATATTTTTCATCTGAAACAGATGGATCGTTTCCGGTAAAATCATTCGACCAAATATTTTCGATGATGGGGGTAACTGTTGCTGGAATCTTTTCCATAAGGGAAATAATGGGTAAGGTGAGCTTGCCTTCGCGTAAGTCAGAAAAAACGGGTTTTCCCATCTTTTCATTAGTTGAGATGTAATCTAGGAGGTCGTCAACAAATTGAAAAGCCCTGCCAAGTTCCATTCCAAATTTTGAAAGCCCCTCGCATACTCTCTCATCTTTGTCTGCCAACACCGCTCCAATTTCTGCACACGCCGCAAAAAGATATGCTGTTTTTCTTTCGATAACTTCAAGATATGCCTTTCTAGTGATCTTTAAGTTATAAACATATTCATTTTGTATTAGCTCCCCCTCAATCATTTTGGTAGCAACGTCAGCAATGATTTCCATTACTCTCCAATTTCGTCCTTCGATTGCTGACCGAATTGAGCACAATGAAAGAAAATCTCCAAAAAGCACAGATAACGTACTCCCCCACTTGGCATTAAAACTGGGTATTCCCCGCCTAAGTAGCGCGTGGTCAATGATGTCATCGTGTATCAGGGTGGCAGTATGAATGAGTTCGACAATCGCGGCAAGTCGAATGTCCATATCAGAGGAGTAGCCACAAAACTTTGAGGCCAGTAAAACCAAGGCAGGACGTAGCCTTTTTCCGCTCCCTCTGGAAACATGTTCGGAAAGTTTAGAAATGACGGGTATATCGCTCTGCAATAATCGCCGAATCTCTTCTTCAACAGCATCCAGCCTTGAGGCCACTGGGTTAAATATGTTGTTGAGGTCTAATATGCTCATGGTGTTTAGTCTATATGTTTTGCGTTAGCAATATTTTTTGTTGGAGGGCAGGCCAGGCTATACTATGGCGCAACCGCTCAAAGGCGGCAAGTACCAGAGAATGATGTATTTCACCAGAATTGAGCCTTTCCTGCCATTCATGGAAAGGCAGTGCCCAAACCCGAAGCTCTTCTGTGGGGTCTAAAACCAAGTCGCGAACCGAAACGCAATCTAGAGCCAAAAAAAAGTGACAGCGATTATTCTGAATAGCCGGGTTTGGAGAGCAGAAACCAAGCTCTATCCAGTTATCCGAAACAAATCCGGTCTCTTCCAGTAATTCCCGCTTTGCCGCAGACAGAGGATCCTCTCCGGAATCACAGACTCCGCCAGGTACTTCTAGGGAGGCTCTGTCGATGCCATGTCTATATTGCTCCACCACAAGTAATTCCAACCCCGCACTCTCTGGAGTAAATGGAATTGTATGAACCCACTCAGGGCATACGAGACGGTAAAAAGCTCCCTCAACATTACTGTGGGGAGACTTTCGCTGAACCTCCAACAAACTAAAAATAGGGCTTTTGGCGATAATATTAGTGTCACTGTCATGCCATTGGGCACTCGGATCAAACTGTGGGCAAACTTGGGCAATTAGTCGCATCAAGTATATGATACCAGTTTCAAGCATCCAGTTATCACACTAATACTAGGTTGCGTTCAATTGGGATTATGGCGGCTCTACTTCACATTGTCCTCAGTTGGTAATCATGTCCCATAGTGAATTAACCTGAAAAACAGTACAGAGTTATGAAGATTCCACTCCGTTGGTTTAACTTGCTCCAAGCGTTGCTTGTCACAAGTTAAACGACTATGCCTATTGGATGCAACTCGGTATAATAGAACTATGTGCAGAATTTTTCTTTCGATTATTTTTTGCCTTTTAACCATAGGTTGTTTTTCTAACGACCCTAGGCTACCTGAAAAGCTGTATGACGAAGCTGTATCACTCGGTCGAGAGGGTAAAACACTAGAATCTAAAGCATTGATGGAAGAAATTGCAAGGCTTTTTCCTGAAAAACTAGAGGGGATGTCAGCTAGGGAAGATGTTTTTACTCTTGAGGCAATGCTAAAGCGCAAAGCCGATGAGGAAAAAAAGCAGGTCAGGCAAATAATACGCTCGACTTGCGATGCACTAAAACGATACAGAGATAGGTATGGGGAGTATCCGACTACGCTTCAAAAGCTAGTGCCAGAATATGGGCTGGATCAGATTCCCCTTACTCCATGGAAACATCCACTCTTTTATCGTGCCTTTGTAAGCGTACCCAAAGAAGAAATCACCGACAGGCGGGGCAGAGCAACTACAAAGACAAACACCCATCTGGATTCATACTATTTGGCTTGCCTCGGTCAGAACTTGGTTCCGGGAGAAGCCACGGATGACGAGGAAATCCTTGTTGTGAATGGGACAATTATTCAGGAAAAAAGTTTCCCCCCTATTCCCGAACCCCAGCCTTTTAGACTGTAGTGCTAAAGTAGTGTTACTTTTGTTGCTCATGGAGCCTCTTGCAAAACCACCGACACTTGCCACCTTTCCCGAAGTGTAACCGAATCCAGCGAAAATATCGATATGTCAACACTTGCACAATCTAAGATGGAGACGGTGGAACGGAGGGAGCAGATGTATTACAGGGTTTTGCAACTACCTAATAGAAAAAGTGTTACGAATATCAGAGTGTTTCCGAATTATATTGATTGCGGCCATTCTGCTTAGATTTATATAACATATCATCGGCCTTTAATACAAAGTCATTTGGGTTCTGTTTATATTCTATCTTGCCCGAGGCAATACCAATGGAAATTGTGACGCAATCTGCCGCGGCGTTTTTAGAATGAGGAATATTGCACTGTCTCACAACATCAAGTAGTTTTTCGGCAACTCGTTTCGCGCCTACCGCATCGGTATGAGGTAGGACAGCGACAAATTCTTCCCCTCCGTACCTAGCCAAAAAATCATCTGAGCGGGTTATTTCCTTACTAATGGCCTGGGCGACTGTTATTAGACATTTATCGCCTTCAATGTGACCGTAGGTGTCATTAAACTTTTTAAAGAAATCTATATCAATCATCATCAAACTCAAATTGCCCTTAAAGCGCGATAGTGTCTTGATAATTAACTCTAGTTTTTCATCGAAGTAGCGTCTGTTATAAATACCCGTCAGGCCATCATAGAAAATTTTGTCAACCTCTATCTCAAGTTGCAGTATGTCTTCTTCCATTTTTCTTATGTTGCGCAAATCATAGGCATATTTTAGGCCGATGTACTTGTCGTCGTGTTTTACACGCGTTACCAGCAGTTCGCATGGGATGGATTCACCTTTTATAGATTTGTGCATCCATTCAATTTTTACATTTTCGCCGTTTAAGGCACTTCTCAAAATCTGTGGCAATTTTTCCGAGGACTTCTGGCCATCTGGCTGGTATTCCTCGGAAAATTCCAAGAAATTATCAAGAAAATATTGTTTTTCAACTCCATACATCCTGAGAATTGCTTCGTTGCAGTCAATATACTTTAGGTTCTGATCAAAAATACTCAAACCTATGGGAGCCATTTCAAACATCACCCGGCCAAATTCGCTCTGATCGTCCAGATTATGTTGCATTTGGTTGCGAATCAGCGCATCCGCAAAGTGTTGACTGACGGTAAGCAACACCATTTCTTCATTTTGTGAAAACAACCTCTCTTTTTTGCAATCATCAAAGCCCACAAACCCCCAGAATTGGTTTTGATAAAACACCGGTGCAACCAGGATAGACACAATGCCCTGTGGTGAAAGTTGGGCTTGTTCTTCAGTGGTCATATCTTTAACAATGTTGTTTACACAATTGCCCTTGGACAAAATCTCTTTCCAAGTAGGCATATTGTCATCATAAGAAATATCTACCGTCAATTCATTACCCTGCTGTGGTTCCGCACCCTCTGACCACTCATATTGCTGGGTACAGTGAAGTACATCATTAATTAAGTGGTTCTTCCAAATATAAACTCTGTCGACACCCACAGCCTCGGCCATCGTGCCCATACATTGGTTGATGACTTGCGAAAAATTTGTAATATTGGGTTGGAGCATGATGGCAGAAATTGTATTTAAAGTGATGAGGAGTTTGTTACGTTGCTCAACTTCATCAAGTGCGGCCTTTGTCTGTTCACCTAGGATAATAGTACTAGCGCATAACCTAGCTACTGAGCGCATGAGGGCGACGCTGTCATTGTCAAAACCCCTCTCATTTTTGTGATCTTGGAAAGCGACTGCACCCCAAAATTCGCCATCGGCAAAAACAGGTACCATGAGTATCGACATAACGCCAAAGGGTTTAAAATATGCGCTTTCCCCTGTTGTAAACTCGCTCTGTTTCAGGTGGAAGCAAATATCTTTAAGCAAAAAAGAAATCCAGCGAGCAATAGATTCAGTCACAGAAAATATTCTCAACTCCTCTGCAACAGCAATCGTTCCCCCTCTTTCTATATCCCAACCGTACTTTACTTCTACGGAAGTGGTGTCTCCCTCAAAGAAGCGGACGATCATAATGCGATCAATGTCCAGTACCTCTGCGATTGGACGCAGGCCGTCTGATAATATGTCTCCAATGGACTTTTTTGAATTTGATGCAATGACCTCTATCGCCATGCTCAAAGCATCTGAAAATGCTCTAGTATCTGTTGACTCTTGTTTCTTGAGTGTCTTGAGTGTCTTGTGTGACTTAGGTGTCTTTGGTGTCATTGGTGTCGTTGATTATTTCAAAAAAACTGGTGAAGATAATTTTCCGGTATTTTATTTTATCAGAAAATTGAGCAGAGATGATTTTTCACATGGCTATCCACAGCAGAAAATCACCAAGCTATTTGCCCCAGTCTAGGACTACCTTTCCGCTCTGTCCGCTACCCATGATTTCAAAGCCCTGCTTAAAGTCATCAATTGGGAATCTATGAGTGATGATAGGGCTAATATCTAAGCCGGACTGCAACATTGCAGTCATTTTATACCAAGTCTCATACATCTCGCGCCCATAGATGCCCTTTAGGAATAAGCCCTTAAAGATGACCATGCTCCAGTCAATACCGGCTCCGTCCTCCAGTAACCCCAACAGGGCAAGGCGACCACCATTGGACATTGATTCAATCATAGATCTAAAGGCACCTGGATTGCCTGACATCTCCAGGCCAACGTCGAAACCCTCAGTCATACCCAAATTGTGCATTGTATCTTTTAGGTTTTCCCTTCCAACATTAACCGTTGCAGTGGCTCCCATCTTTTTAGCGAGACTCAGCCTGTAGTCATTTACGTCTGTAATGACAACGTGGCGCGCCCCTACATGCTTAGAAATTGCCACTGCCATTATCCCAATTGGGCCTGCTCCAGTAATCAGCACGTCTTCGCCCACAAGGTTGTAAGAAAGGGCAGTATGTGAGGCGTTGCCAAAGGGGTCAAAAACCGAAACCACGTCATCTGGAATACTGTCAGGCACAGGAAAAACATTTTCTGCAGGCAGACACAAATAGTCAGCAAAAGCACCGGGCCTATTTACTCCAACGCCCGTAGTATTCGGGCATAGATGCCTTTTACCGGCACGACAATTACGACAGTGGCCACAAACTATGTGACCCTCGCCCGTAACCCGCTCGCCCCCCTTATAACCCTTGACAGCAGAACCAACCTTTTCAATAACCCCCACGTATTCATGGCCTATCTGCATTGGCACAGGAATAGTCTTTTGCGACCATGCATCCCAATTCCAAATATGGATATCTGTGCCACAAATAGCCGTTTTGTGGATACGGACGAGAACATCGGATGCCCCAATATCCGGCACCGGTAAATCCTTCATCGTAAGCCCTGGGGCGCGTTCAGTTTTGACTAGGGCACGCATGGTTTTGGTCATTGGAGGCTCCTAAATAACTGATGTGAAAAATGAATAGTTGATACCAAGTTGCAATGAGGATAGTTGAAAAACCCGTGGTTTTGCAAGAGGCCCAATGAATAAAAAGACTGTGAAGGTAGACTTTGTGTAAATCCTGTTTTCATTGCGACACCCTGACCCCATAGAATATCGCAGTTTACTTCGGATGATAAGTAGTTACTATTACTAGGTTGCGTTTAGTTGGGATAAACGCAACCTAGTATTAAGTGAACAACAAAAACGTAAATGGCTATAGCCTCAAATGGGGATAATACCTCGCGGTTTTGCAAGAGGCTCAAAGCATTGCAACTCGGTTTAAATTGGACAAAACATAATACGGCTACCGGAAACTAGCAGACTTCTGTTACACTTATCATCCATTTCTATATTTTTCCTGAGGGGAAAATCAAAATGGATCCGGGGGTGACCGGTTTCGACAGGTTGACTCAGGAGTGCGAAGTGCAGGCGGGGGTTTGCCGGCTGGCCCCCTTATCAAGCCGACAAAAACAAAAATGCCAACGATAGATTCGAACTGGCCCTCGCCGCTTAAACAGTAGCGAGCGAGTACCCGCGACCTTCCGATAGCGGCCTCGTAAAACCTTTTGACGGATGACTACGGTCTGCCGAATGAAGGAACGGAATGGGATGTTGCCATGCCTACTAACAGCATCCGAGATTAGTTGGCAAAGCCTTGAACAGGGTCATCCGCTCTTACCCCTGTAGAGGCTTACGCAAAGCGGAGCAAGCCTGTGGACGAACTTCCCCTTCTCGCTTCTTGGACGTGGGTTCAACTCCCACCACCTCCACCACTGAAAGTTCCAATACCGTCCAGCCGCGTCAAATGCGTTCAGATAGAATAAGCATTGACGCGGTTTTTGTGTACGGTTTCGGTCAATGCCGTCCAATGTGGTATGCTCAAATCTAGTTCCAACCTAAATCTCTACCCTAAATTTGCACATACATGCGTAAGTATCTTTAATATCAAAAAATACAATTTTTACCATTGGTTTGTATGCGACAAAAAATGCACATACAAGCAAATGTGTAAAATCTC
>WRHW01000066.1 GCA_009783055.1 Holophagaceae bacterium
TCGCTACGCTCGCCTCCGTCCCCCACAGGGGTGAAGACTCCTTTTAGCTTCTTTTCTCTGCTTTTTGTCATTGATTCACCTATACCCTTATACATTAATTTACTCCTGGTTAGGTGTCTCACACATCATTGGCACGTAGGGGTTTTGCAAGACACCTCAACTGTATATTAATTACGGAAGCGATACATAATCATCCATTCAATATCGCTTCAGCATCCCTAAGTGCTCGCTCTGGGCCTGAGAGTACTAATCGGTCCTTGTCTTGCAAAACTAAAGTTGGAGATAATATTGTAGGCATATTGCCATCTCTAAACAATGCTACAAGGGTGATGCCTGTTTGCCCTGGTAAATCCAATTCTTTTATCGTCCGCCCGAGGGAGGGCGAATCTAGACCAATCAAACAAATGCGAAGAGTGCCAGTGCGCTCTGAAATTGTTATGTCCTTTTGATGGCCATGGGTTGGTTCTACCAACTTATTTACAACCCACTCCATGCCAATGGGAATTTCGTGTGAATGTTTGCGAACCCTAAAAATTTGCACAATTGATACTAGTACAAAAACAATCAAAGCAATAAAAAATAGGAGTCCGATATGTACATATGTCTGCAATATGGTTATCAACGGCAAAGAGACAATGACTAAAATTGCAAACCTTAGACCTCCAGCCAAGAGATGGCGACCCCCACGCCCAACACCGCTCACCTCTGGATTTGGTGTCATAGAAGCCAACTGCCTAGCCAGTACACGCCCCCACTTAAATATGCCAACCACGGCAAAGGCGGCACAGATACCCAAAAGGACAGACAATGATGTCTGAGCAAGGGCATTATTCCAGCCCTCTATACCTTCAAGCCAAACTGGTGGTTTGTGAATCAGATAGTCATGTCCCGCAAACAAACCCACTAGGGCAAAAGAATCTAGCAACATGAAAACAATCGGTTTTATTAGAGCGTTGCGCTCCTTATTTTGGATTCGTCTGTTTCGCAAAGACCCTGCCCAAACTTGGTAAAGAGCTATGCTTGCTCGCAGTCTCTCTGGAAGGCGAGATTCTAAAATGTCAGACATTGAACTCGCATGTCTAAACAAATAAGAGCTGGTAAAGGCTGTTAATACTGCCACAGAAACAACAACAGAAAAAAGTTCTTGCCTCACCAAACCTGCGGCGATTCCGATATTCATCATTACAAAAGCAAACTCCCCGAATTGCCCCAAAGCAATTCCTGTTTCAAAGCTGGTCTTAAAAGGAAGTCCTGTAAAAATACCTCCCAAAGTTAGAGAAATCAGGTTGGCGATGATGACTAAAAATACAAATAGCAGTATTATGCCAATATTATCAATTATTGTTTCTGGCACTAGCATCATACCAATCGCTACAAAAAATAGAGATGTAAAAACATCTCTCATAGGGATGATCAGTTTTTCAATTTTTTGTTCCCTACCACTTTCTGCGGCGAGCATTCCTGCGACAAAGGCTCCGAGGGCAAGCGAAAAACCGGAGAGGCCAGCCAAAATTGCGATGGCAAAACAAAAGCCTGTGCTTGCAATAACTAAGTTTTCAGGTTTTTCCTTGTCTGCAAGTTTGCGAAGAAACTGGGGAATGAAAAAGCGTCCTACTCCAATGACCACGACCAAAAACAAACCTAGCTGTAATAGTGTCCATCCGATATAAGAAGCCTGAAGCCCCTTGGTACCAACCTTCGCATAGGTCGATAGCCCAGTCATCAAAAGAATGGCAATTAGGTCATGTATTATTGTGACTGAAAAAATTGTTTCCCTTAATACCTTGGAAGGATTTCTCTCCTCGAACAGTTTTACAATAACTACCGTACTGGTAGCTACCATAGCGCAACCCACAAATATCCCTTCTGAACTATTCCATCCCAACACTCTAGAAGCTGTTATTCCAGCCAGGATTACGAAACCAGCTTGCAAAGAGGCCATCAGCAGTGCCGCTGGCCCTGCTTGTGTAATTTTTTTTACATTAAATTCTAGCCCGATGCCAAACATAATTAAAATAATACCGAGTTCAGACATAACCTCGATATTTTCAAGGGATGCTATTGGAAAGGGCGACAAAGGGCCTACTAAGAGTCCTGCAAGGAGATAACCGACAACAACTGGCAGGTTGAACCTTCTGCAGACTAAAGTAGTAACAGCCGCGGTACTTAAGGCCAGAGCAAGGTCAATTACGAGATGTGGAATGTTGTGCATTCGGCCACCGAAAGGAGATGATTTACTCGGACATTTGATTATAATAGCCGATAGTAGTATCTAGTGTCTAATACCGAGTTGCAATGCTTTGAGCCTCTTGCAAAACCGCGAGGTGTTATCCCCATTTGAGGCTATAGCTATTTACGTTTTTGTTGTTCACTTAACGGTGAGCCAAGTCCGCCTATGAACAACAAACAGCCATGATCTCTTGGAATCCTTCGCTATGCTCAGGATGTCCGAGGCCCCCACTATAAATTTGGCAAACTTGGAGGCACAGTAGCAGATTCTTTTCCAGTGCCATATTCGTTATGCAAGCAAATCCTGGCATATAGCAGTTCAACTACAAAAAGTTGAACCGCTATAATGGTATGGTGCGCTCTTCAGCCTATTTGTTTGCGACAACTTCCCACAACCCTAATTGAAGGATTTTGATAGAGACTCCTTTGATTGCAACTCGGTATAAATCATGTTTGTGAATTGAGCTATCCGCATTCTTCGTTACTATGAAAAGACTCTATTTCATAAGAGTTGCCAATATTTCTTGAACACTCTGTGCCCATATTTCATACCCTTTCGGCCCAGGGTGCAGGGCATCGCTCATAACTTCTACAGGGATTTTACCCTCACCATCTAAAAAATTAGCTCCAATATCCATGTAGTGCACGCTTTTACCATCATGTAGCCTAGAGATGATCGAATTGGTTTCTGAAATGATTCCTCGCACGGGGTCATTTGGCAAGCTTCTTGGGAATATGCCAAGCAAGAGGATTTTGGCAGTGGGAAAATCTTTTTGCAATTCCAATACTACCGCTCCAATTCCTTCTGCAATTTCGATAGCTGTATTGGCGGCTGTGTTGTTTGTGCCAATCATCAACATGACGGCTTTGGGAGTAAATCCCTTTCCTTCGCCATTTTTTAGACGATAGAGAACTCCTTGGGTGGTATCTCCAGAAATGCCGAAGTTGGCGACTTTTAGATTGCCGAAATATTTATCCAATATTTCTTTTCCGGCATAGGCACCATCGGGGTTGCGCCAGAAGTCCATAATTGAATCCCCCAAGAACAAGACGTCGATATCGCCTCTTTTTGCTACTTCGACGTTGGCTTGATGCCTGGCCAGAAAACGAGGGTTCAGGAATGGGGGGGCTATGGCCGTGTTAGGTCTAGGTACTCTAACAGAGATTAATTCTGGAAATTTTTTGTATATTTCTTGAACTTCGACACTTGCGGTTTCAATGAACCGCGCCAATGCAATTTCTGCAAGGCGCACTTCTTCAGGAGTGGGTCTAGCTATGGCTACGGAAGACGGAACTGGGGCGTATTCAGCTAGTTGCCCTTGGCACAGCCCGCAGACCCCGCAAAAGCCTAGAGTGAATACGAAGAAAATTGCATTGTAGACGTTGGAAATCATTGGAAAGTCTCCATTTTACTTGGTTGGATTTCTATCTTGGAAATCCCCAGTTTTGAAGATAGCTTTTTCGGAATGATTCTGACATAAAAAAATGGCTTGACTCAAATGATTTTCACTGAGAGAATGAAAACCCTGCGATACGGGCGATTAGCTCAGCCGGTAGAGCGGTTGCTTTACACGCAACATGTCGGCGGTTCGAGTCCGTCATCGCCCACCACTTTTTGTTTGTTTTTGAAATTGCCCAAAAATGGGGTTGTAGCTCAGTTGGTCAGAGTGACGGCCTGTCACGCCGTAGGTCGCGGGTTCGAGCCCCGTCAGCCCCGCCAAAAACACCGGTTAAATAGACAACACTTTATTGCTTGATTGAACCGGGGTAGCATGGTGATTGGTTTTTTTGTGTGGTTGTCAAAACAATCTATTGAAATTCCCAACGGTTGTGCTACGATCAACTTATACCCCGTATGGGCAGAAAGGAAAACCAAATGTTTTTGTCAATCATGTTTGTTGCTTCCATGCCAATGCTTGGAGGTGCGGAGGCCCCGGCTGATGTTGCTACCCCCCATGTAATAGCCGTAGCTAAGCCCACCTGTCGGTTGTGGCAACTTTTAGAAGGGCCACCTGATGCCCCAAGATTCTGGGTTTCGTGGGACGGTGGGGTTCCACAGTCTTTTTATACCGAAACTGCGGCAAGGGCTTACATGAAGGAACACTGTGACAACTCTGAAGACGAGCCGGAAGATATTATTTTCTGAGACAACATGAAACAAAAGGTCATATTGAAGAGCCTATTTGTTTTGGGCTTGATGGCTGTGCTCCACGCGCAACCCAGCCAGTGGGTTGACAAGTTGTTAATGGTTCGGCATAGCACAGGAAGCACTGTGCCAGATTATCCCGGTTTAATGGAAGTAACAGGGTCAGCCCAAGTTTTGATAGATGAGGAAAACAGCCCACAGAAGGGCATCCCCAACTTAGAGGATGCCCCAAATTTTCCCATATCCAAAAGATATTTGTCGATGAACATGGGCTATTACTGGTACGATGGGATACTGTATACAACCGCATCTGGAAGCAATGAGAGAAATGAGGATGGTTCACAGTTCCTGCGGTGGACTATCGCAAAATGGGAAGACGAGGAGTGGCACTGTCTGGGGTATATGAATACAGATATTGCAACGATGCTGATGGCCATACCTTGTGCAGAGGGTCGTTTTATTATTTTTTCCAATAAAAACCTAAAATTTGAAAATCCTTCTGATCGGACTCCATTTTATAGGGCATCTATCCCATCAGGCAAAAACGAATTTCGATTGGATTCCCCTATCGCACATGGGATGAACGAATTTCCAAGTTTTTTTTCGGGTCAGTCTCTGACTAACTACTTTCATTGTCAAATTGTTATGACCGATGAATATTCCACTATAATTGATGGCAAAACTGGTTTGTTTTGGGTTTTTTCACTTGAAAAGGCATCCCTTGTGAAGGCTGGGACAATTTTCAAAAGTATTACGCCTGAAATAGTGGCTAATAACGGATATTCAGTCAGCCCTATTTTTTGTATTCAGCCAGAGAAGGAAGGTACGGTTTTGATGAATACAGAAAACGAAAAAGTGCTTACTGATGGCATTGGTGATTACTACGATAAGCTACTTGCAACACCAAACTTATCAGTGGAAGAAATTCTAAAATTACATACTTTGCGTGACGAGGATATCGCTCGGCAGAGACCTTTTATAGCTTGGTATCGACTATATCCAGAAAATGGAAGGGTTGAAAAGCTAAGTATGGCTCCTGAAGGTGGTATAGAGATAAAAGAAAAAGGTATTTCTTTTTCTTTTCGACCAATGTTGGATGGGTCGGTAAAAATGGGAAATATTTCCAGCCAGCTCGCACAAGACAGTGTAAAAAAGAGGGAGCCTAAAGCTACCGACAAATAGAGACCAAGACGTTTATAGTGGATTAACTATAAGAGCAGTACAGATGTATGGAGATAGGACTGCGTTTTTCGCTGAGCTCCCGTCCTCTGGCCGCTCGTTACGCTTGCAACACCGGCTACAACTCCGTTGGTTTACTTGCAGAAAGCGTTGCTTGTCACAAGTAAACGACTATTCATCAAGTTTCAAGCGAAAAATAGACGAAAAAAATTTGGTAACAAAATTTTTACTAGTTTTGTTTAAGTCAGATTAGAATGATTAGGTGTTCTGATTTCTGAGCATGGCTTCGCAACCTGATTTATTTGTCTACTGAACCGAAAATGCGGAGAAAGCATGGTATTTAGCCTTACTTCGACAGCCCTACTAGCCGGTGGTAGCATTCTTGATTCGCTACCCGACCCGATGACACCAACTCTTGTAGAGATAGGTTTTGTTATGGGGCTATTGGTATTCCTATATTTTTTCTTGAAGATGGCTTTTTTCCGCCCCCTAACTAAGTTGATGGATGACCGCGAAGCAGAGATTCAGGCTGGGTCTTCTGTCAAGCTGGAAGCCTCCAAAACCATTGAGAGCAGACAGGCAGACTATACTGAAAAACTAAAAGAGCTACGTGCAAAGGCATTTGAACACCGCAAAGCCCTCGCCCAGGTAGCTACTGAGGAAAAAAGCAGACTTATTGAAAAAGCTCGTCATGACGCTGAAACTGTCAGGAAAGAGGCGATAGAAAAATTAGCTTTGCAACGTGAAACTGCCAAATCTGAATTAATTGCCCAGGTGGATGCACTCGCCGAAGGAATGGTGCAACATCTACTGAAACAGGCCTAAAAATGTTGAAAAATACCAGACATATCCTGTTTGTAGCACTTGCCATTGCGTGTGTTTGCTGGCTTTCGCCTCCCTTACGTTGTCAGGAGCCTACCAACACAGGCCAGGTTGAAACCTATGAACAACACCATATTGCTGGTGAAGTTAGCCGTGACTCCCACAATGGGGAGCCCCACGAGGGAGGCAGTCATCATGGGGCAGATGTCGTACTCTTTGGTTATCATTTTGGTGCCACGGGTCAGTTTTTTTTAAAGCTGATTAATTTTTTGATTTTTGGCGGGTTGCTCTATTGGATGCTTAAAGGCGTACTAAGTTCGGCGTTTAGGGCTAGAACTGTGGAAATCGAAACCAAGCTGGCTCAAAGCGAAAAAGACAGATCCGAGGGTGAGGCCCAACTGCGCGACTTAGAAACAAAAATGGCGGGGTTGCAACAAGAGCTGGCTAGTATTATGGCAAAGGCCGAAACAGATGCAGATGTGGAAAAACAGAGAATTTTGGAGGCCGCCAAAACAGAGGCCGAACAAATTCTGGCGCAGGCTCAATCTGAAATCGACTACCAAAAACGCCTTGCTGAGACCGAATTGCGAGAGCTTGTTGCCAGACTGGCAGTCGAGGGGGCAGAAGCAAGGATTCGGCAACAAGTTCAGGGTGACTCTGTAGTCAGAGTCATGGATCAGGCAATCCAGAAAATTGGAGGTGCCAATTGAGTTCATTGCTGATAGCGCAGAGATATGCCAAAGCATTATTGCAAATTGGACAAAAACAAAATGTCATTGAGACTTTGCAAAATGAACTAAATTCTGTAGTCAATCTGGTCAAGTCTCAACCAGACCTTGAGAGGCTCTGTATGCACCCACTGATTGCACCTAGCAAAAAGGCGGCGGTCTTTGATGAAATTCTGCAAACTGGCGGTGCAAGTGAGACAATTAGACGGTTTTTTACGGTTGTTGCGAAAGCGGCTCGATTGAACTTAATATATGACCTGGCAACTGCTTTTAATGGATTGGTTGACCAGCATCAGGGCATACTTTCGGCAGAGGTGACGTCTGCACACCAACTGTCGGAACCACAGCTAAATGCCCTTACAGATTCTTTTTCCAGACGCACCGGTAAAAAAATGCGTTTTGTGCTTCGACAAGATACCAACCTGCTAGGTGGATTAAAGATTCAGGTAGGTTCGGTTATTTACGATGCTTCACTCCAGGGTCGGCTCCGTATGCTTAGAGCGCGACTGCTTTCTGCTTGATGATGTTTTTGGAGGTTTGAATGGACATTCGTGCGGAAGAAATATCCCGCATCATTCGTAGCCAGATAGAGAGCTTTGATGCTCAGGTAGATGTCAGCGAGATAGGCACTATTATTAGCGTTGGCGATGGTATAGCTCGTGCCCACGGCCTAGAAAAGGCCATGGCTGGTGAGCTATTGGAGCTACCCCATAGCGTGATGGGATTGGCCTTTAACCTTGAAGAAGACAATGTCGGCATTATTCTTCTCGGCGAGGCGCACCTTATTAAGGAAGGCGATACTGTAAAGCGCACTGGTCGCATTATGAGCATTCCGGTAGGGCCAAATTTCATTGGCAGGGTTATCAACCCTCTGGGACAGCCACTTGATGGCAAGGGCCCGATTGAAGCGGCGGCCTATTATCCGATCGAGCGGATCGCCCCAACAATAGTCGAGCGAAAGAGCGTCAACCAGCCGGTTCAAACGGGTCTTAAGGCTATCGACTCCCTTATACCAATTGGGCGTGGACAGCGCGAGCTAATTATTGGCGATAGACAGACAGGGAAAACAGCCGTTGCCCTCGATGCAATTATTAATCAAAAGGATTCTGGCATTATCTGTATCTATGTAGCCATTGGTCAAAAGAGGTCTACGGTGATGCAGGTGGTGAGGGCTTTGGAAGAAAATGGAGCCATGAACCATACCATCATCGTTAGCGCAACTGCTTCTGAGGCGGCACCAATGTTATATTTAGCTCCATTTGCAGGCGCGGCAATGGGCGAATACTTTATGTGGCACGGCAAAAATGGACAACCTTCTGGCAAAGACAATCCGGGACAACATGCTCTCTGTATCTACGACGACCTCTCAAAACAAGCCGCCGCATACCGAGAAATTTCTCTCCTGATGCGCCGACCACCAGGGCGTGAGGCATATCCGGGAGACGTGTTCTACCTACACAGCCGTTTGCTTGAACGAGCCGCAAAACTCAGTGATGAACGCGGAGGAGGGTCACTTACGGCACTGCCTGTTATCGAAACACAGGCTGGAGACATTTCTGCCTACATTCCTACCAACGTTATTTCTATTACAGATGGCCAGTTATTCCTTGAGGCAGACCTTTTCAACTCCAACGTTCGGCCGGCAATTAATGTAGGTATCTCAGTTAGCCGTGTGGGTGGGGCCGCCCAATTAAAGGCTATGAAACAGGTCTCTGGCTCACTAAAACTCGATCTGGCACAGTACCGAGAGTTGGCGGCATTCAGTCAGTTTGGTTCTGATCTGGACAAGACCACACTCGCCCAGCTAAATCGTGGTCAAAGGATGGTTGAAATCCTGAAACAACCCCAATATCAACCTATGCCCGTAGAAAAGCAGGTGACGATCATTTGGACTGCGTCGCATGGCTATTTGGATGACATTCCGGTGACAGAACTGCGCCGTTTCGAGCAAGAAGTCTTTGCCTACCTCGATATCAACGCCCCGGAGCTTCTTAGAAATATTAAGGATTCTGGCCAGTTGCCCAAAGATGCGGAGGAGGCCCTCAAGACAAATATTTTAGGATTCAAGGAGCAATTTAAGGCATCCCTATCTCAGGCAACCGGAGCCTAGTCTATGGCATCACTTCAGGACATTCGCCGCCGCATCCGCTCGGTTAAAAACACTCAGCAGGTAACAAAGGCCATGAAGATGATTTCTGCAGTAAAATTGCGGAAATCGCAAGAGCGACTGTTGTCGATGCGACCATTTTCCTCTATGTTGCACAACATAATAGGGCAGGTGGTGGCTCGCTTCGAGGCCGATACTGAATTTGCCGAAAATTCCCTTGCCCAGGCATTTTTCCAACCAAGGGAGGAAAAAAATATTCATCTGGTCATAATTGCAAGCGATAAGGGTTTGTGTGGAGGCTTCAACGCTAACTTATTGAAGGCTGTTGAAGCGTTTTTTCAGGAGCATTCTGACCAAATCACTAGGTATTATTTAAGCCACACACACAATTCAGACCTTTCCGACACAGGGCTTTCAAGTAATAAGCTTGATTTCCTAACAGGACTGAAAGCGGCCAGACTGTCTAATAGTAATAGTTCTACTCCAGCAGTGGTATCACAGCAATCTTCTTCATTTGACATAGGCTCACTGCAAAAGCTAGGGGAGGGTGATATAGATGTCATTGGTAGGAGGGCCTCTGAATGGGCAAAAAAAATTGGCATCACGCCAACCTTTGAGTCAGTTTCCCTTAATCCAAATGACTATAAAGATGTTGCACGTAAAATTGCACAAAGGGCCGCACAAGAATACTCCACTGGCGAAATAGATGCACTCTACGCAATTTATAACTATTTTACCTCGGCGGTTTCTCAAACCCCAAGAGTCGTCCGTATTTTCCCGCTACAGGAAATTCCTCAGGCTACTGCCATTCAGTACCTTTTGGAACCTGATATGGATACGGTATTTAACGAACTCTTGCCACAATACATTGAAACAGAACTATACCGTGCTCTACTGGAGAGTTCCACAAGCGAACATGCCGCCCGGATGGCGGCAATGGATAAAGCTACCAGTAATGCAGGTGAGATGATTGACAGCTTGACGCTACATATGAACAAAGTTCGACAGGCCGCAATTACTAACCAGATCATCGAAGTAGTATCTGGAGCCGCCATTTCCTAAGTCCATTTGAATCAAAGAGGTTCCCTCATGTCTGAAGAAAAATATAAAGGTCGGGTAATAGCAATCGTTGGCCCTGCGGTCGACGTGGAGTTTGACGGTAGCCACCTGCCGGAAATATACAACTCACTGCTGACAGACGTTGTTGATGCCTCTGGCAATACGATTAGCGTTACATTGGAGGTGCAACAGCACTTGGGCGAAGGTCGCGTACGTTGCGTATCCATGCAACCAACCGATGGCATGATACGTGGACAGATAGTGACCGACTCTGACGGCCCAATCAAGGTACCTGTTGGCCCTGCAACCCTAGGTCGCATTATGAACGTAGTTGGCCACCCCGTGGACGAACGTGGCCCGATTGTCACAGACAAGTATCTGCCTATCCACCGCGAAGCTCCTTCTTATGAAGAACTTTCCACGGGTAAGGAGATACTGGAAACCGGCATTAAGGTGATCGACCTGCTCCAACCCTTTATGAAGGGCGGAAAGGTTGGCTTATTTGGCGGGGCGGGTGTAGGAAAGACCGTTTTAATCATGGAACTGATCAATAACATTGCAAAAGCTAGGGGTGGCTTTTCAGTATTCGCAGGTGTGGGAGAACGCACCCGCGAAGGCAATGATCTTTGGTATGAAATGATGGATTCGGGAGTCATAAATAAGGAAAACCTCACAGAATCAAAGGTTGCCCTCATCTATGGCCAAATGACCGAGCCTCCAGGAGCCCGCGCCCGAGTTGGCCTAACCGGCTTAACCGTTTCGGAATATTTTCGTGATGAAGAGGGGCGAGACGTTTTATTGTTTATCGACAACATCTTCCGGTTCACTCAGGCTGGTTCAGAAGTTTCTGCCCTCCTCGGTCGTATGCCCTCCGCCGTTGGCTATCAGCCAACCCTCGCCACAGAGATGGGAGAACTTCAGGAGAGAATCACTTCTACCAAAAAAGGCTCCATCACATCCATTCAGGCCGTCTATGTCCCAGCGGATGACTATACAGACCCGGCACCCGCAACCACTTTTGCGCACTTGGATGCCACAACAAATCTAAGTCGCGACCTCACTGCTCTCGGGATTTACCCTGCTGTCGATCCGCTCACATCCACCAGCCGCCTGATGGACCCGCGTGTATTGGGCGATAACCACTACAACACAGCCCTTCGGGTAAAAGCGATATTGCAAAAATATAAAGAGTTGCAAGACATCATTGCCATTTTGGGGATGGAAGAGCTGTCAGATGATGACAAAAAGGTTGTCATGCGCGCCAGAAAGCTACAGCGTTTCTTGTCACAGCCATTCAACGTGGCAGAAAGTTTCTCTGGTATGCCAGGCGTTTATGTGAGCTTAGAAGAGACAATACGTGGATTCTCAGAAATTTGTGATGGCAAATGGGACCACCTGCCTGAACAGGCTTTCTATATGGTTGGCACAATCGAAGCGGCGGCAGAAAAGGCCAAGACACTGAGCGCATCGGCCTAGTTTGGCCACGGAGGCAAAATGGACGACTCCATTCAGCTTGAAGTAGTGACACCTGAAGGAAAAGTTTTTTCTTCTGATGTCTCCGAACTTCAATTTCCAACAGCTTTTCGTGGCTATTACGGAATTTTGCCAGATCACACACCTGTTTTGACTCCACTTGGAGATGGCCTGATTAGTTGCCTCCACAATGGAAAAAAAACGGTCTTGACGGTCTTCGGCGGTTTTGCCGAAGTAGGCCCTGACCACGTAAAGATTCTTGCCAGAGAGAGTGAAACTGCCAGTAGCCTTGACAGGGAAGCCATCACAAAGAAGCTAAGCGATGCCGAAAATGCGGTTAAATCGTCAATAACGTATGAAGATCAGCAAAAAATACAAGCTGTAATATCTGCTTGCAAGTTAAGGTTGCACGCACTCGAATGATGGTCGAAAACTTTTAGCAACTTTGTTTTGGGATGTGGCTATGTCAAACTTTTCTGCTCGATTATCTGCACTTTTTGCTCGGAAGCCACTGGAATTACTGCTAGAAGAAGCACAAGGCGAATCTAGGCTAAAGCGTGTATTAGGCCCTGTCCAGTTGACAGCACTGGGTCTGGGTGCAGTCATTGGTGCTGGCATATTTGTGGCGACAGGAGCCGCCGCTCATAACATCGCCGGCCCATCGCTGATGATTTCTTATGTCGTTGCAGGATTGACCTGTATTTTTGCCGCCCTCTGCTATGCGGAGTTTGCATCGATGGTGCCTGTTGTAGGTTCGGCCTATACGTACGCCTATGCAACCTTGGGGGAACTTTTTGCGTGGATAATTGGTTGGGACCTCGTTCTGGAATATGGTGTGGCCAGTGCCGCTGTTGCCACTGGGTGGTCTGCTTACTTCCAAAGTATTTTGAGCCAACTGAGCCTTTTTATTAGCGAGAAATTACCTTATGAAGTTGACTTGAGCATTCCCAAGATAGTTTCTGAATCTCCTTGGCGATACGACGTAGAGCTGGGGCAATTCGTCACCACCGGCTCAATAATCAACCTGCCAGCTGTTGTCATCATTTTGGTAGTTACATGGTTCCTGATCAAAGGCATATCCGAAAGCGCAACTTTCAACGCCATCATGGTCTGCGTCAAAGTGGCCGCAGTCCTATTCGTCATAGGTGTGGGGGCATTTTTCATAAATACGGCCAATTGGGAACCATTCGCTCCCTATGGCTGGACTGGAGTTAGCTTTTTTGGCCATCATGTTGCTGGCCAGCAGATTGGTGGCGCACCTGTGGGTATGCTGGCAGGGGCCGCCATTATCTTTTTTGCTTACATCGGTTTTGACGCAGTGTCTACATACACAGAAGAAGCAAAAAACCCTAAGCGGGATGTGCCAATTGGCATAATAGTTTCACTGGTCATCTGTACTATCCTATACGTACTGGTGTCAGCCGTCCTTACGGGCATGGTCAAATATAACGAACTAGACCTTAATGCACCTGTTTCCATTGCCTTCACTCAGGCAGGCTTGGGGTGGGCAGAAGGTATAATTGCAACCGCCGGCGTTGCTGGTATTACCTCAGTATTGCTAGTAATGATGCTGAGTGGACCGAGGGTGTTTTTGGCAATGGCAAGGGATGGCTTAGTACCCAAAAAAGTATTTGGTGCAGTCCATCCTAAATTCCGCACTCCTTGGATTGCTACCATATTGATAGCCGTCTTTGTGCTTAGCCTGGCCGCATTTGCCCCGATAGATTTTTTGCTACACTTGACCAACATCGGAACTCTGCTTGCCTTTGTCATAGTCTGTGCCGCCGTGCTGATAATGAGAGTAACACACCCCCATGCAGAGCGACCATTCAGGTGTCCTGGATCACCCTTTGTTCCGATCATGGGAATATTGATGTGCCTCTTGCTCATGTTCTCGCTACCTGTGGGGAATTGGTGGCGTTTGTTGGGCTGGCTGGGCGTAGGCTTTATCATATACTTTGCCTACGGCTACAGGCACAGTATTCTAAAGCAGTATAGAAAAGGTTAGCTTGGATGCGCATTATTGCTGGTGCTTACAAAGGTAAGCGGTTGGCAAGTTTGGATTCCAAGAGTAATCTAATTCGACCTACTTCCGATATGGCAAGGGAAGCTCTATTTAGCATTTTGTCAGGGTGGCCGAAGGGGTCATTTTTAGATGTTTTTTCTGGTACAGGAGCGGTTGGGATTGAAGCCCTTTCAAGGGGCTACTCCCCAGTATGGTGTATCGAAAACAACAAAAACTCACTTGCCTGCATCCGCGCCAACGCCAAAGATACTAGTCTGAATATTCTTCCGATGGATGCCTACAAAATTAAACATGGTAGTTTAAGAGACATTTCTGTCATCTTTGCTGACCCCCCCTATGACAAATCAGTAGAAATGTGGGGTAAATTAGCATCAACGCTATCTAACTACCTTTCTCCTGATGGGGTTCTTGTATGGGAGTGCAAACAAGGAACACAGCTACCCGAAATACCCGGAATAGCAACAATACAGGAAAGAATTTACGGCTCTTCAAAATTTATTTTTTTTGAACGTGCTGATAATCGAGAATAATCCCATGTTGCTTTTGCTTGATACCAAGTTGCACCCAAACGGGAGCAACTTGGTATGACGGCAATGCGAAAGCAGTGCCCGCAAGTTTTTGAAAATACGGGCTTTGCTCGTGTTTGCAAAAACTTTTGCGTTTCGCGTTTAATCCCGATTAAACGCAACCTA
>WRHW01000067.1 GCA_009783055.1 Holophagaceae bacterium
CTACTTTGGATATTTTTAGGGCTACATAGTTGTTAAGGAATGTGTCATAGGCTTTGAATACATCCCCAAAGCCACCTGAGCCTATTTTGTCTTTTTTGGGGTTGTATTTGTAGCGGTTTGTAAATTCGGTGAGTTCCATGAGTAGTTATACCATACATCTGGTTACTGAGGTCAATCACCATTACCATGGCTGGTGGATAGTGGCGAGTGGTAAGGAGCTAAGGAACTAAGGAGCTATGGCTGATTCCAAATTTTTATGCACTTGCACCGAACTACAATTCGCATGGTTGCTTCTTTCATCGACAACCATTTTTCACCCACTGTAATTAAACCAGAACCTTACGCCCAAGGATTCACCTTCAAATTCTTCGGGTAGTCTGGGGAGGGTTGCCCGCCTGACAGCTTGCAGTGCTAGATCATCCAGGTCTGCTTTTCCACTAGATATTTCTATTCTTATCGACTCAACCTTGCCTGTTTTGAGGATTCGGAAATATATCTGAACTCTGCCTTCACTACCCCGCATCTGTATCCAGTTTCGAGTCACGTTGTCCTGGATTTGCTGAGCGTACCACAGCGGAAAATCATCTGCTCCAATAAATTCTTGCAGTATGCCTGTGCCACCCAATGCTCCATTAGTCGGTCGAAGCCCTGGAATGCCCGCTCCATGTCCAACTCCCCCGCTACCTCCGCTTCCTGCGGCTCCTGGAACTACCGTCTTTGCAGGTGTGGTGCTTCTGGCAGTCTCAGTCGCTGTCCCACGGCTAGATTGGTTGGGATTAGTTACTTTGGGCGGTGTTACTGGTGGCTTTGGGGTTGTAGATCGGGTCTCTGCCAACGGGGGTTTGGACTGCGTTTTTGGGGGTTGCGGAGTCGGCTTGGCTGGAGTTGGTTTTGGCTTGGCTGGAGCTAGCTCTTCTACGCGTCGCTGTCTGCCGCTTGTTTCTCCCATCTCGGTTGGTGTCGACCCACCTGAAACACCTCCGGTTGCAGTGGGAATTGTCACCCATCTGATTTTTGCATTTGTTTCTTTCGGTACCGAATTTGGCCATAGTAATATGCTGACTACCGCCACTGAGTGTAGGCCAAAGCTAATCCCCAAACCTGTCGGCCACTTAAGGAGGCTTATCTGAGAACGCCTCTTTAGTAGGGTATGAAGTTCCTGAACCATCAATCCCTCATCTGGTGGAACCAGTTGTTGCTACGGCTTGTTGGGAGGATAGACCAACATTTGTAAAGCCTGCCTCCCTGATGATGTCCATTAACTCAACTACCTTCCCATAGGAAACATGCTGGTCGCCCCGGACAATAACTCCTTGGGCTATTGCAGAGCCGGTAGCTAATTTTTTTAGCTCTGCCTGTAATTGGAAAGCATTCAAAAAAGTACCTTCAAATTGGTAGCTACCATCCCCAGCCAATGTGACCACTGGAATCTGGCTTTCTATATTTTTCCCTGTACGAGATTCGGGAAGGCTAACGTCCATGCCTGTCGTCAACATCGGAGCGGCTACCATAAAAATAATTAGCAAAACAAGCATCACGTCGATCAGGGGTACCATATTTATGTCTGCCACCTGATTGTTTTGGCGCGATTTGAGCGTAAATGCCATGAAAGCAACTCCAAAAAAAACGTCACTGCCTCAAGAAAGTGCTTTTAGAGCGGCCTCGTAATCTGGTTCCTGAGTTATTTCTGGAACTAGCTGGGAATGAATAACCACTCCCTGGGCATCGACAATGATTACTGAACGAGCCAATAGACCTCTAAGTGGCCCATCAGTCATTACCATTCCGAATACCTTGCCAAAATCTTGATTCCTAAAAGCACTTGCAGAGATTACTTCTTCCAAACCTTCAGCACCACAGAACCTAGCTGAAGCAAATGGCAAATCCTGGCTAATACACAATACCTTTGCACCCTGCGCCTTGCTTGCCATTGCGTTGAATGCCCTCACGGTGAGGGCGCAAACAGGTGTGTCGATGCTTGGAAAAACATTCAAAACGAACTTACTACCTGCTAAATCCTTCTGCGAGATTTCGCTTAGATCGTTTTTTACCAATACAAAAGCAGGAATTTTTGATCCTACTGACGGCAAATTGCCAGCCGTGTTTATTGGACTTCCTTTTAGTGTCACTTGTGCCATATACCCTCCCAGACGAATAGCTCGTACTACTTCATTATAGAGAATAAGACATCAAGTCTGCAAATATAGCAGTAATATTTTTGGCAGTGCAAAATACTAAGTTGCGTTCAAAGGACTTTGGGTGTATTTGCATAGATAGAACCGAAAAAAGCAAAATAGTGGGATGTCGCCAAACAGCGATGCCACCCCACTATCAATGTCTTTCTAAATTATTTTCTTGTAACCTGCTCTAGAACCTAAAACCTGCATAGCAAGCAACGCTACCTCTGGGTGCAATAGTTTCCATCATTCTTGGCTCTTGGGTTTCTCCTGCATACCATCTATGGTTTCTCTGTTCTCGATTTAGAAGTGGGTATGCGCCTTCAATCCCAATTAGTGGCCTTACCTTCCCACGATTGTTAAATGTAAAATCCATGCTCAGGCGACCCCATGGACGCAAATAGGTGCTCTTGCCATCCAGCTTGCCGGGGTTTTCATAATCCCACTCCTGATACACTGGCCCCGATGAGGAAATGGATTCTATGCGCCCTTCCAAATGACAACCAACGCTAAGTCCGAATTTTGAGGCCCAGATATATGCACCCCCAAAGGTGAAATAGGAATACGAGACTTGAACATCGTGCGTATCAACATACACCCCGTTGATCCATGTATTGAAATCCAAGCGACTGGAGGTTTCGAGTCTGCCACCTAATTCATAATAAAAGCCGTGGGTCCCAGGTAACTCACCTATCATTCTGACTTGAAGCCCTATTTGATAGTCTGGCTGGGCAAAGAAACGATCATATCCCCCATGGTTGATATTTGGTACCTCTGCAAAAAGGGACTGATATGGTCTGGTCAATTCGGCCCCAATCTGGAAACGCAGGTCTAAATCACGTGAACTGCCTTGGGCAAACATTATCACCGGGGCAAATAAAACGGGAAGTGCTCTAAATACTTTCATGTAGCCTCCAATCATTAGGCAAAAGTGAAATACCAACTTTGGGTACGGTGGTTGAAAACAGCCGGGTCATTCATTCCTGAATCGCAACTTGATGTTTCTGTCAATCGTTTTCATTTCTTTGTCACCATCAAAAAAAGTAATCTTTGCAGGGGTTGCCAGTTCTTTCAGACTACCAGGCACTGCTTTGCTGATTGAATCTGCAGAATTGATGACGGACAAGCCTTGCACGGTTACTGGAACCGCAAATTCAGTCAAGGCTCCGACGGCTCCATGGTTATCTGTGGCTCTGACACTTACAATAAAGAAGGCCACTTGCTCATCCGCAATAAAATTTTCCAATAAAACCATGAATGTAAATTCCGGAATATTCGTTATTTCGCGATAGGCTTCTTCCAGCTCCCAATCTTCATCGAAACCACCGAAGAACCATTCGTAATTGGTTATGTAGTCGCCTATGTTTGGGTCTATCGCCGATACGTGATAGTCATAAAACTCCCCAGCAATTACTGGCGTATCGCTTTTTTCCCACTTGTCTGTTCCTGTCTTTTTCCATTTAAGCGAACCCTCGACTACAATCGGGGGCTTGTTTATGGCCCTCTCCGGCGCGTAGTAATCACCGCCACAACCGACAACGGCAAGACAGGCTACCACCCCGAAGGCAAGCCTTGAAATCCAACTGTTAGATTGCATTTATCACCTCACAACTGAAGTATATACTGATATTACCTGCCCAAAATTCGTAGGCAACTACGGTCAAAAGACTGACAAACAATATCAGCAACCAATGAAAGCAAAAAACACACCAATAAGCAGGAACTCTTGGTTGCTTTTTGCTTGTAATTTTTGTATTGAGGTAAACGCAAAACCCTGCAATACATATGCTCCCTACATTGCACCGACTCAAGCTTAGTGTTTGTAATTGTTGAAAAAACGACATGTTCCACTGGATTCGGTTACACTTCGGGCGTAGCTTAACACATTCGGTGTTTTGCAAAACCGGTAGTTTTACAAGAGGCTCTATTGAAACCAACATCAGTAAACTCAATTATAACAATTTTTATTGCCTCAGGGTTCTACCCACCGCCCCTCTTTGCCTAGTAGAACAGATACCGCCTGCATTCCCCTATCGCCTATGTCTATTGTAAAATCATTCACCCAGCCTCGAACATATCTTTCGACCATTTCTCGATCCATGCCCCGACCAAAGCTCTGGGCATAATCAATTGATTCTTGATGTCTATTTATTGCAGTATTTACGCTCTTGCGCATCAGCCTTGCAAACATTATTTTTTCTTTTTGAGGTATATCTTTCCTGATGGCATTACCCCCCATTGGCAGAGGTAAGTCATGGATAGTTTTCCACCATTCCCCTAAATCTACAACCTTGTGAAGCCCTATTGATTCATACATTAGCTGACTTTCATGGATGAGTAGCCCCGCATCGAACAGCCCTGTTGCAACACCATTCATAATCTTGTCAAACGGCACCACTACAGTATTGAGTCCTGGCATCCATCTGCACATCGTAAGAAATGCGCTAGTTCGCTTGCCGGGTATAGCTACTGTCATGTCAAAAAGTTCTTCCGCTCTAATTTTTCTTTGGGAAATAACTATTGGACCGCTACCATCCTGAATACTAGAGCCAGCCCGGAGTAAGTCATATTTGTCTTCAATCTCTGGATATGCAGCGAAACTGATCGCCGTGACATCATAGGTGGGCACTGTAGCAAGCTGATTTAGGGTTTCGATATCACTGCGGACAAATTCAAAGCTAAAATGTTGAAAGTCATCGTCATCCTGCAACCACTCCAAGGCCAACGGAGCCATCATGTAGGCATCATCGGAGTCAGGGCTATGTGCTATTACTAATTTTCTCATAATGGGTCACTGGTATCTTGTCAGGTAGAGCATTGTCTATCGCCCAGATACATCTAATATTGTAGCCTATTTGAAAAACATTCTTGAAAACAAGCCAAAAATCTACAAAAACGGTATCCTTACAGAATGGAAGAAAAAATACCAGGAACCTATTGCCAAAAATGTACTACATGGAATTCAGGTAATCGAGAAACCTGCAGAAAGTGTGGTACGCGCCTTCTAATTGTTACTGGGGATCATAGCTGGGAGGATGAGGAAGGAGTTGGTGTAGAAACTGAAGAAGACCTTGATGAACATTTATTGGAACGTATCACGGGGCTTGAGGAAAATTTTCGACGGGTCGAAACATATCTTGAAACTATTTCGGATCAACTAGGGAAACTGGAACGTAGTGAAGTAATGCTACGAAATGGTTTGATGAGTTTGGTTCGAGAATTAGAACACAAGAATCGACTTGACCCACAAGCGTTTACACAGCGATGGGAAGAAGCAGTTGAAGAGAACCTTCAACTGCTGGGTGCAAGGGAAATATTTACACGCTACCGGGCGAGAATACTCCCCATTGCTCGGTCAAAAAGCATATCCCACTTAAGGCGAATTCTGTTGGAAGTTACAGTCTTGCTAGACAGCGGACAACTAGTGGAAGCGGCTCAAAGACTTGATGAAGCATTGCCTATCGATCCAAAAAACTACGAGCTACTATTTACTGTTGCCGCATTAAAGGATGTGATTGGGGATTCAAATCGAGCAACCGACCTTGCGCATCGGGTCGTCCAACTCAGCCCGCGACATTTTGAAGCATGGATGCTGATTGCCAAGATAGCAAAAATGGATCTATACCAAATTGATAAAGCTATCGTCGCGCTTCAGACTGCTACAGACTTGAGACCTGAGGAACTGGAACCTAAGATGACTCTAGCAGAGATACTGCTAAATGAAGATGAGATACAAGGAGCTTTTGAGGCTTCTGCTGGGGCACTTGAAATTGAGCGGAATGGATATACATTGGGCATCATGGCAGAAGTTCTATTGGCTAAAGGCGAATATGCAAAAGCTATTACGCTGTTGAAAGAAGCCTCTAGACATTTGCCTGGAGAAATCAGCATTGGGGAGTTGCTGGCCGAAGGCTATCTTCACGCCTCAGAGCCTCAAAAGGCGTTTGCAATACTATATGATCTGCTTCGACATAATTCTGACGAACCACACTTGCTATTGTTGTTGGATTCTAAAGACCCAGAACAATTGTGGGGTGCAAGGGGTGGTGGACGGCGCGCCAAAATTCATCTGGATATTGCAGAGCAACACCTTCGGGAAGAAAACATAGAAAGCGCCAAAAGATGTCTGCAAGATGCAAGGCTTATTTGTGATAGTATTCGAGCAAAGTGGATAGAATTACAAATTTCAGCCATCGAAGATTTACCAAATGCAGTACCGAAACTTTTAGCATTTTCTACAACTCCTGGGCACCCTCGCCTATGCTTTAATGCCCTAAGGATTGCGGTTGATTACTTGATGACAAAAGAGGATATGCCCGCAGTTTTGAAAGCCCTTGATGATTATCTAAGCATGTATCCCAAAAACTCAGGTGCATGGGAATGTGCGGTTATTAGGCACGCATTTTTGTTAATGACAGGCAATGCCACAGAAGAGAATTTGGCAGAAGTTATTCAGTTGCATGCAAACCCTCTCCCAGGACAAGAATCAAGGGTAACTACCCTTTTGAGCCAATACTTATTGGATTTTGATCACCCACAAGAAGTCATAGACCTCCTAGGGCCAACGCTTGAACATCATCCAACACTTATCAACCACTTTCAGTTGGGAAGTGCCCTTGCTACAATCGGACAGAGAGGTAAGGCTCTGGAAATTTTGCGTCTCGGAAGAACTGCTGATGTTGGGGACCTCCAAGAAAAGCAAGAGGCGATGATTCTAGAGAGGCTTAATACCCTAGTTCAAGACTTAGAAAGAATGAAATGAGTTGGAGAAAATACAGAAAAAATCAAACTCCGTACGGACATTTATATTTACTTGGAGTTTAGTAGTGAACATTTCGTTGCAGAACTTGACAAGCCAGGAATACAAATATGGATTTGTTACAGATATTGAAACTGATTCAGTAGCTCCTGGATTGAATGAAGAGGTTATCACAACTATTTCTAAAAAAAAGAATGAGCCAAGTTGGTTATTAGAGTGGAGGCTAAGAGCCTATCAACATTGGCAAACCATGAAATACCCAAACTGGGCGCATTTACGCTATACAGTTCCTGATTTCCAAAAAATCATCTATTATTCTGCTCCTAAGCCTCAGCAGTCCAAATATAGCAGTATGGATGAAGTTGATCCAGAACTCCTGAGAACATTCGACAAACTTGGTGTACCCATCGAGGAAAGAAAAGCCCTTGCAGGTGTAGCTGTCGATGTTGTATTCGACTCGGTTAGTGTTACAACAACGTATAAAGATCGCCTTGCAGAAAAAGGGGTCATTTTCTGTTCTTTGTCTGAGGCGGTGCGGGAATATCCAGACCTAGTTAAAAAATACCTAGGCAGTGTAGTTCCCTACACTGACAATTTTTTTTCTGCTCTAAATTCCGCAGTTTTTACTGATGGCTCTTTTTGTTTTATACCAAAAGGTGTCAAATGCCCTATGGATTTATCAACTTATTTTAGGATAAATAACAAGGAATCAGGCCAATTTGAACGTACGCTTATTGTTGCCGAAGAGGGAGCCAGTGTTAGCTACCTTGAAGGTTGTACAGCCCCAAGGTTTGATACTAATCAGCTTCATGCGGCAGTTGTAGAACTCATTGCACTGAATGATGCCAACATTAAGTATTCAACAGTGCAAAATTGGTATGCAGGGGATAGTGAAGGCATTGGAGGAATTTTTAACTTTGTTACCAAGCGTGGCCTCTGCAAAGGTAAGAGATCCAAAATTAGTTGGACACAAGTTGAAACAGGTAGCGCAATTACTTGGAAATATCCAAGTTGTATTCTACTGGGAGATCAAAGCGTAGGTGAGTTCTATAGCGTAGCCCTTACAAACCACAAGCAACAAGCCGACACAGGCACAAAAATGGTTCATATTGGACGAAACACAAAGTCTAACATTATCTCCAAGGGAATTAGTGCTGGAAATAGTTCCAACAGCTACAGAGGGTTTGTTAAAATTGCACCTGGCGCAGAAGGTGCCAGAAATTTTACTCAATGCGACTCAATGTTGATTGGCCAAACTTGTAGTGCGAACACCTTTCCATATATCGAGGCTCAAAACCACACTGCCAAAGTTGAGCATGAGGCGACAACGAGTAGAATTGGAGAAGAACAGTTGTTTTATTTTCAGCAACGAGGTATTCCCATTGAAGAGGCCGTATCTATGATAATCAATGGATTTTGCAAAGAAGTCTTCCGAGAACTGCCAATGGAGTTCGCGGTAGAGGCAACCAATTTGCTTTCTCTAAAACTTGAAGGTACCGTTGGATAGAAGATGAATATTGGAAAACAACCATGCTTACGATAAAAAAACTATACGCAAAAATCGGGAATAATCAGGTATTAAAGGGGATCGACCTAGAAGTAAAGGCCGGCGAGATTCACGCAATCATGGGGCCAAACGGGTCTGGTAAATCTACATTGGGCAAGGTGCTTGCTGGACACCCTTCCTTTGAAGTAGCGAGCGGAGAAATAATATTTGAGGAAAAAAACTTGCTAGAGCTATCGGCTGATGAACGCGCTAGGGCAGGCATCTTTCTGGGGTTCCAGCATCCCATAGAGATTCCTGGAGTTCCAAACACTCAATTCCTTAGGCTTGCCTACAATAAAAGAGCCGAAGAGTCCGGACAAGAAGAACTAGACCCACTTGAATTTGATGAAATTATTCAAGAAAAACTCAAACTAGTAAAAATGGAACCAGCACTGTTAGATCGAAGTTTGAACGAAGGTTTTTCGGGAGGCGAGCGCAAGCGTAACGAAATTCTTCAAATGAGTATTCTTGAGCCAAAGCTGGCTATCTTGGATGAATTAGATTCTGGCCTAGACATAGACGCATTAAAGGTATTGGGCAATGCGGTAATGTCACTTAAGAGTCCCGACAGAGCATTGATCGTTATTACTCACTTCCCAAGGATTTTGGAGACGATACAACCAGACTACATACATGTTCTTTTCAACGGTCGTTTCATTAAGCATGGTGGCAGAGAATTGGCTTTTGAACTTGAAGAAAAGGGTTATGACTGGATTCAAAGTGAAAATGATAAGGGAGTAGCTGATGTCTGAAGGCTCAGAAACAGCTTTTCTAAAAACAGCATTATCTAGCCTTAGACCCAATAGCTGGAAGTTGCTTCGAGAACATGCAGAAGAGATAATTAGAGCAACACCCTTGCCATCACAGGATCAAGAAGAGTGGAAATATATTGATTTACAATCTGTTTTTTCGCAAGCATACAACCCTGCAACAAATAATATTATTAAGCCCCTATGGATCGGGGCAAGCTCGGCCACAGAGACAGCTCATAGTCTCCTGGTTATTACAAATGGTCAACTTGATTCTAATCAGTCGAACACTAGTTCTGTAGACAATGGTATCGTTTTTTCTTCATTAACAAATTCTGCAAAAGATTTTCCAGAGAAACATGAGTACGTAGGGAAACTAGCCTGTCCATCAAATTCTGATATGTTTTCAAACATTAATACTGCATGTTTTGAAGATGGAGTCTTCATATACATCCCAAAGGGACGTTCACCCCTGACTCCACTACACATCATTTTCAGAGCAACAAGCCAAGCTAGCGATGTTACTCCAATAATATTTCCTCGAATTCTCGTTGTCCTAGAGCCAGGTGCAAAAGCGCATATAGTCGAAGAATATTTTGGTGAAGGAAAATATTTGACCAATTCGGTGCTTGAAATATTTTTAGGAGAGGGAGCAAGCCTTGCACATGACCGAACACAGCACGAGAGCATGTCTGCCTTTCATTTTTGCACACTGTGTATTGATATTGGCCAAAAGGCAAAATATACATCCACGTCAATTTCTATGGGTGGCTCAATATCCAGACAAAAACCAATTTGCAAGTTTACGGGGGAACATGGAGAACTGGAACTAAACTATTTATCACTGGTTAACACAACTCAAATAGCTGATACTCACAGTACCATTGAGCATCAGGTCCCTAATTGTACGAGTAAGCAGGTGCAAAAATTTATCGTTGACAACTCTGCGCATGGTATATTTCGCGGGCAGATAAAGGTGCACCAAATGGCGCAAGGAACAAGTGCCAGCCAATCAAGTCGCAATTTGCTTTTGGCAAAAGATGCCAAGATTGATACTATGCCTCAATTGGAAATATTGGCAGATGACGTGAAATGTAGCCACGGAGCTACCGTGGGTCAATTGGATGCAGAAGAATTATTTTACTTACAGAGTCGAGGGCTAGATTTAGATTCAGCTAAAAACATCTTGTTAGTTGGATTTGCGACAGATATTATCAACCATATTTCACTACCTAGCATACGCAATTCGCTCCTCCAAAAGGTATTGAAACAGGGATGAAAATTCAGGAACAAGCAATCTTGATTATTTATGCCAAGTTGCACCCGATAGGTAGGAATTTGGTGTCAGTTGCTTCGAAACCCTAGCGGGTTTTGAAAATGGCTCTATTGTTCGCACAAATCAATTTTAATGTTCCAATTCTTGATCTTCATTGTGCCATTTTGAGCCAGGTTTAACTGCATTTTGAAAACCCTGTCCCATAATTGTGGTTCATGTCCTACCTTTCTCTTTATGCAATCAGATGTTGCAAGCTCTAGATATTCAGATAGGATGGGGCGGTATTCGGGGTGGGAACATTTTTCAATAATTAACTTCGCACGATCCTTTGGTGCCAGTCCACGGCAATCTGCAAGCCCCTGCTCTGTTACTACACAGTCTAGATCATGTTCAGTATGGTCGATATGTGGGCAGTGGGGAACAATGCAGGTAATACCATGCGGGTCTGTCTTACTTGGACGAGTCGATGGAGTATGCATTATTTTGAGATAGGCATTGCGGAGGAAATCGCCTGAGCCTCCGATGCCGTTGACCATCCTAGTTCCACCAACGAGAGTAGAGTTTGCATGGCTATAAATGTCTATTTCCACTGGGGTATTCATGGCAATAACCCCTAATCGCCTAATTGGCTCTGGATGATTAGATATGGACAGCGGTCGCAGTGTAATTTTGTCAAAATATTTTTCCATGTTTTCTATAAAATGCGGAAAACCCTGCTTTTCGGAGAGTGACAACGAGCAGGAAGATGCCGCATCAAGGCGACCAGAATCAAATAAATCCAGCATTGTATCCTGCAATACTTCAGTAAATACAGTTAGGTTATAGAAAGGGCCCTTTGCTAAACCACCTACCACAGCATTCGCAATGGAGCCAACGCCCGATTGGAGTGGTAAGAGATTTTTGGGTAAACGACCTGCCTTGACTTCGTGGGCAAAGAAGTCAATTATGTGGTCGGCTATGGCTACGCTAGATTCATCAGTATCTGCAAATGCCCTTCCCTTATCAAAATTCTTTGATTCTACGATTGCAATAATTTTTGATGGATCACACGGGACGTAGGTTGTTCCTATCCTCGAACTGGCTTTGGTAATATTTAATACTTCTCGATTTGGTGGGTTTTTGCACACCACGATGTCATGGATGCCCTCAAGAGAGGGCATGGCTGTATTAACTTCTAAGATTACTTTGTCTGCCATCATCAGTATTTCTGGCACTGCCCCGCAGGAAGTACCTAGAACAAGGCCACCATCTTCAGTAATAGCCCCAACTTCGATAAGAGCTAGGTCAAGCTTGCCAGTTTCTGAGTCTTTTGTATAAAAGCCGTAGCCCAAGTCTTGGGCAAACATTGAAAGGTGTTTATCGCCCATCCTTATACGACCTTCGTTAATCCCTAAAGCAATGTTTTTTCCTGTTTGGTAAGGCCAACGCCTGTCTATCATATCTAGGGATGCCCACCTGTCCTCGGTTTCTGCCCCAACTGAAGCACCAATGAACAAGTTAAAACGCAGTTTTCCTTGTAGGTTGTTTTTTTCTACGTGGTCTGCCAGGGCAATGGGAATCGCCTTGGGATAACCCGCCGGGGTAAACCCTGACCACCCCAAGCTCATTCCATGTTTGAAATACTGTAGAGCATCTTCCACCGAAATTATTTTGTTTAAAAGCGATTTACAGCGGATGCGATCTTGGATTGTGCCATATTGGGACATATTGTCTCCTATCTAAAAACCTTGAAAAACTGCAAAATTTTCCACTGATTCCCTTTCAGTCCTCAGCGCGTTTTCGGGTGCACTTGGGTCTGCGTAGCCAAGTGCCATCCCACATACAATAATTTCGTTTTCTCCAATTCCCATACAAGCCCTGATTGTATCAGGGAAGTCTGCAAAAAACGCCTGTGGGCAGGTGTCCAACCCACGTGATCGAGCGGCAAGCATAACATTTTCCATAAACATTCCAATGTCTAAAAACATACCTGCGCCAAATTGCCTTTCCGTGGTAAAAATTAATCCCACTGGTGCATCGAAAAACGAGAAATTTCTGGCTGTTTGGCGTTTCATCCCTTCCTTGTCCTCTTTTGGGATACCTAAAACGCCATAGAGGTCTTTTCCTACTTTCCTTCTTCTGGAAAGCCACGGCTCTTCCCATACCTTTGGATATGATTCGTACTCCCTACACTCTTTTTCACCACTATTAAATTTGTTCGTGATAGCTACTGATAGTGCTTCTTTGGCTTTGCCTGTCAGGGCATATACCTTCCAAGGTTGAACGTTAGTGCTTGATGGTGCCAAAGAACCTAGTTCCAGTAGTCTTTCCACTGTTTCCTTAGAGACTTCCTTAGCTGAAAAACGTCTGATGGAGTGTCGGCTGATTATTGCATTATCTACATGCTCGACATTTTCTGTATTGTTTTTTTCTGTCATCAAAAGCTACTCCGAAGCAAAGTCCAACTATCAAAAATAGCATAATAGCTACTCGAGTAAAATACTTGACTAATTTTGTATAGTGGATTAGCTTGTGCAACGATGCAAGGTAATAGAGATACGACTGTGTTGGTTTAACTTGCTGATAGCGTCATAGCTTTTTCCATTGTTCGGCAAGGGCTTCTTTTCCGCATTTTTTTGCCAGTTCCACAGCCTGAGGCAATATCATTGGCCAGATCTCTGACTGACTCCATATCTCAATAAATTCATTTGCCTCCTTAGTTTTATCCAAGCGAAGATATGCTTCTAGTAGGGTCTGCATCTCATCTACCTGGTTCCATTGCGAATCCCCAAGTGTATCATTTTGCTTTATAGTCTCCCATCGCATTTCTTGGATTGCAATAACTTCACGCCAGTCAGACCTAGAGACATATCGTTTTAGCAGAATTTTAATGGGATACATTGGTGGCACAAAATCAGGGCGTTGATGCGGGGAAAGCACCAGAGTTTGAAAAAAATCAGAATAGTGCTTGTTTTCAATTAGGTTAGATAGGGCTACCCACGCAAACCACAGGAAAATGTTTCCTGGCTGACGCTGTAGGCAATCTTCAACTTGGGGCATAAATTGGCGAGCAAGGAATTTCATCGTAGGGCTGTGTAGAAACAATTCGCTTGAAAATGCCTGCTTGAAGCTAGAGTCTCCCGACCTACCCTGATCCAAGAAATATGGTAAGGTCTGTCGGTAGAGAGCCGCATATTCGCCCCAAATATCTATGTCTTCGGCCTCTGTCAAATTGCGGATTTCCTTATCACCAGCAGTAGCCCCAAATAGCGTCTGTGTTTTCTGTTCTGAGATATTCTTTAACTCCTTTAATAGCGTTTCCTTTGCATCATATCGTTCTGGGTTTTTATGAATAAAATTTCGTAAAAAATCTGCCATTGTCGGAATCCTAAACGATTCAAGTTCGAGTATCAGGACATCTTCGGAGGGGATACCATGTCCGTCTGCAAGCAACTTTCTGCCGTAAAACATCGCCCAATGAATTTCATTTTCAGGCCATCCCTCCCGCAACTGTAAATATTTAGCCACTTTCGGGGAAAAAGTATGGCACGTTACCCCCCACTCTAGTAAACGGCCTTGCTTTAGGATTGGGTCTATTTGCTGGGCTAAAGTTTCTTCTCCACTGAGGATATAGATGCGAATTGATTGCGGGGTCAAAGAAAGGTAACTATCCACATCGTAGTCGTCCGGCTCAGTTTTTTTTGTAATTTGTAGTTCAAGCCACTTTGAGTGTAGGTCAGACCGGCCTAAACTCTGTGCCAGGTCTCCTGCCATGCGCAGGATGACATTGTTTGACGTGTTTCTAACCATTTCCGAGATGATGTCCTCGGCATCCTCGGTGCGCTTTGTCTTTA
>WRHW01000068.1 GCA_009783055.1 Holophagaceae bacterium
TAGGTTGCGTTTAATCGGGATTAAACGCGAAACGCAAAAGTTTTTGCAAACACGAGCAAAGCCCGTATTTTCAAAAACTTGCGGGCACTGCTTTCGCATTGCCGTCATACCAAGTTGCTCCCGTTTGGGTGCAACTTGGTATGACATTTAGCCTAACTCAAAATTTTGTGCAAAAAGCAACATCTTGGCAAAATTTGGATTATTGGGCAAACCGTATGCGGACAATACAGGCGCAAATGGTAATATAATGTAGCGAGGTAATTCCAAAAACAGGGGAACTCTGGGATAGAATTGTTCTATCGTATCACTTTCGCCAAACATAACGGAGGCTCGATGATCCCAAAACCAGTTATCACGGCAACGGAGGCGGCGGCCAAAGTGCAGGCAGGCGACACAGTTTTGGTGGGCGGATTTTTAGCCTGCGGTTCGCCGAATACTATCATTCAGGCTCTCAAAGTAGCCCAAACCAACAACCTAACCCTCGTATGTAACGATTCCGGTACCCATGACCTTAAAACGGGCACTATCACTGGTGTTGCCCACTTGGTTGCAGGGAAGCAATTCAAAAAAATAATTGCCAGCCACATTGGACTTAATCAAGAGACTCAAAGGCAGATGAACGATGGCGAAACCCAAGTGGATTTGGTTCCGCAGGGTACTCTTGCCGAACAAATACGGGCTGGTGGTGCTGGGCTGGGTGGCTTTTTAACTCCAACGGGAGTAGGCACTGAGGTGGAACAGGGCAAGCAGGTAATATCAGTTGATGGTCGCCCCTTCCTATTGGAAATGGCTCTGAAAGGGAATGTGGCACTTATTAAGGCCAAAGTGGCTGATAAGGCGGGCAACTTAATTTATTCTGCCACTGCTCGAAATTTTAACCCACTGATGGCGACGGCGGCAGATTTGGTGATTGCCGAGGCAGAAGAAATTGTCGAAATTGGCGCGCTCGACCCTGATGCTATACACACGCCTTCGATATTTGTAGATTTTTTAGTTAAAGCAGAACCGGAAAAATAGCGAGGCCATCATGGAATATACACCCAACAAAGAGATTATAGCAAAGCGGATAGCAAAGTTTTTTAAGCATGGAGACGTTGTAAACCTTGGTATTGGACTACCTACCCTCGTAGGCAACTATGTCCCTGACAATGTCACAATATTATGTCAAAGCGAAAATGGCATGATGGGCCTAGGGCCTGCTCCAGGGCCTGGCGAGAAAAACAACGATCTAGTTAATGCTGGCGGAGTTCATTCCACCATCCTCAAAGGTGGGTGCTTTTTTGATAGCGCGACAAGCTTTGGCATCATTCGCGGTGGACATGTAGACTATACGGTGCTGGGCGTGCTGGAAGTCGACCAGGAAGGCAATTTAGCCAACTACAAAATCCCAGGCAAGATGATCCCCGGCATGGGCGGAGCTATGGACTTAACTATCGGAGCGCATACAGTGATTGCGGCCACCCTTCACTTTGACCCAAAAGGATCGAGTCGTCTAAAAAAACTATGCACCCTGCCCCTCACCGCCCAAGGCGAAGTAAATTATGTCGTAACAGACTTGGGCTTTTTTGAAGTCATCAACAAAGTGTTTGTATTAAAAGAAGCCTTTGCACCCTATTCGCCAGAGTGGATAATCGAAAAAACATCTGCAGAAGTAGTTATCGCAAGTGACTGCATAACCGTGGAGGTACCATGAGCAAAGTAAGTATTATCGGCGCACACAACACCAAGTTTGGCAACTTTGTCAAACGCAATAAAGAGACGGGTGAAATGACAGATAATAGCTCTCTCTATGAGTTATTTTTGGAGGCAGGGCGCGGTGCTTTGACTGATGCAGGGATCGAGGCAAAGGATATTGATGGTATATGGGTTGGCTCTTGCTCCCCTGGACTTTTTGCCAATCAAGAACATATCGCCGCCTTCGGGGTAGAAATTGACCCCACTGGGCTTCTCAATAAGCCGATGACCCGTTGCGAGAACGCATGCGCTTCCGGCTCCGCCGCCATTTATAGTGCGGCTTATGCAATTGAGGCAGGTCGGGCAAAGACGGCTTTGGTAATTGGCGTTGAAAAAATGAATCTTTTAGATACCAAAGGGGTCACTCACGCCTTGGCGACATGTTCGTTCTGGCCAGAAGAGGGTGGCAAGGGCATGAGCTTCCCAGCCCTATTCGCCGAATATGCAAAGGGCTATAAAGCCAAATACAATATCAGCGATAGTGATTTGGAACGATTTCTAGCTACTGTGGCGGCTCTCTGCTATGCAAATGGCCTAGATAACCCCCTCGCCCACTTCGGCAAAGGTGGGCCATCAGATAAATTGGGGCTAGTAACTGCCGAGGCAATCCTAAACTTGCCCCCAGAAAAGAACCCTGTGATAGCCGATCCTCTAAAGCTACATGACTGTTCCTTGGTGACAGATGGAGCGGCGGCACTAGTTTTGATGCGTAGCGAATCTGCTAGACCTAGGGATAAAAAGGTACAAATAGCAGGTATAGGCCATGCAAATGAGCGCATGGCAATTTCTGCTAGAGGCAATATGTACGAATTGCTTGCAGGTAAAGAAGCAGTTCGCCGAGCCTATTCCGAAGCCGGTATTACAGCAGAAGACATCGACATAGCAGAAGTGCATGACTGTTTTACTATCAACCAACTACTCACCACCGAAGCCCTAGGGCTTTCAAAGGATGGGTGTTCCGGGGCAGACTACTTTGAAGGACGTTTTACTCGCAACGACAAGTGCGCCATCAACCTCAGTGGCGGCCTAAAGGCAAAGGGGCATCCCGTTGGCGCAACAGGCGTATCCATGCACGCCTTGGCGTATAAACAGTTAGTTGGCCAAGCTATTGGGGCAGTCAAAACAGGCAAACAACCCGAAGTAGCTGTCACCTTTAACGTTGGTGGAAGCTCTGTCACCAATTGCGTCACCGTGTTGAAAAGAGGATAGTAATGGCTACTATTTGCGATATGCCATGGTTGGATTGAGGAATAAATGGCCGAAGAACTGATGATTGTTGGGGAAACCAAAGAAGACAAATATCAGTCACTACTGCCACAGATAAGTGCGTTGATTGAAGATGAAACAGACCTTATCGCGACCTTGGCCAATGTCAGTGCGGCTCTAGCAACAACCTTTAAGTGGTTGTGGACCGGCTTTTATATCATCAAAGATCAGCAATTGGTATTGGGCCCATTTCAGGGTCAGATTGCCTGCACTAGGATAAGCCACGGCAAGGGAGTTTGTGGCACCGCATGGAAGGAAAATCGAACACTGATTGTTTCGGATGTCGAAAAATTTCCTGGCCACATTGCCTGTTCATCCTTATCTAAGTCTGAGATAGTTGTGCCACTTCGCAACACTAAGGGCAATGTTGTAGGGGTGCTGGACGTGGATTCGGAATTCCTTGATTGTTTTGATGAAACAGACTCAAAATATTTGGAAGAAGTCGCCCATCTATTGAGTCGATTTTTTGAATAGGCTATTGATTGCCTGGTGTTTTGACTGCCTGCAATACCTTAAACCTCTCCCCCATTGCGTTTGGCATGGTCAATTGCAATAGATTATGGCTCCTTTTCGCACGCTCTGCCTGAGGTAAACCCTGCCATTGCTTTTCCCACTCTACTATGGGGGCATTGTTGCTGATCCACCTCCCAAGAGAGACTGTTTTTTTAGGCATAAACCCCTGACATTCCAACAGATATGCCAGGCGTGTAAAATCTACATCTGCCGTTAGGTCTGATTTGCCGGGATTTTCCCACCATTTCCCATCAACTTTGTGCTGACAGTACCTCCGCAGACTCGCTCCTTTGGCAATTAACCTCCCCGCGCTATCTCCGTAGTCAATGGTCAAAAAAAGCCCTTTTTTCAGTGGCCTGCAAATATCTGTAAGCACTTCGGGCATACTATCTACCCAAACACTGCCATCTTCTGGTTGCAACCCGCCTTCTGCGTGTTGACTAAACCATTTTATGGCCTCCAGAGATTCTCCTTTTTCCCAAGCTGTACAGTACTGAATATCTCCATTCAGAGAAACAAGAACTTCCCTTTCCCACCTCGCCCCATCCCAACGCCAAGGCTGGGCAGGAAGCGCGTCAAATAACTCATTTGAGATCACTGCACCCACAAAAGGCTCTATATCCTCTCCCTGTATTGCGAGCCTAGCTTGGCCACTTTTCAACCAAGGCTTCAGTGCTACAATTGCCTCCCTGCCGGCGGCAGGACAATCGTCACAATGAATATATTGTACTGATTTGGCAAAATCGCCTGAAATCGCCGTGAGGATGTCCCTGCCCAGCCATCCACGCCCAGCCCCCGGCTCAAAGATGGTAAACGGGCATGGGCAACCCAAATCCAGCCATATATTATGTAGCATATAGGCAATCGTTTCGCCTAAGAGTGGCCCCAAATCAAGAGCAGTAAAGTAGTCTTTGCCATCAAACCCCCAGGGTAACTCACTTTGCCTATAATAGCCATGCTCAGGATGGTAGAGTGCCAGCGACATGTAATCCGAGGCGGACAAAGGTGCTTTGGATAACATTTGTTCAATTATTGCTGAAAGCTGATTTGCAGAATCGATTTTGGCTACCATGAGTAAAAACACTATCGAAAGACATGTAACAAATTTCAATTATATAGCGATTCCGCCTGACTTTCACACTTATAACGGTTCAACTTTTTGTAGCTGAACTGTTATAGCTATTTACGTTTTTGTTGTTCACTTAACGGCGAGCCAAGCCCGCCTATGAACAACAAACGGCCATGAACTCTCGGAATCCTTTGCTACGCTCGGATATCCGAGGCAGTCACGCCGGTCACACAGGCGTGACCAGTCTTCTTTCTCGCTTTCAAGTTTTTTTGGCATAACAGCCTTCATACTAAAACGCTACGCTATCACTCGAACAACGCAAATGGCTCCTTATGGCTACATATGTCATTTCCGCGTAAACCACGCCTAAATTATTGCCACATCGCGCCGTTTTAACTTATCGCACAATTATCGTTCGATTTCATTGTCGGCGCGCTTTTGTCTATCTTGCAGGAGGTTTTTTCCATTCAAGGCATTTTGGAACACATACATTTCCCATTCGTTCAGTGTGGCTGTTCCAGTCAGTTCGCGATGTTTGTTGTTTTTGCCATATTCCACGACGCTTGCGTAAAAATCTTGCACACGTTTTATTGAGGCGGGGTCATTTGTCTTAATAGCATCATAGAAAAGATGACCCATATTCACCATTTCTTCTATAAGGTCCTTGATGCCCATTGCCTGTTCAAAATCGATGACAATCCTGTCATAGTCTTCAATGTGTCTATTACGAGCCAAATGTCCTAATTGTCTTCCAATTTGAAAATCTTTGTGCTTAACCAAAGGTTTTTTTTGCCCATTAATTGTTACCGTCAAATTTTCATCCCACATTTTTCCGTACGCTTCCGTTGGCTTGCCCATGTAGGAGTCTTCGAAATGTTCGTTTGGGTCTGCCGCGCCGTAAATCGTGTCATAAAATTTTTCGCCGCCAACAATCTCAAATAAAAGATTATCATGGAAAGCGGAATACGCTGGATTTGACAGGTTCGCCCAAATGCCATTGGAAGATAAATCACGATGCATATATTTACCAACCATCAACTCGGTCAGAGACTCTCCAAAGCCAAAAAAGTGTCCCGTTTCATGACCTATTGTATCCACCACGGTATCTGGCGAAGGCATGGTACCTACGGTCATGATACCCCTGCCAAAATAACCATTATACTCGTTTGGAAACTTATACTCGGCGAAATTAAACACCCTCTCCAACTCCTTACTTGAAAATGGGAGATATTTCGAATACTGGTCGCGGGCGAACCCGTCAACGAACGCGGCTTTTACTTGGTCCGATGTTTGTTTTTGTTGTTGTTCGGTAAGGTTTTGCCCGGAAATTCTTTGTGCGATGGGCAGCAACGCATTATACAACGCCATGTGTTGGTTATACGGGTCGGTGTTTTGCTCTTTTTCTTTGGTGTAATTCACTGTTGTCGAACGGGGGTCGCTGTCGAGATGTGTTACGCCGTTGCCCCGCGCAAGGACGTCAAAATCATATGTCGCATTTTGTTGCCCCGTAATTTCGTATTGATTGGTGAAAATTGTGGCGCTTGCGATTACGTTGTACCCTTGCCTCAACGTGATGTCGTACCCATTCGAATTGGGCACCGCCGCCCATGTTACAAGTTTCGTGTTGTCGTTATACGACGGTTGCGACATTTGCAATTTCGTCGCCTCTTGTATTTTGGTGTAATTCACCGTTGTCGAACGGGGGTCGCTGTCAAGATATGTTGTTCCGTTGCCCTTTGCAAGGACATTGAAATCAAACGTTCCGCTTTGCTGTTCTTTTATTTCGTATTGATTGCTTTGTATTGTGGTGCTTGCAATTACGGTGTTGCCTTGTTTCAATGTCACCGCATATCCGCTTGCATTGGGAACGATGTTCCATGTCACCAACTTTGTGGTGTCGCTGTAATTTGGTTGCGACATTTGCAGTTTGGTCGCTTGCGGTTTTGGTTCTGGCGTTTGTCCTCCGCCGCCGCTACAGGACAAGAAGGCTGATGCGGCAAGGCATAGACCGGAAAACAGTGCTGTGGTTTTTGTGAGGAGGGTTTTGGGTGCCATGGGCCCTCTGAAAGGAATGGGGGATAGGATCAGGTTTTATGATAGCTCTTCCCCGTTTGAACTGTGCAGTTTTTGAAAGATGAAACCATTTATACAAAATGATACTTTCACAATCTGTATAATTCCCTTAACTAGATGGAATAAATGGAGTTATGGAAATTCTGACCACTGGCCACTGATCACTGATCACTTTTTTGACGGGATTAAAAATTGGCACTATAGAAATGGTCTTCGGATGTGCTACAGTATTACCGATGTATCATTCTGTATATTTTGTTACATAAAAATAAATTGTTTGTTTGCAGTGTTTACGATGTGATGACGGGATGTAACCCAGATTCCCGTTGGACTCATAACGATGTTTAGAGTCATAATGGGGGGTCTATATCGAGGGCTTGGTAGAGTTTACGTTGTGATTAGAGTATTTCGCCTACCCTTATACTAGGTTGCGCTTAATCGGGATTAAACGCAACCTAGTATTACATAATACCGTTTGCTGTAGCTAATCGAAAGTATGTGTATGTGTAACCTCTGTATTTACAAGAATTAAAGTAATTGATTGTTAACATTAGCACTCGAAAATGGTATAACTTGCTGTATTCAAACATATTTATTTCCACACCGGAGCTAATCTGATGGTCTAGTGTTTAGCTAAATAAGGCTTTAGATATTTTCCTGTAACGCTTTTAGTGTTTTTGACAATCTGCTCCGGTGCCCCTTGGGCCATTATGTAACCACCTGCATCGCCACCTTCGGGGCCTAAATCAATTATCCAATCACAAGTCTTGATGACATCCAGATTGTGCTCTATGACTATGACTGTGTTGCCCTGAGCAACAAGGCGATTAATTACTTCCAACAATTTTTGAATGTCTTTTAGGTGTAGACCAGTGGTGGGTTCATCTAGTATATAAACAGTCTTGCCGGTTGCCCTTTTAGATAGCTCTTTTGCCAGTTTCACCCGTTGGGCTTCCCCTCCAGAGAGGGTTGTCGCCGCCTGACCTAGTCTGATATAGCCTAATCCTACATCCGTCAGGGTCAGCAGTTTGTTGGCAATTGGCGCAATGGGGCTAAATAGCTCTGAGGCTTCTTCTACTGTCATCGATAATACGTCTGAAATTGACTTCCCTTTGTAATGTATTTCAAGTGTTTCGCGGTTATATCGCATACCTTTGCACTGCTCGCAGGTGACATAGACGTCTGGCAAAAAGTGCATTTCTATCCTGATTACACCATCTCCTTCGCATTTTTCGCAACGCCCGCCTCTTACATTAAAGCTGTATCTGCCGGGTGTATACCCCCTCGCCTTACTTTCAGGCAACTGACTAAATAGCTCTCGCAGATGAGTAAAAAGCCCTGTATAAGTAGCTGGATTAGACCTTGGAGTCCTGCCTATCGGAGCTTGGTCAATGTCGATCACTTTGTCAATTTCCTCAAGACCAGTTATTTTTTTATGCTTTCCTACAAAATGCTTGCTCTGGTGGAGCTGGTTCGCCAGGGCTTTATATAAAATACCGTTGACGAGGGAGGACTTTCCTGAGCCAGAAACGCCCGTAATGCAAATAAATACGCCTATCGGCAAATTGACGTGAATATTCTTCAAATTGTTTTCTGCGGCCCCTAGTATTGAGATATTGCCTCGGGAGGGTTTTTTTCGCTTTTTTGGTACTGCTATTTCATCTGTACCTGCTAAAAACTCTCCTGTGATTGATCCCTTTGTGGAGGCCACCTGCTGTGGGGTCCCTTGAGCAACTATCTTTCCGCCATGTTCACCCGCCCCTGGGCCGAGATCGATTAGATGATCTGCCTCCCGTATGGTCTCTAAGTCATGTTCGACCACCAATACAGTATTGCCTAGGTCTCTCATCTCTTTTAGGGTATCAAGCAAACGGTGGTTGTCTCTCTGATGTAACCCGATGGAAGGCTCATCCAGCACATAAAGAACCCCCTGTAGTTTAGAGCCAATTTGTGTTGCCAGTCTGATGCGCTGGCCTTCACCACCTGACAGGGTAGCCGCCGATCTATCAAGCGTAAGATATCCAAGGCCGACGTTGTCTAAGAATCCTAGTCGTTCATTTATTTCTTTTAATATCTTTTCGGCAATGATGGCATCTTTCCCTTCAAGTGAAAGCGTGGAAAACCATGTCTTTGCTTCCCGTACACTCCTGGAAACTACTTCCGCAACATTTTTTCCGCCCACTGTAACTGCAAGTACTTCGGGCTTTAGACGTTGTCCGCCACAGGCTTCACATGGAATCACCTGCATGTACTGTTCTAGGTCTGCACGCATTTCTTCACTATTGGTTTCACGATGGCGACGCTCAAGGTTGCCAATCACACCTTCAAAGCTGTGTGTAAATTCATGGTGGCCAACCCTGCTTTCATAGGTAAATCGCAACTTTTTGGCAGTTCCGTGTAGCAATACATGGCGAGCGTTTTCAGATAATTTTTTCCAAGGAGTATCCATATTGAAACGAAATGTTTTAGCAATTTGTTCCATCATCTGTCCGCGCCAGCCATCATCTCTGGCACTTTTCCAACCTGAAGCCTGTATTGCACCTTCTGCGATTGAAAGGTCAGGATTTGGGATAATGAGTTCCTCAGCAAACTGTTGTCTGAACCCCAAGCCATCGCATTCATTACAAGCACCGAATGGACTGTTGAAACTGAAGGAGCGAGGCTCAAGGTTTGGCAATCCAAGCCCAAAGCGATTACAAGACTCCTGATTACATGTCAATTTTGTAGACAAGAGGCGTTCATCACCATCCACATCCACTAGCACAGAGCCTTCAGCGAGGTTGCTTGCAATTTCAAGACTGTCAGCAAGACGGGTACCCAACGTTGCAGTAATTTTTAGCCTGTCTATAACCACAGCAATAGTATGTTTTTTTTGTTTGTCCAAATCAGGAATACCATCTGTTAGGTCGAGCAACTCGCTGTTGACCCTAGCTCTGATGTAGCCCCTTTTGAGCATGTCCTGAAGTAGCTTTTTGTATTCCCCTTTACGAGAGCGGACAATGGGAGCAAGTATTTGCACTTTTGTGCCTTCAGAACAAGACAAAATTTGATCAGCCATTTCTTGAATGGTTTGATTGGAAATTGGTTTGCCACAGGACATGCAGTGCGGTTTTCCTGTACGCGCAAATAGCAACCGCAGATAGTCATATATTTCTGTAACTGTTGCAACAGTAGATCGTGGGTTGCGACTAGTTGTTTTTTGTTCAATTGAAATAGCCGGAGAAAGCCCCTCTATGCTGTCAACGTCAGGTTTTTCCATCTGATCCAAAAATTGTCTAGCATAGGCAGAAAGGCTTTCCACATAGCGTCTTTGACCTTCGGCATAAAGAGTGTCAAATGCAAGGCTAGACTTCCCAGAGCCAGATAGACCCGTAATGACTACAAGTTTATTTCTAGGGATTACTAGGTCTAAATTTTGAAGGTTGTGTTCTCGCGCACCTTTTATTGTTATGTAATCCATCTGAATTTTCCAATATTTTTGTTCCAGAGTTTGAGCTATCACTATTTGGGTCGCTTGGTTTTTGATAACTTTGCAAGCAATAGCGCAGTTGCGGCATCCATCGTCGATTTGACGGTTGCTTGGCGGTTTGCCTCAGCAATGGTGTCAAAAACCTCACTGCGATGTATCTCCATCTCTTGAGGAGCACTGATGCCAATGCGGACACCCTCCTTGGTAATTCCAGTCACCACAACTTCAATACATCCATCAATAATGATGGACTGGTTAATTCTCCGTGTAATGACGAGCATATCACCTGCCTTTTTTTGTTTTTTTACTGCCGAAATTTATCCAATCCACTAGAGCTAGTTTGAATACTTCCTCTACGTGCTTGACTGGATGGAACACTAACATTTCTCTCACTTCACTGCCTATTTCTTCTAAATCTTTCAGATTAGGGGCGGGTATTATTATTTCAAACACGCCAGCCCGCAAAGCGGCAAGTGCCTTTTCTTTTAACCCTCCAATTGGCAGGGCATCTCCCCTTAGGTCGATCTCGCCTGTCATAGCCATAGTATTTTTAACAGGAATACCCTTTAATACTGATAGCAGGGCTGTTGCCATTGCAAGGCCAGCACTCGGGCCATCCTTTGGAATAGCACCTTCAGGGAAGTGTATGTGAATGTCATATTCCTTAAACACACTTGCTTCAATTTGAAAAACATCTCCCCTCGAGCGAATGTAGCTTAATGCGGCTTTTGCACTTTCTTTCATCACTTCCCCTAGCTGGCCTGTAAGAAGCAAGTCGCCCTTTCCAGGCATCTTTAGGGCTTCTACGAATAATACATCCCCTCCTGTACTAGTCCATGCCAATCCTGTGACAACGCCAACTTTGGGTGATTTTAGACGCTCGTCCTGCAAAAATTTTATTGGACCAAGCAGTTCATGCAAGTTTTTTTCTGTAATATTGAATCGTTTAGAAAGTGTTCCCTCTGCAACCTTTCGAGCTATTTTCCGGAGCGCAGAACCAATTTCACGTTCCAACTGTCTTACTCCGGCCTCCCGTGTATATCCCTGAATCAACGCAGTGATTGCTTTATCGCTAATAGAGACCTGTTTGGAGGTCATGCCGTTACGTTCTATCTGCCTTGGCAACAGATGTCTACGTGCGATGCCAAGTTTTTCTTCCAGCGTATAGCTGTGAAGGTGGATTATCTCCATGCGATCCCTAAAAGCAGGTTGAATAGGATCAAGTTCATTGGCATTTGCCAAAAACAACACTTGACTTAAATCGATTGGAACATTCATATAGTTGTCCCGAAAAGTGTTATTTTGTTCAGGGTCTAGCACCTCCAGAAGTGCCGCGGAAGGGTCGCCCCGCATGTCGCGACCAATTTTGTCGATCTCGTCCAACATCATCACTGGATTCATAGTTTTTGCTTGGTGTAAGGCTTGGACGATCCTGCCAGGCATAGCTCCGACATAGGTTCTTCTATGCCCCCGCACTTCGCTCTCATCATGGACACCACCTAGGGAAATACGGGCAAATTTTCTATCCAGTGCCCTAGCCACACTCCTGCCTAGACTAGTTTTTCCAGTTCCTGGGGGGCCAATAAAGCATATGATGGTACCCCTCTGGTCAGGGTTAAGTTTCCTTACAGCCAAATACTCCATCAGTCTCTCTTTTATCTTATCTAAACCAAAGTGATCATCTTCCAGAATTTGTTGAGCTTTGACCAAGTCCAGATTGTCTTGGCTAATTGTGCCCCAAGGCATTTCAGTCATCCACTCAAGATAATTGCGTGTAACCGCAGTTTCAGAACTATCTGGGTGCATCCTCTCTAACTTTTTTATGTTCTTGTCAATTTCTGTCATTGCCTCGTCTGGTACTTTTAGTTTGGTAAGTTTTGCCCTAAAGCCCTCAATTTCCTCCGCCAGCTCCGCACCCTCACCTAATTCGGATTGAATCGCCTTTAGTTGTTGCCGAAGGTAATATTCCCGCTGGCTTTTATCCATCTCCCCTCGAGCTTCCATCGTTATTTTTTGTTGAACTTCCAACAGTTCAATTTCTCGCAACAAAAACTCATGAATTTTCTTCAGTCGCAGGAATGAATCGGCAATCTCTAAAATATCCTGCATCTGCTCTGGTTTTAGGTCTAAATTTGATGCTACTAGGTCTGCCAGACGCCCTGGGCTGTCCAAATTGGTAGCAATGACTAACACTTCCTGAGGTATCGACTTACCAAGAGCGACCGCTTTTTCCAGCGATTGCTTTACATTCCTGATGGTTGCGTCGAGTTCAATACTAGGTTCGGAAGGCTCTAGCTCGTTTATCTGTTCAATCTTTGCTCGAAGATAGGGAATCGTTTCAGTAAAATATTCCACCCTAACCCTTTGTAATCCCTGAACTAATGCCCGTAGGCGACCATCGGGCAATTTTAGAACCCTCATAATAATAGCCACTGTCCCAACAGTGTACATATCAGATGGGCTTGGTTCATCAACATCTGTCTCTTTTTGAGACAAAAGAAGAATCATTCTGCTTTCCACCAGAGCCGCATCTATAGCAAGGATAGACTTTTCTCTACTTGCCGAGAGAGGCTGGATGACGTATGGGTACACTACCAAGTCTCTCAAGGCCAAGACCGGCAACATTTCAGGGATTCGGGGCGATTCATCTGATGCTGGATGAACTTGGATTTCGTCACTCACGTGATACCTCCAGTAATCTAGTTTACAACCTCCGTTAAATTTCGGCATTCATGCTTTGGCCTACTATTGAATATGCAGAAAAACAGTTGAACCTATCAATATCCATTCTTGCCGGCGACTTTTATTTCCTTAGCGCACTGGCGGTTTTCGCTTGTTCTGCCCTCAATTCACTACAAAAGGATTGACAAACCGCATAGTCAATGGAGCGTCCCATAAACATCACTGATACTAGGTTGCGTTTAATCGGGATTAAACGCGAAACGCAAAAGTTTTTGCAAACACGAGCAAAGCCCGTATTTTCAAAAACTTGCGGGCACTGCTTTCGCATTGCCGTCATACCAAGTTG
>WRHW01000069.1 GCA_009783055.1 Holophagaceae bacterium
TCGTGTTTGCAAAAACTTTTGCGCTTCGCGTTTAATCCCGATTAAACGCAACCTAGTATTAGGCCATGACAAACTCACACGCGCCATTTTTTTTCCGATCTCCACAGTGCATACCCCAGCAAAGCGCATAAGATTGCAAGGGATGTATAGCGAATAATCAGCATGTAAACTCCTCTTCCTGTCTGTCACCAGTACCATGTAACGCTTTAGATGCTTGCTTAACGGCGTAGCAAGTCCGCCTTGCAAGCAGTTAGCGGTCGTGATTTGCGAGCAAATCCCGACCCTAGTGCAGTGTAACATTTAAGTGTTACACTGCACTAGAAGTCGAACACAACTTTTCATTATTCATACAAAACCTTTCAAAACTATCATTTGCTATCCATTGTCTGGTTTAGGATTGTCGGCAAGAAATTTTTCAATAATGGAAATAGCGACATCAAAGTCAGAAATTAATAGGCTTTTCGATAACTGCTCTACCAAACTGGATGCCTTGCTCTTTTCTAATTGTTTGGTCAGCTCATCAATGGCATTTATGTCAAAACTCTCCAAGGCATCTCGCAACTTTCCTATCATCTCGTAGGTGTCTGACAAATCTCCACCTTCTTCTACAGTCGTGCGGTTAGCATCGACCTCTGAGATAACCTTGGACACAGCCTGCACAACCCCATCCAATTCTTCCAAAAATACTCCAGTATGCTCCTCAATATAGCCCATGTTCTTGCTGTGGCCAGATTCTTCGAGTGCTCTAGCCTTTTCAGAAAGCTTGGTTGCACCAATGTAGGCTGAAGCACTCTTAAGGGCATGTACACATGTGATATACAACCGTATATCACCATCTTTGAGGGTCTGGGGTATTTGGCGTAATTTTTCTTCGCCATCTTTTTGATACACTTTCAGTGCTTTTAGATAGCTCTCCACCTTTCCACCCAGATTTGAAACGCCTTTAGCCACATCTACATTGTCGATTTGGAAAACAAACTCCTCTGTCTCGGTGTCAAAAGCTTCCGACTTTTCTTGCTTTTCCTCTGGAATCCACAAAGCCAATATCGTGTGTAACTTGTGTAACTCCACCGGTTTGGATATGAAGTCGCTAAATCCATTCTCTATTAGCATCTCTCTCACACCTCTAACTGCATTAGCTGTCTGAGCCAATATTGCCAGAGATTCATACTCCCCGCCCAAGGCGCGTATTCTCTTCGTTGCTTCTATTCCATCTATGCCAGGCATCATTTGATCCATGAAGACTATGTCGTAATCACTTTCCTGAACCATCTCTATGGCTCTTTCCCCTGAGAGACAAATATCTACATGCATTTTGTAGGGTGTCAGTAATCCTTCCATAACTTTCAGGTTAGTTAAAATGTCATCCACTACTAAAATTTTGGCGAGGGGAGCAGTGAAATACTCGAATTTGTTTTTTTCCAATTCTGATCGACTGGAAGCCTCGTGGTTAAACGCATTTGCAATTGAAATGCAACTAAAGGGCATAGTGAGAGAGCGAAAATTCGGATTAGCCAACTGTTCGCTGTACTCTAGCAATAAAAACACTTCCGGGGTCGGTTGTATGCGCACCAAGTGGTCTTTAACCTCTCCATGCAGGTAGTTAGGCAATATCACCTTTGTATACCTGCCACTGTCTAACTCATTGAAAAAATCTGACTGCAATGATACTACTTCGTATGAAACCCCCATATTTGAGAATGTCTTGATGAAGGACTCTACATACTGGTGGCGTTGCTCGTACACTAATACCACTACCTTGTCAGGCTCTTTAAGTCTTGCTATCTCTGCATTGTCCTTTATCTCCTGTGGCACTTTTATTGTAAAGGTAGAACCCTCTCCGTATACGCTTGTAACTGCAATATCGCCACCCATCATTACACACAGGTTTTTTGCTATTGACAAACCCAAACCAGTACCTTCTACGCTTCGGTTTTTTTGACCGTCGAACCTAGTAAACTTGTCAAATAGTTGGTCTATATCCTTGTTTTTAATCCCAATTCCTGTATCGTTTACTGCAACCTCTAGACTAAGGGTGGAGTTTACCTTTCTGCCACTGATTGACAGAGCTACGCTCCCTTTCTTTGTATACTTAACTGCGTTATTTAATATGTTTAGGATCACTTGCCTTACCCTTAATTCATCTCCATAGAGTTTATTCGGCAAATTGCTATCTACATACACCGAAAAGAATAGCTTTTCGCCTATCCTTGTCCTAACCAGGTTGCATACATCGTTAAACATGGAAGCAAGTTCATAATCGTATAGTTGCAACTCTAGCTTGCCGGATTCGATCTTTGAAAAATCTAAAATATCATTTATTATTCCAAGCAAATTGTTGCCAGCCTGTTTAATTGTCCCAATATTCTCGGTCACTTGAGGAGAAAGTTCCTCTCGCATTATCAACTCTGACATACCAATAATCGCATTCATAGGTGTTCGAATTTCGTGGCTCATGTTTGCCAAAAAATCACTCTTCGAGCGTGAAGCCTCTTCTGCTCTTTCCTTAGCCAAAACCATTTGCTTTTCAGCCCATACTCTATTTTTCTCTGTTTCACGGCGCAAAATATACAAAAAGATAATGCTCAACACCATGAGATTCGCCAGCACGACACCTGCATACCAATAATGTTGGATTCTTATTGGGAAGGGTTTGAGCATAACCACCTTCCATTGCCCATCCATGTCAATAAAATGAGAAAAAGAAATTGTGATGACTTCATGGTGCCTTTCTTGATACCGGATGGAAGGCTGATCAAAGCTATATTCGATCAAATCCTGCAATTCGTCTGTCGTGGCATTTTCTACATTACTCTTCGATGGCCTCTTATAAACCCACTCTGGTATGTTTGAAGCCAGTATCCTTCCTTTGGGAGATACAAAAGAGACTGGAGAGGAAAAGGTCATTGAAAGGTAATCGTCTAGGTATCTCGGATTTAACTTAATAACTGCCACGCCAATAATTCTGCTGTCTGTCAGACCCGTAATTCGCTCCCGAATTGGGGAAGCAAAATAAATACCCCTATCTGATTCTGTTACTGCTGGATATATAGTGCTTCGTCCGCCGATCGATTCTTTAAAATAGAGTAGCGAAGCAAAATTTTTTCCAACAACACTTTGTGAATCTTTTTTGTCATCCTGCGAACTAATTATAGCGTTTCCTTTGATGTCCAGAATATAGGCCATGTCCGCGCCTAACCTTGTCGCCAACGCTTTCAGAGAGCTGGCCGTATCATTCAAATTCAAGGAGGAAATAATCGTATTTCTTGCGGGAAGTGAAGAAATGCTATAGGCCTCTACCATCGAAACGAATCGAATCAGAGAATGGCTTTTTTCATTAAAATTGCTTATTTTTTCATTCAATTCATGCGATGTTTCTTTGCGGAAATTATTTTTGAATAGGTATCCAGAATATTTTATTCCACTCACTGAAAGGATCAAGAATGGCAATGCTAATAACAGGAGAATTCGCCTCGATGAAAACACCTTTCCATGTTCGATTTTGGACGGCGCGCTTAACATGCGATCCCCGAGTGAACATCAATAAAAATGCCTACATTCATTTGTTAATATCGCAAGCAACGCGAAATCCAACGTTTTCATAAGCCGCTATTGGGACAATGTTGTATCTGATCGTTGAATTAGCACGCAGAGGAAGACTGCGATGAGAGCCGCCGCGCATCACATGGTCAGATTCTCCCTTACCCTGAATCCATGCACTTCCATCAACCGGAGCACCATGGTAGTCCGCATGCCAGTTATCTGCACATAGCTCCCAGATATTTCCATAAAGGTCATAAAGGCCAAAAGGGTTTGGCTTTAGCATGGCTACAGGGTGGGCACCAATATAATTTAATGCCCATGAATTGTCGTGGAACCACGCATATTGGGCTAACAATTCTGAACTATCGCCAAAGAACCATAATCCCTTTGACCCAGCTCTAGCTGAATATTCCCATTCAGCCTCCGATGGCAATCTATAATTTTTGCCTTCAAGATTACTCAACCTACGGCAAAATTCAACAGCATCCCCGTGCGACATATTTACCGCTGGACGGTTAGGTTCTATTTGCACACTATTCAGATTTTCACCTATCCATGGGGTTGTTTCCATAACGTCTTCCCATTGTTTTTGAGTAACAACGGTCGCAGACATTAGAAATGACTTAACAATTGTCACTTCATGAATGGGCATCTGGGTAGAATCCTCCACTGACCCCATCTGAAACCTACCCGCAGGAATTTCTACCATACTCATGCCAATGCTATTTACAATTGCCCCCGAATCACTCTTCTTGCGATCACACCCAACCGTCAAAAACACAGTGGCAAGCGCAACAACAACTAAAGAAAAGACACTGAAATGGCTTACGGCTTGTCTGCCACCGCCTGTCATGGAGGCAATGAATGACAAACTCCGATATGCCCACTTTTGTGCCATACCATCCCCTGCAAAAAACTACACACCTATCATTATGGCAAAGTTTTGGGGTTTTGTCAGCTATTACGCCAAGTTATGATAAAAAAGATCACATATTTGTAATTAGTTCCCCTATTAGGGGTTTCGGGCTAAATATCTATCAATCAGAGTTATAGCCGCATCATAATCAGAAATCAGCACATCATGAGAAACTTGCTCCATCAAGCTAGAAACCTTATTGCTGGCTTCTAGCGCGCCGATCAGGCCATCTATTGCTCCAATATCATAGGTAGCGAGGGCTTCTTTTAGTGATAACAATTTTTCTTGTATGTCTTTTGTGTATGACGATTCTGCTTTGCTTTCCTTGCCTTTAGATACTACGGCAGAAATATCCTGCAGGATATCGCTCAAGTCCCTTAAAAAGTTGTCTACATTGTCGTTAATGTATGCCATGTCTTGGCTGTTCCCAGCGGTTTCAAGATTCTGAGCCTTTTCGGAGAGTTGCGTGGCACCAATGTAGGCGGAGGCACTCTTCAGTGCATGGACGCAAGTGATAAACATTCTCAGGTTTCCCTCTTTTAAAGCCTGGGGTATCTGACCCAACTTTTCATAGCCATCTTTGCTGTAGAGGCTTAGTGCCTTTAGGTAGCTAGAAACCTTGCCACCTATACTTGATACACCTGCCTTTACATCGACATTATTAATTTCAAATGGCACATCTTCGACCACAGCATCTGCCGAGGTAGCCTTCATCTGGTATTCTTTTGGAATCCAAGATACTAGCATGGCGTGTAGCTTAGGTATTTCTACTGGCTTGGATATGAAGTCGCTGAATCCATGCGACAAAAGCATCTCCTTTACACCCCGCACCGCATTCGCTGTCTGAGCTATTATCGGCAAAGTCTCATATTCTCCCCCCAAGGCTCTTATCATCTTGGTAGCCTCGATACCATCAATCCCTGGCATCATTTGGTCCATAAATACTATGTCATATTTAGTCGCCTGTACCATCTCAACCGCTTTTTCCCCAGAAAAGCAAATGTCCACCTGCATCTTGTATGGAGCCAGCAGACCCTCCATCACTTTCAGGTTTGTTGAGATGTCATCCACCACCAAGATTCTTGCCTTCGGTGCTACAAAATAGTCAAACTTGCCCCTTTTTGCCACAAGTTCAGAAGTGAACTCACGGTTGAACGCATTTGCAACAGCAATGCAACTCAATGGCATTGCCAGAGTGCGCAAACTCTGCACAGCCACAGTTTCATAATATTCCATCAGCAAAAAGATTTCTGCTGTAGGTTTTAATCGAGCTAAAGTACTCTTTATTTCTCCATATAAATGGTTTGGCAGTATCACGTTATGATATTTACCAGTGCTCAACTCATTTTCAAAATCGGATTGTCTCGTTACCACCTTAAAGCACGCTTCTAGATTTTCTAGTGTAGATATGATGGAACTCATGTACATATCGCGTTGTTCATAGACAAGAGTCATCGACTTTTGTGGGTCATTGAGCTTTGCCAGCGGTGTATCATCCCTAATTTCTTGTGGAATTGTTACAGTAAAATTGGAACCTTGGCCATATATACTGGTAACTTCTACATCTCCACCCATCATCTGACTCAGGTTCTTAACAATTGATAAGCCTAGCCCAGTGCCCTCAACTTTAAAGTTCTTTTCACTATCAAAACGGGTAAATTTCCCAAACAACTTTTCCAAATCCTCTTCTTTTATTCCAATACCTGTGTCTCTAACGGAAATCCCCAGATGTAATGTCTGTCCTTCCTTTCTGCCGTTAATTGATAAAGATATATGCCCTTTTTTTGTATACTTCACAGCGTTAGACAAAATATTCAGCACTATCTGTCTTACCCTTATCTCATCGCCATATAGCTTACAAGGTATTGAGCTATCAATGAATGCCGTAAACAAGAGCTTCTCTTCCATCTTAGTCATTACTATGTTGCATATATCATTGAACATCGAAGATATTTCATACTCGATGGGCTGAATTTCCAATCTTCCAGACTCTATTTTAGAAAAATCCAGGATGTCATTTATGATTGCAAGTAAATTGTTTCCTGCCTGTCTTATTGCCAAAATTTTTTCGCTAGCACGAGGCGACAGTTCTTCGCGAAGTACCAATTCAGACATCCCTATGATCGCATTCATGGGAGTCCTAATCTCGTGGCTCATGTTTGCTAAAAATTCACTCTTAGAACGTGAGGCTACTTCTGCCTGCATGGATAGATCAGCAATGGCTCTGAAATCTTCTTCGCTCTGCGCAACCATTTCTGTTAGTTTTCTTTCTTTTTCCCATGACTGAATTCTGATTTTTTCCTGGCTGTGTGCAAATATCAGACAGAGCAGGAACGAGGAAAGTAAATTGTAAATACTATATTGGATATGGTTATTAGAAAAATCCATGTCATAAAAAGTGCTGATGAAAAAAAACACTGTAACAACTACAACGGTATGAAATACTTTGAAGGAAAAAGGAAACGGTGCAAATACAGGAATCATCAGCACAAAGGCCAATGTTCCCACGTAAGAAGGTAGATTTTCACCTGCGGTAGCGGCAAATATTGTTACAACCAAATATAGACACCCCATCATTATCATCAATGAAACCATGGGTTTATATTTGAAATGCTTTGTAAACCTAAGAAAAATTAACCCGATACATACAACACCAAATAATATCCTGAGGGCAGTGACCGTTTTAGGATGTGGGTGTAGATAACCATCTAGGGGGATGGGGGGCAACATAATCACAGATGTGATCAATATGATAAAAAACAGCTTCCCAGCCTCAAAATTGAGCTCGCCCCGGAAAGTATCCCGAGTTTCATCGCCCCCATAGTCTTGAAAAAAGGTCTGAATCCTTTCAATACTGCGTTTTAGTGCTACTAACATCTAGACTACCTTTTTTGAAATTTCGCTAAACTCATCTGAAATTTCCTGAAAGATTTCTACTAATAAGGGATCGAACTGGGTTCCCTTCCCTTGAAGGATAATGCCTACTGCTAGTGTGTGTTCAAATGATGGTTTGTATGGCCTCTCTGAAACCAGGGCATCATATACATCCGCTATGGCCATCAACCTGCCCTGAATGGGGATGTCCTCGCCGGCAAGCCCAAGTGGGTAACCGGTACCATCCCATCTCTCATGGTGGCTGTATGCCATAACCTGTGCATGCACCAAAAATTCCGATTCTTCCACTTTGTCGACAATTTTTGCTATTGCTTCCCTACCCATCACCGTATGTTGCTTCATTGTTTCAAACTCAGCGTCAGTTAGCCTTCCGCGTTTGTTGAGGATGCTGTCAGGGATATTGATTTTTCCAACATCATGGAGTTGCGACGACTGCACGAGCAGTTTGACATCCTTTTCTTCTATAGACCCTGGGTAAACATTTTTTTCCAGCATCTTTTCTGCGAGCAACTTGAGGTATAGTTGCGTTCTCACAATATGTCCGCCGGTGGCCTCGTCACGGAACTCTACCAACTCGGAGAATGTTGTAATAAAAATGTCCTGAAGGCGCACAATTTTATTTGTTTTTTCATCCACCATTTTTTGCAAGTTTTTATTGAAATCTTGCAGGAGGACATTTTGTGCGGCCAGCCGTGATTGTTGCTCCTGGACAAGTAAGTGCAGTTCTATGCGCTTTTGTAGCAATGGTGGAGAAAAAGGTTTGTGAATATAGTCAACCGCCCCCAGAGTTAGGCCGTCCAATTCGCTACTGGCATCCCCCCTAGCCGTGAGGAAAATTACTGGTATACTTGCCAATTCCGCGTTGCTTGCTTTTATCAGTTTGATGGTTTCATAGCCGTCCATATCCGGCATGTCGACATCGAGCAATATTAAATCTGGGAGTATTTTTTCTAGTATCTGTAGCCCCCTCTCGCCAGAATTCACCGTCAGAACGTCGTAGCTATCCTGTAGCGCACTCTTGCCAACTGCCAAATTGGTAGTGTTGTCGTCAATTATCATTATCTTTTTTTTCATGTCGGAACGCTACCTTGGCTAGTAATGGATGTTTGGGAGAAAAAAGTTTCACATACGGGCGTGGGCTGGAATCATCTGCGGGAATTTGTTCTATAGTATCTCCGATTGAGGAGTAACCGTCAGCTATCAAATAAAAGATAGCAGTAATTAGCTAGGTCTGCAACCTATTACCACAACTGTCTACCTCCACTGCAACTATCACTGATTACAGGTTTTAGCCAAACTTGCCTTCAAAAATGCTACAAAAAGAGGGTGAGGGCTTAAAGGTTTAGACTTAAATTCAGGGTGGAACTGGCAACCAATAAAAAATGGATGATTTAGCACCTCAACAATTTCTACAAAGGAATTATCAGGACCTATCCCCGTAAATGCCATTCCTGCATCTTCGAGCTTGCTCTTGTATTCACTCTGGTTAAATTCATAAGTATGTCTGTGGCGTTCTTCGATTTTTTCACATTGGTATGCCCTTGCCGCCAAACTGCCACTCCGAAGGAAGCATGGATAGCTTCCAATACGCTTTGCGCCACCATGTTCTTCAATGTCTGTGACTTCACCTAACTTACAGATAATCCTATGTTTAGGGTTTTCATCAAATTCTGTTGAATCTGCACCCTCAAGGCCGGCCACATTCCGTGCAAATTCTACCGTTGCCATCTGCATTCCAAGCCCTATGCCAAAATATGGAACACCTTGTTCTCTGGCATACTGGGCGGTCAAAATCATGCCCTTCATTCCCCTTGTTCCTTTACCACCTGTGACAAGGATTCCCTGACAGTCGCCAAGACTTTCGCCCAAAGGCTGTGATTCCAGCTTAACTGACTCAATCCATTTAATTTCTAACTTCGCTTGGAGGGAATAAGAGGCGTGTTGTAAAGCCTCTTGGACACTTTTGAAGCCCTCCTTAAAATCGACATACGTACCCACAACAGCTACCTTCACGTTGGTTATTGGATTACGAATACGACTTATCAATTTTATCCAAGGTTCTAAGTTTGGAGGCGAATCTGACAAGCCCAGTAGCTCGGTTACTTTTTGATCCAGTCCCTCTTCATGGAGCAATAATGGAACTTCATATATCTGGTCTGCATCTTTTGCACTAAAAACAGCGTCCTGTGTGACAGAACAAAACAGGCCAATTTTGTCCTTTAAGTCCCTGGGGATTTCCTGCGTTGCCCGGCACAATAAAATATCAGGCTGTAGCCCCAAAGAGCGTAGTTCCTTCACGCTATGTTGCGTTGGCTTTGACTTTAATTCTCCGGCAACACTTATATGTGGCACATAGGTGACATGGACATTTATCGCATTTTTTGGGCCACTTATCAATTTATGCTGGCGAATAGCTTCCAGGTATGGCTGGCTTTCGATGTCCCCAACAGTTCCACCTATTTCCACAATCACTATGTCAACATCTTTGGCAACCTTTTTGATAGCCACACGGATTTCATCAGTCACATGGGGAATGACCTGCACGGTCTTCCCAATATAGTCACCTTTGCGCTCCTTGTTCAACACAGTGCTATAAATTTTGCCAGTAGTCACAGTATTATTTTTGGTCATCGAAACATTGGTGAACCGCTCGTAGTGTCCCAAGTCCAGGTCTGTTTCGGCTCCATCGTCTGTGACGAAAACCTCACCATGCTGGAGTGAACTTATCATGCCAGGGTAAACATTTAGGTACGGATCCATTTTTATCAGAGTTACTTTGAGGCCCCTCGCTTCCAACAGTGCCCCCAGAGAGGCCGCCGTAACACCCTTACCAACGCTGGACAAAACGCCACCGGTAACAAACACATATTTAGTCATCACACCTCCCTTGAGTTATCGTAGCCAAACATTTCAACATTACATTTCCTCGGGAGCTCTAATTCCCAGTAACCATAGCCCCTGTCTTACGGCTCTAGCAGTAGCTACACATAGCAAGAGTCTACTATCTCGCACACCAGCAGAATTTTCCTGTGCAAGAATCGGGCAATTTGTATAGAAGCCACTAAAGGCCCTGGCAATTGCAACCAACTGACGTGCTAGGGCAGTAGCCATGTTTTCCCTCTGGACACTACATATTGCAGACTGAAGCCCTGCAAGTTCATACAAAAGTACCTGAGCAGATGGCTCTGACAGGCCAGATAGTTCCAGTGGCAAATCTACTTCATCAAACACAACATCTGCCACATCAGCACTAAGGCAGTTAGTTGGTCGTACATGGTTTATCCAGTCATCGCCAGCCTTTCGCAGAACAGAGCAAATTCTGGCATGGGCATATTGAACATAAGGGCCTGTATCACCCTCAAGAGCTATAACCCTGTCCCAGGCAAAGGTAATCGGCTTAACCCGGTCATTCATCGCATCAAAGAAAATCACCGCTCCGATGCCTAATATTTCTGCCACTTCAAGTTTATTTTCCAGATTGGGATTCTTGTCTTCAATAATTGAAAGGACTCTGCTGACAGATTCATCAAGTACGTCTTCCAAAAAGATAACATTACCCTGGCGTGTACTCATCTTGCCCTGCGGCAGATTGACCATACCAAATGGTGTATGTAACATTCGACCAACAAACCAGGGATCGAGTTTTTCCAGCACCGCAAAGAGTTGCTGGAAGTGTAGTACTTGGTCAGCTCCAACGACATATATGCACTTTTCAAAGTTGTAACTCACCCTGCGATATAGTGCGGCGGCAATGTCTCTGGTGGCATAGATGCTTGTGCCATCGCCTTTTACTACGATGCAGGGAGTTTGAATACCTACATCCTCAAGAATGACAATCCGGCTTCCCCCCTCCCCTTCCTCTAGTAGGCCAAAATCCTGGAGCTTTTCTACAGTGCCTGCAAGTTTATCTGTGTAAAAGGATTCGCCATCCATGCTATCGAAGGATACTCCAAGCCTATCGTAAACTCGCTGGAATTCTGTCAGGCTAATTTCCCTAAACCAGCCCCATAGTCGCAGTGCTTCTTCATCCCCAGATTCAAGACGCTTAAACCAGAGGCGTGCCTCATCTCTTAACTCGGCGTTATTCTCCTCTTCTTCATGGAATCTAACATATAGCTGAAACAGCCTAAACAGCGGGCTACGCCTGTTTTCTGGGATAGGATGTGCCCAAGGGAAATCATTTTCTAATTTAGGATTTTCTGTTTCAGCCCAGTACTTATATGCCGTCAATAGCTTTCCAAACTGAGTTCCCCAATCCCCTAAATGGTTTAGGCGAATTACCTTGCACCCCAAATACCGATTTACCTGCACAAGCGCGTGACCTATCATGGTGGAACGTAGATGCCCAATAGTAAACAGCTTGGCAATGTTTGGGCTACTATATTCGACTAAGACAGTCTGTTTATTATTGTTTAGCGTTTTTTCATTCCCTCGCAAAAACCTTTTCAAAACCGCCACAGCCCTATTTTCGGCACCTAGCTTGAGATTTAGATAGGGTCCAACAGCCACCAGTTCAGCACCAGATGGCAGTGAAAGCTCTATCGAAGAAGCCAGTTGGTTGGCCAGTTGATTTGGGTTGAGACCCATAGCCTTGGCCGCTCGAAAGCATGGAAAAGCCAGATCGCCCATATCCGGAGACTTGGGACGTTCCAAAGATTGTTCCTCTATGGACACCTTGCCATCAAATGCACTATTCAGTGCTACAACAAAAGATTGCTTCAACTGCTCCATGCCTTATATCCTACAGTAACTTCGGGGACTGGAGCCTCTGACAGAATGACACGCCGAAGAGAAAAATGGAAGAGGCAAAATTATCTCCTGCTATATCAAGTAATACCAGTTATCAGTTATCAGTTGTCAGTTGTCAGTTGTCAGTTTTCAGTTATCAGATGAAAAGCATGGTGCCTTTTTAGTGGCTAGTGGCGAGTAATTATAGGTTATTTCGGGTTTATCCATATTGCGGGGCGAATGCCGAAGGAACTATGGACACTGCCAGCAATATTCCCTAATACGCCATCACTGCCGACGAGAGCGGCACTTTCTCTAACAAAACCGGGGTCGACGAGAGACCGGAGCCACCACCTGCACTCATTATTATTATTATTTAGAGTAGCCACTCTATCGGCATTGCCACTAAAATAATCTCTCGCTTGTTCATAGCTCAATAAGAATACCTTGTCATCGGTATCTCCTTCGCCAATTATCTTGTATTCAGCATTATATCGGTTCTTGTTTGTCGTTACATTCATCTGCTCCCGCTCGCTGTCATTGAAATTTTTTTGCAGAAAATCCTTATTAAGATACTTGCGCAGATCGCATTTTTCCCATGTAACTGCTTCAGTGGTGTAGTGGTGAAATGGACGTTCTTCAATTATATCCTCGGTTATTAACAGTGCCGTTACTTTCCCTGTGGCCCTACTATGTATCGACACCAGCACCCTCCACTTGAAATTGCCAAATTTTAAATCGCGCTTATCCCCTCGGATAATTTTTTGGGCTATTGTCTCCTGCCTTGGTTCAATGATGCCTGTGTTATCCCGCCTTGGCTCAATGGTGCGTGCTGTATCCGGCGTTGACTCATTGGTGCGTGTTGTATCATGTGTCTCGACTGCTGGTGTTACAGGTCTACTATTGGT
>WRHW01000070.1 GCA_009783055.1 Holophagaceae bacterium
TTCCGCCGGAGATAAGGACTGGAGTTTACACTACGAATGCAATAGAGTCGTTGAACTACACAATTCAGAAAGTCATAAAGCATCGGCAGGTATTCCCGAATGATGAATCTGCCTTAAAGCTAAATCTCTCGGTATCCTTCGCTACGCTCGGATATCCGAGGCTCCCACGCAGGCCATGCAAAAAGGGTGAAGATGTCTGCACGCTCTTTTATTAGGCTGGTATAGTCGCCTTCGTTCTCATGGCACTCAAGAACATTTCCAAGAAGTGGACTATGCCCTTTAAGAATTGGGGTGCAGTTCTGAATCAGAATGAAGGCGACAAAGCCAAAACAATAAAGAGCGGGCTACACGGTCATAATTGCGGAAAAGGGAGGCGTGGGTGCCTCGTGTATCACCTGCCACAGGCAGGGGATGCCGAGAGATTGCGATAATCTATGGGGACAGGGTGCCTCTGTGAAAAACCCATTTACACAAAATTTGTTACAGAGCCAAGTACTCTGGTATCACTCAGCACTACGCTATAATAAAAACAATTCTTTGTTGTAGCTAATCAATCATTACTTGCAGGATTAACAATTTCCAGTTGAAAGTCTTTTAGGAGATCCATCTTCTCAGCCAACTTTGCGGCTATATTGCGGAAGTGCATTCCATCATACCCACCACCACAACAAAACCACGGGGAATCAGAAATTTTCACCGGTCGCTTCACACGACTTCCGTCTTGGCTGAACCAAACAACATCCCGCACAGCTTCATCAAATAACATTGGGTTTTCTGAATACAAAAAAGCACCAACTACGCTTAACAAGCGCGACCAAGTTGTGCAAACCTTTCGTTCTCCGTTGAAAATAACAGCACTAAGGCTTGTGCCGACCAAGCTATCATCTCCCTCAAGCAAGGGATATAGCCCTTCACTGACTTCACTACTCAACCTTGATCGATAGTCCCGTGTTCTTGGCAGTGGAGATGTAATTGCTTGGGTGGCACGGATGGCCAAGTCGTTCCCACGCGTTAATATGGCTTCTTCGTTCCACTGTTCAATACTTGCTACTGAGGATGTCACCGTGAATTGCACATCCTCAAGAGCCTTTCGTTTTTCATGCCAAGGCTTGTTTGACATCGAAGAATTATAGCCTTGCGAAACGATGGCAAAGTTACCAACAGTATTCGTACAAGTAAGTCGTATACGTTCAGCATTTTCGTACCCCCCAAGATTTCGTTTCCACCAATCCGAAAGTGTTTGTGGCATGAGATGTTCGACCGTTACCTTGGAGATATCCACGGGAATATTCTTTGTTTCGTATTCCTCAATACGAAGAAGCAGTTCCCGTGCATACGGAGGATAAAACGTACCTTGCAGTGCGGTAGCAAATTTCATATCGGAAGGAAATTCACCAGCGAGCGTTGGACTGTTTGAGAGTTCGAAAAGGATGGAATCATATGTGCAATCTATGGCATTTTCACCACCATCTCGCATTTTTCGAATAAGCCCAAACAATAGGCTTCGGGTAGTGCCACTACCAGTTGTTGGTGAAGCAATACGCATGCGAAGGAGAAAATCTACAATTAAGTGAATTATCCGTCGCAATTCCGACAATGCACTCCCATAAAGCCTGTCTATAAGGTATAAAACAAGCGGGGCAAAGTCGTTGCTTCTCAAGTTTCGCAACATTTGTAGTTCTCGGTTTAGCGATTCGTCTGGACAACTAATGCTGAGTAGCCATGCGTAGGGCTTAGAAAAACGTAGCAACTCCTTAAGAACAAGTTCCTGATCGCCGGCTTTGTCTTCTGAGACATAGTCCTTGAAATCGCGATAAGTGTCACTCTCGCGGATTTCTTCACACCAAATCATGCGGAGAAAATCACGTGCAAAAGCTGAAATATTATCTGCACCGAGGTTTTTTTCTATCATAAGCCAATAGTTCTTATGCCATTTATTTTGCTTTTCGACAGAAGGAGCAATAAGAAGGAAATTTCGAATCAGATCTGCTTGACTTAATGGTTTGCCTGTAGAATTAATTTTTTCAAATATGGTTTGGACGATGCGAAGACTATCTTTGCTTGTACTGGAAATCTGTAGATTGACATCCACTAGCTGTATTCGCGCTATTGCGTCGAGTACAGCTTTGTGCTTATCAGGGCAGACACTAAGTTTTTTCTTGAAATCCTCATAATTTTTTACAACATTACCGGAAGACTCCTGTGGGCAGACACCATCGATTATGGCTATAAAACTATCAGCATCTGCTACTGTTTGCTTTAATCGAATTCTATAATCTTCTGTAGCACCTTTATTGCACAGGTATTGCTCGTTGATAACCACTTGTAAATTCTTATCATTAGTTACATCACGGAGAGCGCACAAAAGAAGCAAGAGCGTTGTTATTCGTTGCTGTCCATCCACGAGAATCAGTTCAGTAAATGAGCCACCACTGTTTTCGCCCAAGTAATATACCACATTGCCAATATAGTGTGTCCCATTGGTGTCCACGCATCGCATAATATCACCAAAAAGCTCGAGGCACTGTTCTAAGCCCCAAGCATAGTTGCGTTGGTAGGGTGGAATAATAAATGCCTTTTCTAAACCGCCGATAAAGCCTTTAACCGTAATGTCTGTTGCATGCACGGTTTGCCCTCCACAATTTGTAATGCCCCTCTACTGAACATTGTCGAAAGGTTTTTGGTGGCGGGGGGGGGATTTGAACCCCCGACCTTTGGGTTATGAGCCCAACGAGCTACCGGACTGCTCCACCCCGCGTCAGGATGTATATGGTAGCACAAACTATAGGGGAAAGCAATATTACAATTTTACTTTTGAGCCTCTTGTAAAACCACCAAGTGTTATACTCTCCCACAGGAGGCCGGATGAGAGCAGTTTTGGCGACTATATTTTTTTTGTTGCCGAGTATGGTGCTCATTGCTTGGACACCCGAAAATTGGTTTGATGCTCCCTTAAGCGATAGGGTAGTACACTATGACATCAAAGGTGTATTAGATTGGCCAAAAAACATATTTGAAGGCCAGCTAACCCTGACGTGGAAAAATAATGGCACTGCGCCCACTCACGAATTACCATTTCATCTATATTTGAATGCCTTCCGCCATCCTGACACTGCATACATGAAGAGCACTGGACAAGGCAATAAAAAAAACTCTGCTTCTTTTGGCTTTATTGACGTGACAAGTGCGAGTTGCAATGGAGTAGAACTTACTGGGAGCATGGGATCAGATGAAACTCTTTACTACTACCAACTTCCGGAGGCTATAAATCCGGGACAGCGTGTGGTTATCACTATGTCATGGGTGGCCAAATTTCCTTCGTTTCAAGCCGGTGTCGGGAGGACGGGCAACTACCTAGTTGCGTCAATGTGGTATCCCAAACTGGGCAGTTATAATGATAAGCATTGGATTTGCGAACCGTTTAACAACAACGCTTTTTGGGGAAATTTTGGTTGCTTTGATGTGGAGTTGAGCCTTCCAAATGGGCTACAGCTTGCCAATACAGGCGTAGTAAGCATTCCCTTGGATGAATCCGGAGAGCCTTTGACCGACAAACGCGGAAGGGTTGTAGAAGCGGCATACGACCCTGACCGCAAGTTGAATTTTATTTATAAGATTCATGCCGAAGACGTGCAGGATTTTTCTTGGATCGCCGCCCCCAATGGGAGTTGGAAGCTATCAAGGCTTAAACTGGATGATGTTGATGTCTTTTTTTACTGCATTCCAAAAAATGCAACTCAGCTTAATGAAATCAAAAATGCAGTCCGTATGAGCCTCGATAGACCTTATGGAAAAAAGGCCATTTATCCATATCCCATACTTTCTATCGTTGACTTGCCCCCAGAGGCTCGCAGTGCTATTGCCTCACCCACGCTTGCTGTGCTTTCGAGTATCGCCTTTAATCCAATTTCCCAACACTTGGTTCCACAGCGGATGGTTATCCAACAGATAGGAGATCAAATTTTCAAGGGCATACTTGCAACAAATGAAATAGAAAAAAAATTGCTAAGTGATATTCTCTCAGGTTGGTTTACCCGCAAAACAATGGAGCGCAATTATCCCGCCCTGATTAACGGTAGACGCTTTCAGATGAACCATGATTTCCCAGATAGGTATTCTGCTTGGATTAATTCCTTCCCCCTTATTAAGAAAAGCTATCCCAACGTGTTGAATAAACTTGCATTCAGTAATACAAATAGTTCGCAAACGGTAGCACTTGAATTATTTGCTAATAGTTTGGGCATTGACCCCGTCACTGAGTTGCCTTTGTTTGATGAAGTTATTTATGCCTTTGTCGAAGAAAAATCATTCCGGCATCCAAGCCAAGGCGATTTTATCAAAATTGCAGAGAGGATTTCCGGGCGCGAACTTTGGATTCTTTGGAAAAACACAATTGACAGTCTGGGTAGGCTAGATTACAGAATCCAAAAGGTAACCAAAGATGGGGCCATTACTCTGGAAAGGCGTGGGGATATTATCTCCGGAATAGTTTTGCAGGTCTGCCTAGAAAATGGTCAGGAGTCTAGCCATATATGGAATGGCAAAGATAGCCAGATTACATTTAGATTTCCAGCACCAATTTCTAAGGCCATCATGTTCCCCATCGGGGGAGAAACATCGAGCCTTGCAAACAGTATGGAGGCAACCTATTCCGCCAAACCAAAACGCCGTGGCCTTCAATATTGGGCACAACACTTGTTTGGAGCTATTGGTGGCATTTTGCAGGGAATAGGTCTGGGTTAATATAGTTATATTACAATCATATAACGTGTTCAAGCGTCGCTCTTGTCACAAGCAAACGACCATATCTACTGTTTAGTTAGATTTGCAATGGCTTCTCTGCCGGCAGTCAGGGCGGCATCCAATCCTTTTTCGCTATAATTACTATTGAATGCACTCAAAAAGGTATTTGTAATATTTTGCCCTTTGTTAAGAGCTGTATTGAGGTCAAATTCCTTAGATGGGGTTGTTTTGTCGCCAGACTGAGTTAGCTTATCAACATGTCCTTTAAGGTAATCGTTGATTAAGCTGTTAAGCTCATCCCATTCGTTTTTATAGCCTTTTGAGCCACCCGTTTTTTCTGACATGTCCGAAAAAATGCCGTCATAGTGCTTGGCTATGGCCGACAGAGCGTCGCCTAAATTCATATCCTTGCCTGCCGAAAAAACTGATTTCCCTAACTGCGCCAAGATCGCCCTGCTCTGTGGAGATATGCTATTGGCACTATTTTTGTCGAGAAAACTTGTTGATTTGGCTGAGTCCAGAGCCGCTTGTGCCTGTGCAGAAAGTTGCAAAATATCCTCTAACGGAGGGATATTGCTAGAAGTCTGCTTTGGTGTTGAAGATGCCGAAGTGCTTTGGGATGGATTAACTATCGGATTTTGGTTCCCTGCCGAGGTAACTTCCATTTTACTTCCCCTATTCCTTTGCTGAGCGGTTTCACACCACTCTACATGATCTATCGGTCACTTGCTGTAATTCTTTAGGAAAATTAGCTCCATTGAATCATCAAAGTTGGACTAAAATTAACTAAGGAGGCACCCGTGAAGAATCTGCGCTCTTTTTGTTTCTATACTCATTGTTTTATTGCGCCAGTAGCACTTTTGGCACAAACCCCAATAACTGTTCATGCTCCTATAAAACGGGTCAGGCTCCATATATAAGCCCAGAGGCATAAATACTATGGTACTTCAATTTCGATCTGTTGCTGTCATAGATTGATACCTCTCCATCAATTCCGCCACGATCTCAGGTTCTGATGTGTCTTTGGTAAAGCCGTATAGCTTCATCACAGCTTTGTCTAGCGCAGAGTGTGCCTTCGATAGCTCTGGTGGCATGGTCAGTGGATTGTAGAGAATCGCAAGCGAGGCATTGGGGTACTGCACTCGAATGTTCAAAATATTTTGAACAAGCGTCTCAATCTCGGCTTTTTGTTTTTCTGTAGCTATTGGCCAAGGGAAATTATTGTAGACAATGGATGCAGAATATCTGTAATCACTCTTCAAACGCCCTGCGACAGCCCTCATCCACGCCATGTGGACGATGGAAGTGAGTATGCCAAAATGGTACAGGGTTGCAGATGGCACAACACTTAAACTGTTAGAAGCAACTGTTTCTGGTTCCATATAAGCAATGGGTATGTATTTCCTGTTTTCAGAGGTTACAGTAGGTATGGCAAGGTATGGCGTTTCAGGTTGCCTGATTTCTGCAAATAGCGTTGGAGTGTCGGCCAGCAAGATGGTGTTTTTGCGACCGCTTTTAGACCTCCACTTCCTAACGTTATCTACCTTTTGCTTGATGATTTTGCATTTGTCTATTTCAGAGGGGTCTGCCCCTAATAGCCATACACAGTATCTCTTTTCTCCGTGCAACAATTCCCTAGCCCCAATAAAAGGTCGTAGAAATTGCTTTGCTTGCGGATCGTTGGTGACTATTTCATCATATTCAAGTGCTGAAATAGTATAGTTGCCATCATCAAGGGCAAAACTACCGTGATTTATTGGTGGGGCATCTGAAATTTGGCTTGTTCTGCCTTCAATAAATACTGTAGGGCTTTCAACAAGGTAGGGGCTGATGTTTTGTGTGGTCTGTTGGTAGCTAAACCCAATAATTACACAATGAACTGCGGCTTTGCCTTTGGCTTCGTTACTCCACTTGAAGGTGGGTATGCCAAAGTTAATGAATATGCCTTTGTCCATCAGTGGCTTCCATAGAATTGCTACTTGTTCGCCTTGAGTGATAGAGTTGGTTGAGACGAAGGCTGTCTTTATCGCTGTGCCACTCATCATATCGGTTGCTTTTTTATACCAAGCGGTAACGTAATCAAGGTTTCCTAACCCCTTTAGTGCACTAAAAACAATTTGCATGTCCTCTTTTTGAGTAGCACTCATATAACGTGCCCCTACAAACGGCGGATTACCCAATATATAGCTCAATTGGTTTTTGGGAACTATGGTTTCCCAGTCTATACGATGGGCGTTGTCACAGACTATATCTGCCCCTTTGGTCAGGGGTATACGAACAAAGTATTGGCCTAGTTCATCTGAGGCTTCCTTATTGCAAAGATGATCCATTAACCACATACCGGTCTTTGCTATCTGGCATGGCCAGGAGAGTATCTCTATGCCATAAAATTGCTCTACGTTTACTTTGAAGTGGGTTTCTATGTTCAGTAATTGCTGATTTATTCCTTTGAGTCTGAATTCTTCTTTAACTACTTCTAGTTCTAGTTTTCGTAGCTCTCTATAGGCAATGATAAGAAAGTTGCCACAGCCACAGGCAGGATCGAGGAATTTGAGGCTTGCTAGTTTGTCATGGAAGTCAGCAAGTGCCTTTGTGCTCCTTTTTTTCTTTGTTTGGTTAAATTCTGTCCTCAGGTCGTCCATGAATAGTGGGTTTATTAGTTTGAGTATGTTTTCTTCACTTGTGTAATGGGCACCTATCTCCCGCCTCTGGTCTGTGTCCATCACTCCTTGAAACATTGAACCAAAGATGGCTGGGCTTACTTGTCCCCAATCGAAGTCAAGGCACTTGATCAACTCCTCTCGCATTTTGCGGGTAAAGGTTGCGGGGTCGAGGTTCTTTTTAAACAATTCGCCGTTGATGTGTTTGAAGTGGGAGCTGTCTACCCTTTCGCTTAGGCTGGGGTTTGCTAGATATGGGTTTGGGGGCCTACGTTGGTCTACTGCTCTGTTTAGGTCGTGGAATAGTCTTGTTATATACGCATTTAGGTCGTTTCCGTTTTCGGCTGTGGCTTCGATGTAGTACTGAAGGCTATCCTGGTTGAATATGTCTGTGTCGTTTGCAAATAAACAAAACAATAGCCTTGCTAGATATATTTCTAAGTCCTCGCCTTCATAGCCAGATTTCTTTAGTTCGTCATGGAGCCTTGCCATTTTTTCTGCGGCTAGTTTGTTTACGCTTTCTTTGTCTCGGTAGATGTCGGCTTCTGGTGAGTCACCTAGCATTGGGGCGAAGTGTTTGCGATACTTTTTGAGTTTGGCTGTCTTAAAATCCCATTGTTGGCCTATTTGGGTGTTCCAGAGGCGTATATTGTCAAAGTCGCAGGCCATCCAGAGGATTGGCTTTTGGTCTTGGGTCAAATCCTGTATATATCTCTTTATTTGGCTTTCGGCTTGCTGAAATCCTGGGTCGGCTCCTTTTGACTTCATTTCTATGATTATCTTGCCAAGCCAGATGTAGTCGGTGTAGCCGTCAAAGACTTTTTGTTCCATTTCGCCAGGGGTCTTTAGGTAATCTATACCAAAGACGTTAAGAAACTCGGCTACAAAGACATGCCCGTAAGACTTTTCGTTGGTTTTGCCGCTCTTTACCCAACGGTTGACAAACTTTATGGCACGAAGTGCTATTATCTCCCAGTGAATTGCTTGCCGCGGTGAGGACATGTAGTATTTTACCTGCTTTCATATTACGACCGGAAACTGAGAAATAAAAACTTAACTACTTAACCCGCTCGATATAAGTTCTGTCGGAAACCTTAACCTTGATGCGCTCCCCGCTCTCAATGTATGGAGGAACCCCAACTGTGACTCCGTTTTCCAACTTGGCTGGTTTGTAGGAACCAGTGGCATTTGCATTTTTCATTACCGGCTCGGTCTCAATAATTTCTAATACTACGCTGTCAGGAAGTGAGGCCGAAAGAGGATTACCGTTGTGAAATTCAACTTCTATCTGCATGTTGGGTTGTAGAAAAACTATGTCATCACCTACAAATTCTTTGTTGATTTCTAATTGTTCGTAGGTTTCGTTATTCATCAGCACTATATTGTCACCGTCTTCATACAGGTATTCCAGCATCTGCTGTTCGAGGCTGGCTCTTTCAATCTTGTCAGACGACCCAAATCGGTTTTCGCGGTTGATGCCATCTTTGAGACGCTTCATCTTTGCAACAATACGTGCGGGTAGGTTGCCAGGTGTCTGGTGTTCCACGCTGACAACACGGCATAGCTCGCCTTCAAAGTTGATGATCATTCCTGCCCTAAGCTGTGTGGCGATAATATTTGCCATAAAATCCCCTCATTTTGTTGGTGGGCGTACCAGGATTCGAACCAGGGACTTCTACCGTGTGAAGATAGCACTCTACCGCTGAGTTATACGCCCACGAGTTTTACATAGTATCATGTATTTGTGCAAGGTAGCAACTAAGCGGTTACTATTTGATTATTAGGGTTGTGTAAATGATTTGTTGGAGTAGGAGATGATTGAAACTTATAAAAACATGACTCCCAAGATCGGCAATAGGGTGCTGATAGCACCGGATTCTATTGTCCTTGGAGACGTAACTATTGGAGACGATGCAAGCATATGGTTTCAGTGCATTGTCAGGGGTGATGTAAATTGGATCGAGATTGGGTCTCGTGTGAATATTCAGGACAAATGCTGTCTCCATGTAACAGTCGAAAAGTGGCCACTACTCTTAGAAGATGAAGTCAGTATCGCTCACAATGTAATGTTGCATGGTTGCACTGTCCGCAAGGGTGCTCTTATTGGCATGAGCACAACGATTATGGATGGAGCCGAAGTAGGAGAGGGGTGTTTGGTAGCCGCAGGTTCGCTATTGAGGGAAGGCTTTGTTGCTCCACCTCATACCCTAGTGGCTGGGTGGCCAGCCGTGGTAAAAAAGGAACTCAACCCTGAGCAAAGGGAATTAACTGCAAGTATTTGGCAACGCTATGTAAAATATAAAGATGCATACGCCCAGGAGGGACGGATAGTCTCATTCGCTCAGTCAAATATAGACCAGTTGCGCTATTCGCCTGGGTTCCCAAGGAATTAATTTGATCAGTTTGAAATTAGCCCTGATAAAAGTTCCATATTAGAGCATAATTCAGTTAGAGGGGATAGAGATGACTACACCTTTGAACCCATTTTTGTCAATGCTCTTACTGCTACTCATGGCACTAGGAGTGGGGATTGCCACTCTGTTTTTATCAGGAGTGCTATTGCCGTTTTTGGGTTTTAAGCCCCGAAACCCTAGTGACCAAAAGTTATCTCCCTACGAATGTGGCGTTCCTCTGATTCAGGCTGATGCAAGGCACAGATACAGCGTTAAATTTTATTTAACCGCAGTGCTATTCATTCTGTTTGACGTGGATGTGGCATTTTTGATGCCATGGGCTGTCAATTTCAGAAGCGCACCCCAAACCTTTTTTCCAATGTTGCTATTCATGGTGACGTTGTTGGTTGGTTTTATTTACGTTTGGGGCAAGGGGGCGTTGGAGTGGGAGCGTTGATATGAGTGAATCCACCACTATGCAGACAACCTCCGCAGAGGAAATCAAAGAAACTTGGTTGACCACAAGGCTGGAGTCGGTTGTTAATTGGGGAAGAAAGAATAGCCTGTGGCCTTTGCCTTTTGGGACGGCCTGTTGCGCTATTGAGTTTATGAGCTTGATGACGAGTCGCTACGACTTCAGCCGTTTCGGAGCAGAAGCCATGCGCTTTAGCCCCCGTCAGTCAGACATGATGCTGGTGTTAGGGACAATTACCAATAAGCAGGCGGCGGTAATACGCAAGATATTTGCACAAATGGCAGACCCCAAGTGGGTTGTATGCGTTGGTGCCTGTGCTTCTACCGGGGGCATATATCGCACCTATGCAACTGTTCAGGGCATCGACCGCATCATCCCCGTTGATATTTACGTGCCTGGCTGTCCGCCCCGCCCCGAAGCAATCATCAAGGGAGTTGTGGAACTACAAGAACAAATGATGCAGGAGACATTTAGATCAAGAGAAGGCAATTTGCGAGCCTTTTATAGGAGCCTGGAACGCCAGCAGACATTAGAGAACACAGGGATGACGGCTCAAAAGGCCATCCAACAAATGTTTAGAGAAGCGGCTGACGCAGGGCAATCCAGGATTTGGTAGGGGGGTATTATGAGTGTCATAGAAAGTATTAATTCAGCACTGCCAAATGCGATTACAGACCACCACAACTTTAGGGGTGATTTGACAATTGTGGTTGGAGCAAATTTGTACCCAGATGTTGTTAAGTTGATTTTTAATGAGGGCTTTCAGTTGATGGTAGACCTAACTGCCGTTGACTGGCCTCAGCGGGTGCCACGTTTTGATTTGGTGATACACTTTCAAAACTTAGTTAGCCAAGAGCGATTACGAGTTAAGGTTCCAATAGCTGAAGGTCAAACTGTGCCGAGCCTTACAAGCATCCACAAGGGTGCTGATTGGTTTGAGCGCGAAGTTTTTGATATGTTTGGCATTTCATTCGATGGACATCCCAACTTTAAGCGTCTAATGATGTGGGGCGATTTTGATGGGTATCCACTTCGTAAAGATTTTCCACTCAATGGCGGTGATTCTTGGTGTAATTCAGATATCGGAATGCCCTATGCAAATTCAGCCAAGTCACTTGCAGAATGATCAGGAATGAATATGCTTCTAAACACCAGCATCGAAAGCGATCCAGCCCACAGCGGGCAAATGATTGTAAATTTAGGCCCCAGCCATCCGGCCACCCACGGGACTTTACGAATTATCCTGAGTCTTGAGGGAGAAAATGTCATTAATGCCGAGCCGGAAATAGGATATCTTCACAGGGGAGTAGAAAAACTGGGCGAAAGCCTCTCCTATGCACAGTTTGTACCCCTCACTGACCGCCTAAATTATTGTTCTTCCATTATGAATAACGTAGGCTATGCCCTAGCGGTTGAAAAACTGTTAAATATTCAAGATCCACCTCGAAGCAGAGTGATTCGCGTATTGGTTTCAGAGCTGGCTCGAATTGCCGACCATCTGGTCTGCATCGGCATCAACGCTGTGGACATCGGAGCATTTTCCTCTTACCTATATTTGTTCCATGAGCGAGAAACAATTTATGACCTATTGGAAATGGCCGCTGGCCAGCGACTCCATACCAGTTTTACACGTATTGGTGGCCTCTTCCGCGATATTCCTGAAAAAGAATTTATACCGCTATGCAACAAATTATTGGAAACTTGCCCTAGGTCAATTGATGAAATGGAGAGGTTGCTCACTCGCAATCCTATCTGGTCAGACCGCACAAAGGATGTGGGGGCATTTACGGTAGAGCAGGCTATTTCTTGGGGCTATACAGGCCCATGTCTGAGGGCTTGTGGACTACCCCACGACTTGAGAAAAGCCCAGCCCTACCTTGACTATGAAACCTATGATTTTGATATACCTGTTGGCACCAGTGGGGATGTATACGATAGGTACTTGGTCCGCACCGAAGAAATGCGTCAGAGTTTGTTGATTGTTAAGGAATGTTTAAAACGCCTGAAGGAAATTGGCCAAGGGCCTGTGTTAATTGAAAACTACAAGGTGGCTCTGCCACCAAAAGAAAAGGTATATAGTCGAGCAGAGAGTCTAATGCACCACTTCAAGCTAATCATGCACGGCATAGAAATGCCCATTGGCGAAGTATATAGCGCAACAGAAGCCGCCAATGGTGAGCTTGGTTTTTATATTGTTTCAGACGGCAACAAAAGCCCATACCGCATTCATGTTCGCCCCCCCTGCTATCCCATATTTAGTAGCTTAGACGAAAAGATCAAAGGCCGCCTGATAGCAGACGTTTTAGCAGAACTTGGTGCAATGAATGTTATCGCAGGTGAGCTAGACAGGTAATATGGTATTATTATTTTATACCAAGTTGCGCCCGATAGGTAGCAACTTGGTATAGCCGAGAGATTGCGGAACGTGCCAGTGATTTTGAGACACGGTTGTTGAAAGAATCAGTGTAGATTTCTCGGTCATGGAATTCAAGCCCCTTTTTTGATGGAATCGGTTTCATCGGGGCTGGGTTTGGGTT
>WRHW01000071.1 GCA_009783055.1 Holophagaceae bacterium
CTATGTTTACGTCCAAACTGTTATACCATGCTGGCTTCCGCTTTTCTATGCAAAACTCCCTGTCTCTGGGCTTCTTCTTAAGGGCGCAGGGTGGATGGGTAGGTTCTGGGTGCGTTTTATGAATCCAGCGGGATGCCAAACCAAAAAAACTAGAACCTACGTGGCATGCCTGGGGGAAAATATATTTCTGCACCATCCCTCAATGCGCTACAACCAAACTCTGAACACAGCGCAATTGGCTCGAATAGTTCCCGAAATCTTCGCTGGAAAAAATGGTTGCTATGTGTTATCCTACAAAGTCTTATTTGCTTTATTTGGCGTTTAACAAGTATCCCAGGAAGTTTTGGACAGGAAATCAAATGACCAACGCAGCTCAGCGACCAATAGTCCATGTGCCGGAAGAAATTGGCAATAAGTATCGTTTTGTGGTGGTAGCGGGCAAACGCTGCGAACAATTACAGCACGGAGCTTTCCCAAAGGTTGAAGTTGTGGTGCCCGTAAACCGGTTGGGGCAGGCGCAGGATGCCCCCAAGCTGGCATCATTTTGGGCACAGGTATCAGTTAAAGAAGTCGAGGAAGGCCGCATTGCTTTTGAAGAGCATGAAGTTATCACTCTGGATTACACAACAGAAGTGCCTATCTCTGTTGAGTGATTTGTCTCGATATTGATTACGATTCCTAATGGACTAACTATATTCGCTACTGTATCGGTTAGAGTATCTCCACCCATCCCCACTGTCTGCCGGAATCGCCACCTCTATATGAATGAAACATGTCTCGTTCACATAGAGTGCATAGCCGGACAGAGCCGTCTTTTTTTGAGTCAAGCCCCAGGTCTATAGCCTGGGCCAGCAGCAACCCATGAAGATCAAGATGGGGCTTTCCGCCTTGGCCTTCCGAAGCTAAATCGTCCCGCCATGCGGAATCGCGCTTTGCCGATTCCACTACCTCCGGCCCTACTTCAAAATGGCAGGATTGTATGCATGGGCCGAAGGCAAAGTATAGATCATGGCTAATACCTCCGAGTTCTGTAAATTGCCAAACCCCATTCCGCAAAATGCCTGCTGTGGCTCCGCGCCAACCGGCGTGTAGAGCGGCCACCCAAGGCCTGCCGCTAACAAGACCTGCCAGGAGTACGGGAACGCAATCGGCGACTCTAACGCCAATACGCCTGCCAGCCTCTTGTGTCCAGTGTCCATCACCTTCCCGCAACGTATCAGAAGCCTCCCAAATCCGGCATCCATGAACCTGTGTGAGCAACTTGGTTGGCAACTCTGATGGATCGCTACGGCGGGTTGAAAACCCCCATGCGATTGGGAAGGGTGGCTGGATGGAAGGTAGTATCATGGTCAAGGTGGCAACTCGGGGGAGGACTTCAATTCAGCTACTACGGCCAAAGCGACCATAGGAGGGCAATATCTGTCACAACCCAACAGCCGAGGAGCCAGTACATCCGCTTTTCATGCTGTTTTGGAGACATGGAACGCCACAACTGGTACCAATTTATGGTAGCAAGCGACCAGAGGTTGGCCGAAATGCTCCATGGAGCAACCCAAAAATGTCCCAGGCGCACAAAGGGGTATCGCTCATAAAGGGCCCATAAAAATATAAGGTGAGCTGCAAAGTGCAATATTATCGCCAGCAAAAGACTCGTGCCAACCCCCAGCCTGATGACCAGTGTTTTGTCGCCTCGTGCCGTATCTTCTTCGACCTGATATATCTGGGTGGCCGGATAGAGGGCACCAAAGAGAAAGCCGAAGCCAATGCAAATTTTCCAGAACCACGGTTCCAGTGGCACACCCGTGAGTCCCCATCCCGCCAGAGGGGTCAGAAGTCCAAAGCCAAGCATGTTGATTAACAAATCCCACCCTGCCCGTGCCTTCAGCCGTGCAGGTGGCACAGAGTAGAGGACACTCATCAGCACACATACCGCCGTTGCCCAGGCGAATACCAGCGGGAGAACATAGCCCATCAAAAATGCAGCAACCAGCATAGCAACCGATACATGGAGTAAGTATTTTGGTATTTTAGGGGGCGACCTCAAATAGCCAATATCGCCTTCATCTTTGTCGAATGCGCTGTTAATAGCAAGTGTTCCGCCATTCATCAGTACTACAAAAATGAACCAGCCGAGCAAGACATTGCGCCAGGGCAGTTCGAGGCCAACGGCCAGCACAGTGCCCAATAGAAAGTGCGCGGTCATGATGGGCCACTCCAGGGGGCGCAGATGAAGCACGTATGGCATCGTGCGCTTACCTAGCAGCACTTCAAATATCTTCCGAGTTGTAAAGATGGTTTGGGTCATGTGAAAACACCATTTTTTCAATCATCCCTCTTAGCAGCGGATTTTTCAATTCTGAATAAACTTGCTGTAAGTCCTCAACATCCAACTTTAGAATCCACGATGCTGCTGCGCCAAAAGCCAGGCCATGATCCGGCAGTTGGAGGCTTTGATCTGTGGCTAAAATTACTTGTTTGGCAACAGGGGCAATAGTTGAAAAACAGGATGCCTGGAGGGCGTCCAGGTGGGCAGTGGAGATTGGAGGCTGAATCAGGCTGACAACCATATTCAGGTTCAGTTTTGAATGTTGCAAAAAGGCAGATATTACTCCAGAATCCCTTATTTTCCATACCATGGGCCACATCTGCCGAGGGGCCATTGCTGCAAAGGTGCGACGCTCACCTGTGGTCAGTCCGGCCCATAACAATTGCATACGCTCAACTGCCTGGGCGCGTGCCTGTGGATGTGCAATTGGATCCCATGATATGGATGCGAGGGCTCGCCACGGTAGGCGGGTTATCAGGCTGACCCGAAGGTGTGCTGGTGCGCTGCGGTGTTGGGCAATCCATCGCAGAAGCATCGGTTTCTTGCGGACATCAGGTACTTCGGCTGCTGCCTCAAGCCACCCGCGTGGTGGGGCAGGTCGGCGAAGGAGTTTCAGGAACTGTGGCCAGGGGATTTCCGGCGGGAGGAGCCAGTTCATTTCTTAAGTCTGGCATCAAAGAACAAAATCCGTTTTGAAAACTTGTAGTTCATTATAGTCATAGCCCTTCAAAAACAGAACAACACGCGTTTGCGGATGGAATGCTTAATACTAGTGCAATGCAACATTTAAGTGTTACATTGCACTAGGTACCAATGCCTTTTGTGCTATTTGCGGTCTAAAACAAAGGTTACAGGGCCGTCATTTGCAAGTTCCACTAGCATGTGTTTCTGAAAAAAACCAGTTTTCACTGGTATTTGGTGTGCTTTGAGTTGTGATACGAAAACCTCAAATAGTGAATTGGCCTCGTCAGGCAACATGGCGGAGTCGAAGCCAGGCCTGCGCCCTTTGCTAATATCTCCAACTAGAGTAAATTGGCTCACGGCAAGAATTTCTCCGCCAACTTCAGATATCGAGATATTCATTTTGCCGCCCTCATCTCCAAATATTCTCAGGCCGGCAATCTTGTTAGCACACCACGCTGTGGTATCGGGCGTATCTCCTTTTTCCAGACCCACAAGCAGCAAAATGCCATGACCGATGGAAGATGAATTATTGCCGCTGGCTACTTTGGCACTGGCTACTCTTTGAATAACTATTCGCATTATTCCACCCAGGTTAAACTATTCTTATGATCATAAGTGATTTAGACGACTTAGTCCTGGAGCAAGATGACGGTGAAGCAACCGTGGAAGAATTGGGGCGTTCAGTTTTGTCGGAGGGGCCATGGACGGTTGTGGCCTATTTGGTAAAGAGACGTATTGGTGACAATCCCTGGCAAGGTCCATTCCTTTGGCTTCACCGATACCAAAAGGTGAGTCAGGGCTGGAAATTAGCAAGCCGGTTTAGGACAACAGAACCATGCCAGGTGGAAAAATTATCGGATGCCCTGCAAAAGTGGAGTCATACCAAGTTGCATCCAAACGGGATCAACTTGGTATGAAGGCGGCGGGTCACCGCCGCCCGCAAGTTTTTGATAATGCGGGCTTTGCTCGCGTTTGAAAAAACTTTGGCGTTCTTTGCGTTCAACCTGTTGAACGCTACTCGGTATCAGGAACCATTGTCCTGATCTTTTTTTCCAATAAAGAGTCTGCTGCGTCCCCACGAATCCGGAGGCGGGACTACGTAGGTTGTAGTCGGTTTTTTTGAGCCTTCGTAGGCATCATAGGGTTTGCCTAAACGGCTGCGAAACCTGAGAAAGAGCCAGAACCCGCAAATCAGCAGAAAAACTTCCGGGAACACCAGGAATAAATTAGGAACAGAAAACCTGAAAGTAGGAGGCGATGCCTTGCCAGCAAGAGCAACATAGGGGGAGTTAATCAGCCAGATATTGTCACCGCCCTGGACACCATACAGTTCTTCTTTCAACAGTCTATAGACCTTTTGGCTTCCGTCTGCATTGACAGTTATCAGGCGGTCAAAAGAAGGGTCTTCTGAGTACGGTAATTTTTGAACATGGCCCACATGTACCTGCCGAATGCTTGGTACCTGCCAACGCCCTGAAACTGCCCAAAAAGCGATAAAATGTCTGGTGAGTGTCATCCAGGTGCAGAAGAAGATGACAACCCAAAGGAAAGCATCTATCGCTATTCGCCTTGCCTTTCGAGAGTTGAACATTAAACAATCCGTTGAGATGAGACAAGTTGCAAAAATAGCCAAAATGACTATCTAAGTATATCCGTACCCATGAAATCCCGCAGGACTTTAGGTACTACCACAGTACCATCTTTTTGCTGGTAACATTCGAGAATTGCTACCAGGGTTCTGCCAACGGCCAGTCCCGACCCATTGAGGGTGTGAAGAAATTCTGGTTTTTTGGCACCTTTGGCCTTGTACTTAAGATTTGCACGTCTGGCCTGGAAATCACCAAACCAGGAACAGGAGCTTATTTCTCTATAACATTTCTGGCTCGGCAACCACACTTCCAGGTCGAATGTTTTCTGGCTACTAAATCCCAAATCGCCAGTACAAAGCTCCACACGCATGTAAGGCAGATCGAGTGCCTCCAATAGTGTCTCAGCCTGGCGAGTCAAGTACTCAAGTTCCGCTTCAGCCTTTTCTGCTGTTGTAAATGCTACTAATTCAACCTTGTGGAATTGGTGCTGGCGGATATAGCCCTTGGTGTCCTTGCCATAGCTGCCCGCCTCGCTTCGGAAGCAGGGAGTAAAAGCGCAATGTCTGATAGGCAATGACTCTGCTTGCAATATTTCATCCCTGTAAATATTTGTCACGGGCACTTCTGCTGTCGGAATCAAATACAGAGGATCTCCACCTCTATGGGTCTTAAACAGGTCATGTTCAAATTTTGGAAGCTGCCCAGTGCCATACACAGCATTTTGTAATACAAGGTAAGGAACCAGTAACTCATGCCAGCCAGCATCAATGTTTTGGTTCAAAAAAAAGTGAATTAGCGCCCGCTCAAGTTTCGCGCCCATTCCTTTCAAAATAGTAAAACGGGCACCGCTGATTTTGGCAGCCCTGTCAAAATCGATGATTCCGAGCCGTGTGCCAATTTCTACATGGTCTTCTGGGGTGTCTATTTCAGGTATATTTCCCCAGCGTTTTATTTCGATGTTGCCGGATTCATCAGAGCCAATAGGTGTACTACTGTGCGGGATATTTGGAACATGGCTCAAAAAATCTCTGAACGCTATTTCAGCTTCTTTTTCACCGGCCTCCAGTGCTTTTATTCGCCCGCCCACTTTATGTTGCTGTTCAATTAAGTGGTCTGCCGACTCTTTTGACCTCTTGAGTTGTGCAACCTCCTCAGAGATTTTGTTGCGCTGGGCCTTTAGGGATTCTGCCTCCGAAATAATCTGCCGCCTTTCTGTGTCGAGGCGTGCGAAGCTCTCAACATCCAAGTTGAATCCCTTGTGAGCTAATTTTGTAACGACACTTTCTAAATCCTGGCGAAGCAAAACTGCATCCAGCATCAACGACCTCAAAAGACTTTAAGGATACCATTACAGGATAAAACAGGGCATCAGTCAAGGCACAGCTTAAGTATATCGCTTGGTTGCCTATATTTTCATTCACAGCAATGTGGAATAGAGATTCAGGGGCATAGTACCATCGCGCACAAAGTGTGCCTTGGTGTTTTAGCTCGGTATGTGAGACAATCGTCAGGGGAACTTTGGACTGGAGGAGGTTTTTATGTTGTTATTCCTTGATACTGCTAACCTTGATGAAATTAAGCAAATTAATTCCTGGGGAGTGTTGGACGGAGTGACTACCAACCCCAGTCTGATTGCCAGGGAGAGTGGCAAGCCATTTGAGGCGATTATTGGGGAAATATGTGGAATTGTAGACGGGCCTATCAGTGCGGAGGTTATCAGCATGGAAGCCCAGGGAATGATCACAGAAGGCACTGCACTTGCCAAAATTCATAAAAACGTCACAGTGAAGCTCCCATTGACACCTGAGGGCATTAAGGCCTGTAAGCAATTGAGTTCGCAGGGCATAAAAACTAACGTGACCCTCTGCTTTTCGGCCAACCAGGCTCTTTTAGCCGCTAAGGCTGGAGCTACATTTGTCAGCCCCTTTGTTGGGCGGCTCGACGACATAAATCTGGACGGCATGGAGTTGATAAGAGAAATAGTAGTCATATATGAAAACTATGGATTTGATACCAAAGTCCTGGCTGCATCAATTCGTCAACCCCGCCATGTTACAGAGGTTGCACTTGCAGGAGCGCACGTGGCTACTATTCCAACAAAAGTTTTTGAAAGCCTAATCAAACATCCTCTCACTGATAAAGGCATTGATTCTTTTATGTCGGATTGGAAAAAAAGCGGGCGGTGATTTTGTTCAAACCTGACTCGACATCCACATGTGTGGCTGTAATGTTGTTATGAGGAGTTTTTGACTATGTCCCTTCAACAAAGGGTAGATGCACTTAGAACCAAATATGAATCTGCCAGGATTGGGGGTGGGCAGGCGCGTATTGATAAACAACACCAACAAGGAAAATTAACTGCTCGTGAGCGCATTGATGCGTTTTTGGATGAGGGTAGCTTTGAAGAAGTTGACGCTCTGGCCATGAATCCGAGTCCAGGAGATCAAATTCCTGGTGATGGTGTTGTTGCAGGCTTTGGTCGGGTAAGTGGTCGTCCGGTGGCTGTTTTTGCTCAGGATTTTACTGTTCAGGGTGGTTCGCTTTCGCTGACTGTGGCAAAAAAGATATGCAAAATTATGGATATGGCCTTGAAAATAGGTTGCCCCGTGATTGGCATGAATGACAGTGGAGGGGCACGCATCCAGGAGGGCGTAAATTCGCTTGCTGGATACGGTGAGATTTTTTTGCGCAATACGATGGCTTCAGGAGTTATCCCCCAGATTAGTCTGATAATGGGTCCCTGTGCAGGAGGTGCTGTCTATAGCCCGGCCATTACTGATTTCATAACAATGGTGCGTAATACCAGCTATATGTTTGTCACCGGGCCGGAAGTGATTAAGGCTGTGACCCACGAGGATGTTACCAAAGAAGAATTAGGGGGTGCGTCTACCCACGGATATAAATCTGGTGTCTGCCACTTCATGGTGCCTTCTGACTTAGCAGCGATTGCCCACACCAGGGAACTTCTGAGCTTTCTTCCCTCAAATAATATGGGGGAAGCTCCGCGGCGCGCTCCCTTGAATGACATGCCCCTGGAAAATGCGGAACTCGATGGGATTGTCCCTGAAGACCCAACAAAGCCATATGATATGAGGGTTCTTGTTAAGGGCATCGTGGACGATGCGCATTTCTTTGAGGTCATGGAGGCATATGCCCAAAATGTTGTCATTGGTTTTGCGAGAATTGATGGCAGGTCTGTTGGCATAGTCGCAAACCAGCCTGCGGTTTTGGCAGGCGTACTGGATATTAATGCTTCTGAAAAGGCCGCACGATTTGTGCGCTTCTGCGATGCTTTTAACATTCCATTGATAGTCTTTGAAGACGTGCCAGGCTTTTTACCAGGTACAAATCAGGAGTATAACGGGCTTATAAAAAATGGAGCCAAGTTGCTGTATGCGTTCTGCGAGGCCACTGTTCCAAAGCTGACCGTGATTACTCGAAAGGCATACGGCGGAGCTTATATTGTGATGGCGAGCAAGCATATTCGTTCAGACTTCAACTTCGCATATCCAACAGCAGAAATAGCGGTCATGGGTGCCGAGGGTGCGGCCAACATACTTTATTCAAAGGAAATATCAAAGGCAGACGATCCTGCCGCAAAGCGTGAACAAATAATTGCTGATTACAACGAAAAATTGGCAAATCCTTATGTAGCTGCAGGACTTGGATATGTTGACGAAGTTATAATGCCGAGTGAGACCCGTAAAAAACTTGTTCGCGCACTGGGTTTGTTGGAAACTAAGCGTGACCATGTACCCGCGAAGAAGCACGGCAATATTCCGCTATGAAAATAAAAAACAATCAAGGCCAGGTCAGGAATGGCATAAAAATATTTGGATTTATTTTTCTGGTGAATAATGTCTTGGTTATTGCATCGTTATTACCCTCACCCGATTCAGTAACGTTATGGATTCAAGCGGGTGCGGTGCTAATCATTTCATGGTTATGCCTTAGATGGGAAAAAAATGTTTTAAGTTCAATTGGTTTATGTATTAATTCAAATTTTGTTTCAGAATTTTTAATTGGAACCATTTTTGGAATTTTGTTGATATTGGTTTCGGCATTGACAATCAAGAGTTTTGGCGGTTTTGATTGGGTACGCAATTCTCAGGTCAGTTTAGGCCAGCTTTTTTACTCGTCAGTCCCATTTATTGCCATTAGCGTAACTGAAGAATTGATTTTTCGCGGATATGCGTTTCAGAGAGCCATTCGCGGGTTTGGCAGAATTTTGGCCCTGACGCTATTTGGGGGGCTTTTTATTCTCATGCACTGGAACAATCCCGGCATGACAGGAAGTACAAAATTTTTGGCAAGCCTTGGTATCGGCCTGGCATCAGTACTGCTCGGCCTGGCATATATCAGGACTGGTAGCCTTGCATTGCCCATCGGTATTCATTTGGGCTGGAATTGGGCGCAGGGTAGCCTGTTGGGTTTTGGAGTGAGTGGCACAAAATCAAGAGGATATTGGGAACCGATTTTTAATGACTTCCCAAGTTGGTTTACTGGTGGTGAATTTGGCTTGGAGGCAAGTTTGCCAGGAGTGCTGATTTGTTTGATTGCATGTTTCAGCATTGGGTTTTGGCGACCAGACAGAAACCATGAAAAAATGAGTTAATATCAATGAGTTGAGTTATATTCGTGGTTGTAAAATTAATGGGTTGTAATTGTTATCTTTTTTGGGTCAATCAAACATGACGTTTTTCGGTATCCAGGGGGGAATATGAATCGTTTTGGCAGTCCCAGGTTGCGCATTGTGTGGGCTTCTGTGTCAGTTTTTCTGTTTTTGCTGTTTCTTATTGGTTTCAGCACATCTGACGGGCCGGACGGATTTGCCATCCATGTCTTCGGGGCCACTATCCCACAGTACGTATTGGCAAGCATCAGCGACCTTGCAGATCCGATACAACTCTTACGGAGTTTTCTGAGGGCATTCATTGTATGGACTGTACCTTTTACGTTTTTGGCAACGGCTTATTTCCCTCTGGTTGAAGCAATTGAGTCAAACAAATTGAGAGGCTTTTTCGTTGGCAACCTTTTGGGCGCTGCAAACGGCTTCTTATATAGCCAACTCCTGATAATTCCTGTTTGGGCTATTTGTGCAAAGATCATGGGTTCTTTGATTCCAGCCCCCTTAGCCCTGGCAGACTTACATGCCCTGATTCTCGGGGTGCAGCTATTGATATGGAGTATTATCTTCAATCGCCTCATACGCTCGAATAGAGGTATTTCCATGGTCTTGACACTCGGGCTGAGCGCGGTTGGAACAAAGCTCAGCTATCTGATCGATTTTGGTGAAATGCTCGGTATGAGTTCCAGCCAACTCAGGATCGTGGAATTTTTATTTCACTTTTTACCCTCCCATCATGTAGCTGAAGCAACAATCGCTGTAAATACAATATTTATTGGCATTGGCGGAACATTAGCTCTTGCTGCCCTGTTGGTAATTTTGCCCATTGGCAAGAGCAAAAAAACAAAAACACAATAGAACTGCGATATTGTTTTCGGTTGATATTTGCCATGTTCCCAAACAAAAGAATTGGACAATTGATTTGCCAATTGATTGGTTTTGTTTCTCTCCTGGCTCTTTTGGGTCAGGAAGTTAAGATTCAGGAACAGCATGGTCAGGATATCGGCAAAACAAGGCAACGGCTCCAGGAATTACAGCTACAAATTGGGCAGTTGGATAATCAACTAATACAGCTTCACAATCGCAGGAATGGTGTGTTGGTTGAACTTCAGGGCATTACCTTAAGGACTTCAAAAGCCCGCTCCCAGGCAGAAGCTACCAAATTAAGGAGAGATGAACTTCAGAGCGAATTGTTGATGCTGACTAAGAAAAGAACTGAAATTTTTATTGAATTGAGCAGGCTAAAAAGAAGTCTTCAACGCCAGGTAAAGTGGCTTCAAGCTCTGGGTCCCCTTGGTACTTTGAGTTTTTTTCCCAGCCATTCCGACATTGAAAATTACCTGGTCAGAAGCCGCTATCTGGAGTGGTGGAGAAAAAATGAAAATCAAAAACTTCAAAAAGCAATGAATCTGCACGCCGAGCTTGTTGAACAGGCAAGAGTGGCTGAAGATGCCGAAGCAAAACTTTCCGAAGTAAGCAGTGAAATGGCTATACTCCAGGAAGAACTCAATGCAAATGAAAAACAACTGCAGGCATATTTGAATGGGATTCAAAGGGATGAATTACAGAAAAGGGAAATTCAAGCAGAACTAAATGAAGAAGCTATCCTGTTGGAAAGGTTGTTGGCATCAGTTCTGTCGGCCAGTGGGAGCAATATTGCTTTTCGTGCCACCATTCCTTTTCAGAATTTGCTCGGGAGGTTACCTGTTCCGGTGGAGGGGATGCTTGCTGAAGGGTTTGGGATTCAGACTCACCCTCGTTTTGGTACCAAGACCATGAATTCGGGAATTCTGGTTGCTGCTATTGGAGGTGCTCCAATCAAGGCTGTTGCGGATGGCCAAGTCATCAAGGCTGAATCTTTCCAAAGCTATGGCCTTATGGTAATTATCAATCACGGGAATGCTTACCTCAGTATTTACATGTATTTAAGGGCACTATTAGTTCAGGAGGGCCAAATCGTTAAAGCTGGAGAAACCATTGGATACGTAGGTGACACGCCCGATGGACCGAGGCTGAGATTTGAAATCAGAAACCGAAGAACACCGGAGGATCCGCAAAAGTGGTTTGCTTCCAGATATTTACCCAAAAGATAAGATAATGAATTGGTAGATTCTATATAGTAATGCCAAAAAGTACCTTGTCTGGCGATTACATCATTTTCGGAGATTTCAAATGCGGCTCATACCTACATTACTTGCACCAATGCTAACCGTGACAGGAATAATGAACGCCGCCCACCGGGATACAGGTAATAACCAACCAACAGCGACTACCCAAATAAAGGACTCAGACAGAATGAAGTGGTGGCGAGAGGCCAGATTTGGGATGTTCATCCATTGGGGACTCTATACAGTTCCGGCGGGGGAGTGGGATGGCAAAACAGGATATGGCGAGTGGATACTCAACAGTGCCAAAATACCGGTGAGTGAATATGAAAACTTCAAACACCAGTTTAACCCCACAAAATTTGATGCAGATGCCTGGGTAAAGACGGCTGTTGATGCAGGTTTTAAGTACATCGTGATAACCACCAAGCACCACGAAGGCTTTTGCCTGTTCGACTCCAAACTTACCGACTGGAGCATAGCATCAACCCCATTCAAGAGGGATGTCATCAGGGAACTGGCAGAAGCGTGCAAAAAATATAACATCAGGCTGGGCTTTTATCACTCCATCATGGACTGGCACCATACCGATTATTTACCGCGCCGCCCCTGGGAATACCGCACTGCGGAAGGGGCCGTCTTTGAAAATTATATTGCTTACATGAAGGGTCAGCTTAAAGAACTGCTTACACAGTATGGCCCTATCTCTTTGCTCTGGTACGACGGCCAATGGGAATCCACATGGACTCATGAGTTGGGCCTTGATTTATATAACTACACTCGTTCTCTCCAACCACAAATTATTGTGAATAACCGCGTTGATAAGGGCGGGGGTTCGATGCAAATGACGGTGGACAGTAGCTATGCTGGCGATTATGGGACACCGGAACAGGAAGTCCCGCCAATGGGCTTACCAGGCGTGGATTGGGAAACCTGCATGACCATGAATGACCACTGGGGTTATAACAAGGCAGATCAAAACTGGAAGAGCAGTACCGAACTCATTCGCATATTGATTGACGTGGCCAGCAAGGGCGGGAATCTGTTGCTAAACGTAGGCCCAATGGCTACGGGCGAATTCCCTGTAGCCAGCATGGAGCGATTGGCCGA
>WRHW01000072.1 GCA_009783055.1 Holophagaceae bacterium
TTTGTATTTTACCCAAATGCGACAGACCGTGTGGATGCACACGAAATGCCACTCTGCTATTTCCGCCCTGCTTTTGCCTGCTTCTATGTGCCTGATTATGTCTGCTCTTTTCTCGTCTGATATCGCTTTTGCCATGTGAATCAATCCTCCTGTTTGTATTAGACCACATGAACTTCAAAAAGTTGAGTTGCTATAGTATCAGGGCGTGCTAAAAAAGCCGAAGTCACCGTTTTTGCCCTTTGTTCGGTTATTTTGGTAGCCTTCCCATGATGCACCGCATCTGGAGTCATCAGCCCTATTCCCCAGTGCCTATGCTCATTGTAATAACTAACCAAAGAAGTCTTGGCAGAAGAGCCTTGCATCCTTAATTGAGCCAAAACGGTCGGGGAATATCGGGCAGTATTTCATCGTTTTGAATTGGCTCATTTATATCGCAGATTAGGCAAATCCACTATATAGTAACCTACAGGGTGGTTTATGGCATTTACTGGAGGTATGGGTCAGTTATTAGTTTTAGATGTTGACGGGGTAATGATAGACTCCGGCGGTAGCTTTGAGACTTGTGTCGCAAAAACGCTTAAGGAAATGGTTCCGGACTTGGTATGGTCTGATGAAATGTTTTGGAAATTTAAGCGAATCCCTGGGTTCAACAATGATTTTAGACTAGCGGCAACAGCAGTTGCTCTCTTTGAAGCAGGGGAGATTGGTCGGCTAGAAGATAATATTGGCTTTTTTCCAGATTTGAAAAAGCGAATAGACGAATTAGAACCCATCTGTGGAGAGCGGATGCAGTATTACTATCAGGATGTCAAGCACCTAGAACGTCCCTTAATATCCCTGCCAGAACTAGAAACCATTCAGGGGTGGGACGTGGCAATATTGACCGGCAGACTTCCCGTAGAATTGGCTATGGCCTTTGATGTGCTAGGGTTTAAGTTGCCTGCCATTTGTGATTCTTGTCCCGAGTTTCGCAAGCCAGAGCCTGGCGGAATGTTGCACCTAGTCAATACCTTTGAGGCCAAAAAGATAATTTTTGTGGGAGATACTAGGGACGATGCAACCTGCCTCCGCCGCGCCCGTCAAGCCAGACCAGATTTGAACTTTACCTTTGTCGCAGTGAATAAATTAAGAAATGAAATATCCCAACTGGGTGATTTAACCTTTGAAACACTGCGGGAATTTATCTCCAGTGGTATATTGACTGCAACTGCAAGAGCCCAAAATTAAGGATTTGAAAAAGAAAATAATCGAAATTGACATTTTTTTGTTGGAAAAACTTGATAAAGTTGCTATTCTCATTCGGTTCTCATTAATTTGAGAACTGGAAGGAGTGAATCAGATATATGAGCGGTAAAGGCTTTGGCACCTTGGCGAATTTAGCCAAAATCATGGAAGAAGCATCAGACCCAGAATCTCAAGTACGTGAAGACAAACGGGAATCTAAGCCAAAATCACTGCAGAGAACCACATCTGAACCGCACAAAAAGAAGGCCATGGATCCAAAGCGGAAGGCTTGGTATGAACGGCGTCTGCGGGAACAGATGGAAGAGGAGTACAGCGTCTCACATGCCCCGCAAAGTTCTCCCATCCATAGCCAAGAGGCTACACGCAAGACAGCCATAACTGTTAGCAATGGACTATTAAACGTGTTAGCCAATGCAAAAGAGGCAAAGCCAAAGGATGGCAGTAAGAGGCCAGAGGCGTGGAAACGTAAGCCCGGCGACCCAATTTTTTAATATTCGCCATGCTAGAATTTCATATCATGTCGCTCCCAATTTAGCGAAGCGTGGTGTCACTCCAGAATGGCTTTCACTCCGGGGATTCCTTCAGCAACTGGAACAGAATGCCCAGTTTCCAAAAGAGCCGCCTTAAGTCGGTTAGAAAAGTGAATCTGGAAAACACCTTCATCAGAGCCAATTTCAAATTCTCCGTAGTCTGGGCCTATCGCATCTACATGACTGGTAATAAAGTAATAATGCTTTCCGAGAGAAAGCCCACTAATGGTAAGCAACTGAACCTTTTTTTGTTTTTGTACCACAGGTATTCTAGTCCCATCTATAGTTAGGTCTACCGGGCCCGAAATCTTTTTAACAAAGTACATTTGCAGGGTGTCTGGTGGCAGTTTTTTAGCAGGTAGTATGGGGCGAACCCCCTTACAGCCAGTCAGTGTAAAAAAAAATGCTAGTGCTATCACGCCAAAAAATTTTGTAACCTTCATTCCAACCTTCCTTTTTCAGAGCCTACTTCTATATCGTAACGCGAAGCCAATTATACCAGAAAATACGGACTTGTAACAAGCTCCCAAGTAAATTAATATCAACGGGTCAATAGGTTATTTACAATTTACCCCACTGTTCGGCCAGTACGTCTGACTCAGCTACAATCAGCAAAGTGCATGAACTACCAACTGGTGGTGCTTGGGCGACCATCAATACTGCCATTGATATTGACATGATTTTGATTCGCATTAGGTTAAGCATTTCCAAACTCCTTGCTGTAGCTTTATGCCAACTTGCTGTAACCCCTCTGTACCGCTATTTTTTCCACTGGAGCCAACTACAGGACTCGAACCTGCGACCTGCTGATTACGAATCAGCCGCTCTACCAACTGAGCTAAGTTGGCTCGGAGGTATAAGTATAGCACTTTCAGTTGACAGTTGTCAGTGGATAGTGGCTAGTAATTGAAGCACCTGCGGCGCAGTCTTATTGTCTAGTAACTTTCCGATGACCAAAGACTGATAGACTACAAAAGACGGGATACTATAATGGACAATATTGCTCACGGAGGTATTCTATGTTGAAAAGAATTGCTAACATCGAATTGACAACCAAATACCATAGTTTTGAAAATTGGCCCAATTACTGTAATCTAGTACGAGCCGGGCCTCATGCATCGGTCGGCGGTGAACCTGGTCAGGCCGGAAGGAGCAGCCATAAGCCGGACGATTGAGTGCCGTGACAAGCCCGGCTCCTGATGTCGGCAATTAATACAGTCGCGCCTATTGTATTTATTGTTGAGGTAATTTCAAAACTATGTTTGTCGTCTGCGCCTTCATTTTCTCGGTATCCTCCGCTACGCTCGGATATACGAGGCAGTCACGCTATCCAGTTTTGCATAATTAACATGCTCCTCGCTTTATGGATTGTTGCTTTTTCACCTTCGTTACCACTGTATCCTGCTTAGTAGCTGTAAATTGTGAAATAATACAATGTTGCGCAGGATTCGGCTATATTCTAGATAGGCACAAGTGCAACTGGTCATTGACGCATGTGCCAAAGCCTTATGGCACTAAGCAACCTTCCTTTCAACTCCGTTGCTTCAAAACTCCATTGGGTTTTGAAAAGGGCTCTGTTTTGTAACGATTCTGTGTTTGTAAGAGGCTTCCCAAAATTCCATGTTCTCAGATATTTTCAGCAAGTGGATAATTTGTCGAGGATGCTTGGTACAGATGACAAGCAAAGGCGAGGCTGGCCTGTGTAGCACATGCTGGGAAGGGCTTTATCCTTTGCAAGAAACTCGTTGTCCAAAGTGTGCGCTTGTACATGATGACAGTCGCCCTTGCCCAGACCCGGTGGCATGGGAATATGGGGACGCTTTATGGAATTACCGAGGTGGGAGGCCACCTTTTGGATCGCTACTCATCTCAGGTATCAAATCCGGGGAGACAGGTTGGCGAATGTCGTTGCTTAAACGAATCAACACAATTGAGTTGCCTACTTGGGTGGAAAGTGTAGACTTAATTACTTCTGCCCCGCCCTCTCCGATACAAAGGTTATTGCGAGGTTTTGACCTTTCGGAAGAAGTGGCTCGGACTATCGCAACTAGACTAGTGCGCCCTTACATGAGGACTTTGACCAAAACATGGTTTTCACGTCGCCAGGCAAAACTGACTGAGAGTCGGCGGAGGCGATTACCTCAGAAAAACTTCGCCATGCGCTTCGGTGTCGGCGTTTCGGAGAAATCAATCCTGCTAATAGATGATGTTTGGACTACAGGGACAACCCTCCTGCGTTGCACCGAGGTACTAAAAAAGTCAGGTGCAAAAGAGGTTAGGGTATTAGCTTTGTTCAGAGCTATGTAGTATCAGTTATCAGCGAGCAATCCCGTGCATTTATATCTAGGTTTTTAGCGTAGCGGAACGTGTCAACAATTGTGAGGCACGGTTATTAATTTACTCATGGTTAGGTGTCTCATACATATTGGCACGTAGGGTTTTCAACCTGTAGATTTACCACAACCTAGGGGCATTTATGAAACATAAATATCATGGCACCAAGTACAAAAAGATGTAGGTTTAATTTGCATGGCCGTCTGGTTATCATATAGCTTGTGGCCGATCAACCTTACCTGTATGGTACTTCAGCAGTGAAAGTGGTTGGCGCATATCTCAATGGAGTAAACAATGTCAGAACCAAAACGAGTTCTCATCCTTGGTGCCGCTGGCCGGGATTTCCACAACTTCAATACCTACTACCGGGACAACCCGGCATATAAGGTAGTAGCTTTTACGGCTACTCAAATACCTGATATTGCAGGGCGCAAATATCCAGTAGAGCTCGCCGGCAAACTTTACCCTAATGGCATCCCAATTAAGGAAGAATCTGAAGCCGTAGACATTATCAAGAGTGAAAAAGTTGATGAATGTGTTTTTGCTTATTCTGATGTCACTAATGATTACGTAATGCACCTAGCTAGCGTTTGCATGGTGGCTGGAGCAGATTTCAAGCTGATGGGTTGCAATAGCACTATGATTAAGTCTACAAAGCCGGTTATCGCAATTACAGCAGTCCGCACTGGGGCAGGCAAGAGCCAGACAACCCGATACATAAGCCGTATTCTAAAAGAAATGGGAAAAAAGGTAGTTGCAATTCGCCATCCCATGCCATATGGGGACCTAGCCGCCCAAGCCTGCCAGCGGTTTGAAACATATGCAGATTTAGATTTACATAAATGCACAATTGAAGAGCGAGAAGAGTATGAACCCCACATTGATAACGGGTTCATTATTTATTCTGGCGTAGACTATGAAAAAATCCTCCGCCAAGCAGAAAAAGAAGCCGATGTAATCCTTTGGGACGGCGGAAATAACGACCTTCCGTTTTATGTCAGCGACCTACACATCGTTATTGCTGATCCACACCGCCCCGGCCATGAGATGGTCTATTATCCGGGCGAAACAAATTTCCGCCTCTCAGATGTAATCATCATAAACAAATGCGACAGTGCAGAGGAAAAAAATATTGTAGCAATTGAAGAAAACGCCAAGAAATATAACCCCAAAGCTATGGTAATCCGCGCCAATAGCCCGGTTACGATAGAAAAACCAGAGTTGGTAAAAGGTAAAAAAGTTTTGGTAATAGAGGATGGCCCTACCTTGACCCATGGTTCTATGTCCTATGGTGCCGGTGTTGTAGCCGCACGCAATGGTGGAGTCGAAGAAATTGTAGACCCAACTCCATTTGCTGTTGCATCAATAGCCGCAACCTACAAAAAATATCCTAATGCCAAGGGGATTCTACCTGCAATGGGCTATGGGGATAAGCAGATAAAAGATTTAGAAGCTACTATTGACGCAACACCCTGCGATGTTGTGTTATCTGCTACTCCAATTGACATAACCCGCGTCCTTAAAGTAAACAAGCCCATGGTAAGAGCCTCCTACGAATTGGCTGAAGTTAAGGGAGGACAATTGGCAGAGGCGATAAAGAAAGTTATTAAGTAAATTTGAGCTAATTTCAAAACTGGAATTTTTTCCAGTTTTGAAATCCAATTGAGTTGGCTAGGCAATCTTTTAAGCTAGTTTTTTCGAATATCTGCTACAATTACTCAAACGTTTAGCGCCTCGGTTTTCCGGGGCGCACTTTTTTATTGTCCTCAAGCACCCCAAAATCTACTTTGCCCGTACCACATCATGCCTAAAGTTGTAAGACATATTGTTGAATATGCGCTTTATCGCCTACTGGAAGGTGTGTTGAGGCACTTACCTTGGAATACTGCTTTGGCTATGGGAGAGGCGCTTGGCTCCCTTACATACTGGATAGATAGCAGACACAGAAAAGTTGTATGGCAAAATATCCAAAACTCTGACTTGGGTTTTTCAAAAGTAGCGACTGAAAAAGTAGCAAAAGAATGTTTCAGGCACTTCGGTGGCATCTCATTTACTCTTCCACAACTTCTTTTTATGGATGCCGAAGGTTTGGCACAGCTCGTCAGTTTTCATGGCATAGAACATTGGGATGCCGCAAGCCGTTCCGGCAAAGGCTTCATAGGGCTTACCGGACATTTTGGCAATTGGGAAGCAATGGCATTGGCCTTGTCAGCAGTTGGAAGGCCGCTGGCGGTAATTGGGAGAAAATTGGATAATCCTTGGCTTGATAGGCGGTTACGCACCCTAAGAACCAGGTTTGGCAATCGCGCAATAGAAAAAAGTGGGGCCATGAAAGAGTCTATCAAGACATTGCGCTCAGGAATGGGGATAGGTTTTCTGCTAGATCAGGACGCACGCTCAAAAGGTGTATTTGCTAAATTTCTGGGGCGATGGGCTTCCACTTATCCTACAGCGGCGGCGTTGGCACTTAGATTCGACATACCAGTGATACCCATTTACAGCTACCCACAAGACGACGGTACCATAGTGGTAAGAGCTGAACCACCACTGACAATTCCTCGGACAGGTGAAACAGACAAGGATATCCAGAACGCCACCCAAATAATGAGCACAGTTCTTGCACAAAAGGTACATTCTTTTCCGTCTTTATGGTTTTGGATGCACAGAAGGTTCAAAACTCAACCACCCATTGCAAACATCGGGAGCCATCCCGATACTTCAGAGGAAAGCCTATGCCCAAGCACGTCCTAGCCAAATTAGAGGCCGAACACAAGGCTATTAAACAGGCACTATTGGTAGATATTCCAAAGGAGATTGCCGCCGCGGCATCTCAAGGGGATTTATCAGAAAACGCTGAATATGAACAAGCCCTTGCAAAGCGTGATATGTTCCAATCAAAACTGGTGGCTTTGGAAAAGAGGATTTCAGAAATAGCGAGCCTGGATGTATCAAGGCTCCCAAAAGACAAAGTAGCGTATGGGTCTAAAGTAAAATTGCTAGACTTAGATACGGATAAAGAGCTTATTTACCAATTGGTACTCCCAGAGGAACTTTGCGATAACCCAGAGTTGCTTAGTATTAGTAGCCCCATTGGTGCCGCCCTTGTCGGATTAGAAGAAGGGTCGGAAACTCGTATAAAAATTCCAGCGGGTACGAAGCGTTTTGAAGTTTTAGAATTGAAGACAATTCATCAACAATAAATCCCTTTTGAAAGCAAGTGAGACTATGAACAAGGAAAGAAATGCTCAAATCTGCTCCTTTTGCAACAAAGGGCCACACGAAGTCCATCATCTCTTGCAAGGCCACAGGGGAACATTCATTTGTGATGAATGTCTGGAAGCTGGTAGTATTCAAGTCCGTATAAGCAGTAAGCCAAAGGCTATCCAAAAAGAACCTCCGAAACTTTACCGCCCGAAAGAAATAAAATCATTTTTGGATGAATATGTAATTGGGCAAGAGGATGCAAAAAAACATTTGTCCGTTGCGGTATATAACCACTACAAGCGCATACTACAACCCAAAAGCTCCATTGGCCAAAATAGCAATGTGGAGCTTTCCAAAAGCAATATTTTATTACTTGGCCCAACTGGAACCGGCAAAACCCTTCTCGCGCAGACCCTTGCAAATTTGCTGGATGTACCATTGGCTCTAGCAGACGCGACAACGCTTACCGAGGCAGGCTATGTTGGTGAGGATGTCGAAAACATACTCACAAAGCTACTTCAGGCCGCCAACCATGATTTAGACCGGGCTCAGAGGGGAATAGTCTTCATTGACGAAATAGACAAGGTTGGTCGAAAAAGTGAAAATCCATCAATTACTCGCGACGTTTCGGGGGAGGGTGTCCAGCAGGCACTCCTCAAATTAGTCGAAGGTACAGTTGCAAACGTGCCACCGGAAGGCGGACGCAAGCATCCCCATCAGGAATTTATTCGCCTCGACACAAAAAACATTTTGTTTATTTGTGGCGGAGCCTTTGTAGGTATCGAAGAAATCGTCAAACAAAGAGTCAGGGCAAAGGCAATGGGCTTTGGGGCACAAGTTTCACAAAAGTCAGATAAACATGAATTTTTAAAACTGGTGGAGCCAGAAGATATTATCAAGTTTGGTTTGATACCAGAACTTGTTGGCCGTATGCCAATATTTGCATCACTGGAACCTTTAGATAGAGATGCCTTAGTTCGTATTCTTACCCAACCCAAAAATGCAGTTGTGAAACAATTCGCTTGCCTCTTTGAAATGGACAACATTCAACTCAGCTTTGAAGATGGTGCGCTTGATGTAATAGCCGATCAAGCAGTGGAGAAAAAATTAGGGGCTAGAGGGCTTCGTGCAATGTTAGAACAGACCCTCATCGACCACATGTTTGAACTGCCCGACCCAGATCGAACCGAAAGCATTTCCCTGCACATCACACGCGCTCACGTCGAAGAAAAACTAGGGGTCGCAACTAATTCCTAGTTGCGATCGGCAGATCGCACAATGGAATAAAGGGACGCGACAGTGGCACTCGCATTATGAAGGTGATGTTGGAGCCCAAATTCCGCCATTTTTGTAGTATACAGTATTTAGATTTTGTTTAGAGTCAGTGTAGTTGGCGCAATGCAAAAAATTACTTGACAGTGTTGGTGTATTGTGTATACTATATTTATAGTATACAGGAGGTATCTATGTCGCTGAACAACGAGCCAGTTCCGATGCCGGAAAAAAGGGTCACATTCAAAAAAGGCTCAAACGGCACACTCTACGTCTACTGTACGCTCAGGGCTTACAGGAACAAGCGGGGCAGGCCGACTAGCGACGAGGTTGCCATTGGAAAGAAAGACTCCGCCACCGGACTGCTGGTGCCCAACCGAAGGTATTTCGAGCTATTTCCAGGAGCCATAAAGAAAGCGTCAAATGGAGGGGCTGGCATACCCGCCCGTGTATCGAGTTGTGGAGATACATTTTTGCTAATGCGTCTTGCCGAGGCAATTGGACTGCGGTCTGTATTAGAGAGTAATTTCCCAGACAGATATAGCCAGATGCTGGCCGCCGCGTTTTACATACTCTGCGAAGGCAACGTAATGATGTATATAGAGGATTGGTTCGACGAAACCGAAGTGCAATTTGCAGAGTATATGGACGACCAGCAGTGTAGCAGGCTGTTCGCATCAATAACTTACGATGAGAGGACGGTATTTTTCAAAGAGTGGGCAAAGCTCCGCTCAGAGCAGGAGTATATAGCCTATGATGTCACATCCATATCGACCAGTTCCAAAGGCATAGACATAGCTGAGTGGGGATATAACCGTGATGGAGAAAATATTCCCCAAATCAACCTAGTACCATGTAACGCTTAAAGTTGCGGATAGATGTGTTTCAGTTTTATCCTCGCGTCTGCAGTTTTGAATTGCCATTTCACGGGTCTGCGCCGTTCATTGCGCCGTGCTTCCCATGCAGCGGTTGCCGCCGCCAATTCGGTTATGTCCTCAAAGCGCCTATCAAGACACTGCACCGACAGGGCACTCAACTCTATTTCTGCTATGTTCAGCCAGCTACCGTGCCTGGGTGTATGGTGGATCTCAATACGGCGCGAAAGCTGTAGAGCTTCTTCGGGTGGATAGGCGGCATAAAGCGAAGCAATCCCATGTGTGTTCAGGTTGTCCATGACGAGGACTACTTTTTGGGCATCTGGATAGCGGCACTCAAGCAAATGTCTTATGAACTCAGCCCAATCTTTGCGGGTGCGCCGCTCTGTTATGCGGGATACCACTGCCCCAGTTAGAGGTTCCGTTGCGATAAAAATTTCTGCCACCCCTTTCCGCACATACTCATGTTCTATTCTTTTTGGCCTCCCAGGTGCACAGGGGATTGGCTCGGCAATGTCTGCCACCAGCTGCTTGTTCGACTCGTCCATGCAAACAACCGGATAATTTGCGTCATACGGGCGGTGGTAAACTTCAAGCACGTCTTCCATGCAGGCTACAAAGGCGGCGTTCTCCTTTGGCGGTATTTTCCAGTACTGCTTGCGGTGAGGCTGCAATTCGTTTTTTTTAGTGCCCTGTGAACACTCATGTGGGATGCTTCTGTAACTATCTGCAACTCGACTGCTTTTTCTGCTAATAAGCGTACTGTCCACCTATGATGCCCGTGCGGGGGGTCGGAACAAGCCAGGGCAACTATGCGAGCGTCAAAAACACCGTCGTAGCGCACTTCCCGCGGTGGCTTTTCCCTCTGTTTTCTTTCAAAGGCATTTTCCAACCCATCCATGACTACGCGTCTTTTTAGGCCATCTATAGTCCTGCTGCCTATCCCAAGTGCCTCGGCAACTCTATGCACTGGCCATGCTGCCCCATGTTCGCTGACATCGCACAAAAGCAATGCCCTGGCCTGCAAAACTTTTGCGGCACTGTGTCTGCCCCTGTGCGTGATCTCCTCCAGCCAATTACGCTCGTCAGAAGTGAGCATAACGGTATACTTCGCATTCGCCGCTTCCAGATAGCCATGAACTTCTGGTGGCAGTGCCTGCCGACTGGCATCGGCGATAAGCATGGCTATTGCGATATCCTGCGTTACTCCTGCCTCGGCTCTAACCCGCTCCAAATATCTTAGCAATGCCAGACGTGCGTCCATGACTGCTCTCTGCCAGTCTTTTAGCACTGCTACGTTGTCACTGTCCTCTTTCCGCTCGGCCTGAGCTATCTCCTGCCGCTCTTTCTCATTAATAGCTAATTGATTCTGCACCTCCCAAGCGATTCTGGCGGCAGGGTAGACTTTGAAGGCAGATTCGGCTGGGATTAGGTATTTTTTGCGACCTTTGTGTTTGCCACTTTCTGCAACAATTTCTTTAGTATCAAGGCGTTTCTTAAGAATGGCTGTCTTGACGGCTTGTTTGGAAATACCTGCCATGGTTGCCATTTCTTCAACACTAAAAGACAGAGTAAACAGGGCAACATTGCAAGTCTCTGCCCCGGTGTCGCAAGGAGCAGTTATTCCGCATGTTTCCAAGGGTTTAGCGAGTTGCTCTGTTTTGGGCTTGAGTTGCTCTGACTCAGGTTCCATCAGGGCAACTTGGGATTTTGACAGGGCAATCAGGGCAACTGATTTATCCAGCACATCCCACCTCGCACAACATGCGCCTGCCCCACATCCTGTTAATCCTTTCCCCTTTGATTCCGAGGCTATCGGCTATCACGTTTTCGACCGTCACGTCTTTGCATTCCCTACTAATTACTTGCCTAAAGTAGGTTTCGCTGTAACCTTTCCCGCTGGTTGCGGCCAATGCCGTAACATTTATCCGTTTGAATCTGAGCAGGGACAGGATCGTTTCAGGTTTGTAGCTACCATCTGGCCTGATTCCCTTTGATAAAAGGGATTGAATTTCTTGGCAAGCATCTAAAAATGCTTCCATATTTGGAGGCAGGCCGTAGGCCACCCTCCTTTTGGAGGTTTTTTCTGCTATCATTTTTTTTACTCCCGTACTTCGATTGCGAAGTACCTTTGAGTAGTATCGTAGAATATTTTCTACATTGCAAGTCTTTTTTGTAGATTTTTTTATACTTTATGCAAACCACTGTAGCACAAAGACTTATGGCCACAAGAAAGGCGACTGGCCTCTCTTTAAGGGATTTTTCCAAACCTTTAGGCGTACATTTTTCAACTTTGGCGGCTTGGGAAAAAGGCAAAGTTGAGCTATCAGATTTCGAAGCAATTAAATCCCTTGTGCATCACTACAACATCTCCGAAGAGTGGCTAATGACGGGCAAAGGCGAGATGATGGTTGCAGACAATCCTAGCAAAGCGCCATTAGCTCGCACTTCAGGCGACACTGACTTTGTTGGCATCGGTTTCGCCGACATAAAGGCAAGTGCCGGAGGTGGCACTGTTGTTGAGTTTGAGCCAATTGACAACACTTGTTTGCTTTTTGGTCGACAGTGGCTCCATGACCGCATCGGGATAGCATCTGAATCATTGCTTATGTTAAGTGTTGATGGGGACAGTATGTTCCCCACTCTGTGCCCAAACGACTTAATAATGGTGGACAGGTCTGCTATGGGGAGCGGATTCAAGGATGGCATCTGGGTTTTCAGCCTCGATAACGCTGTGCATGTCAAGCGAGTCCAACAGATGGGGCACGGCCAATTTAAAGCCATCAGCGACAATAAAGATTACCAGTCTTTTATGCTGGAAGAGCCATGCCACTTCATAGGTCGAGTGGTCTGGTCAGACAAACGCTGGTGACATAGCCCTCCCGATGGGCGACCACTTTT
>WRHW01000073.1 GCA_009783055.1 Holophagaceae bacterium
CAACTTGGTATGACGGCAACGCGAATGCGGTGCCCGCAAGTTTTTGAAAATACGGGCTTTGCTCGTGTTTGCAAAAACTTTTGCGTTTCGCGTTTAATCCCGATTAAACGCAACCTAGTATTAGGGGGACACCACTCGCAAACGCAAAAACCATGGCAATTATTAGCTATAACAGTTAGACTGCTATATGCCTATGACCAACTCTTTTTCAGATTTCATTAGCACAGGGCGACCATTTTTATTCGATGGCTCCCTCCCAAGTGCCCTTTACGAGCGTGGAATTTTTATCAACACATGTTTTGAAGAGACAAACATATCGCGCCCTGATCTAGTGTTATCCATACATCGCGAGTTTTTAGAGGCAGGTGCTCAAGTTATAACTACAAATACCTGGGCGGCCAGTAGGCAAAAATTGGCGGGCTTTGGACATTCGGAGCAATTGGTTGAAATAAATCTTCAGGGAGCACGGCTTGCAAGGAAAGCCGTTCAAGAGTGCATTTTGGCTGAACCTGCATTTGTGGCGGGATGTATTGGCCCCTTAGGCCAAGCCTTAGAACCTTATGGGGCCACCAGTCTGGACTCTGCTAGGGACTGTTTTAGAGAACAGGGTCAGGCTCTATTGGAGGGCGGAGTTGACTTGTTTGTAATGGAGTCATTCAAAGACATCCAAGAAGCACTATTGGCAGTGGAGTCCCTTAAGCAGATTACAGCCTTGCCAATTGTAGCTCTTATGAGTACAGACGAATTTGGCCATGGGGCATTTGGAGTTCGCCCTGAGTGGTTTTTGTCGAAACTATGCGCTGGAGGTGCAAACGTTGTAGGCCTCTCTGAAGGCCAAGGCCCGGCTTCGCTATTGGAAATACTTCCCAAAATAAAGGAATCCATTTCTGTACCTATCCTGCTTCAGCCAAGTGCTGGTCTTCCAAGAGTAGTTGATGGTAGGTTGCTCTACATGGCAAGTCCGGAATATCTCGGTGAATTTGCTCGTCAGGCATTGTTGCAGGGAGCCTCAGCAGTTGGGGGATGTGCCGGCACAAGCCCTGCGCATACGCGGGCAATGTATATGGCGATACGTCAGGAGAGTGCTTTTCAGAGTGGCTTAGTTGAACAGACTACTAAGCTGAGCAAAGATGCTACACCAGCAGTTCCATTTGCAGAAAGAAGCCAGTTCAGCTCCAAGCTCGCAAAGGGTGAATTTGTAATCTCGGTGGAATTAGTTCCACCAAAGGGCTTGGATATGGATAGGATGCTACAAAAGGCATCCCAGATAAAAAATCTTGGCGCAGACAGCATCAACATACCCGATGGCCCCCGCGCTATGGCTCGCCTTTCGGCACTATCCACAGCTTTGTTACTGCAACAACGGGTCGGGGTCGAAGCTATCCTCCACTATGCCTGCAGGGACCGAAATCTATTAGGCATCCAGTCGGATCTGCTTGGAGCCGCGGCCCTAGATATATGTAATGTTTTGGCAATAACAGGCGATCCACCAAAACTTGGTCCCTACCCCAAAGCAACAGCGGTATTTGACGTAGACTCTATCGGGCTGGTTGGGATATTGCACCAATTGAATCATGGATTAGATATTGGTAGCAACACCATTGGCACTCCAACTAAATTTAGCATCGGCGTAGGTGCCAACCCTGACGCACCGGATCGCGACAGAGAGTGGATGCGGTTTAAGAGAAAAGTTGAAACAGGTGCCGAATGGGTTGTAACCCAGCCGGTCTTCTCTGCTGAAAGTTTATTTAGATTCCTCGATTATGCGGAAACCTTTGAGATACCAGTATTAGCAGGACTATGGCCATTAAAGAGCCTTCGCAACGCACAATTTATGGCAACAGAAATACCCGGTGTAAATGTTCCCAAATCTGTTTTAGAGCGCATGGCAAGCCGAGACAACGCCGAAGATCAACTCAAGGAAGGGATAGACATTGCACATGAGATACTGGAAGCCGTGCGCCCACGGATTCAGGGTTTGCAACTCAGCGCACCCTTTGGGCAGGTAGAACTGGTAGAACCGTTTGTCAAGCGGTTTAGGTAAGTATTGCAACAAAGTATAAGGGTAAACAAATGGACAATGGCTCTCATGAAGAAAATATGACTTCATTAACTTCACAGCCAGACAACAAGCCTAATAGCAAAAAACAACCCTTCCCAAAATATAAAAAAATTCTGTTAATGATATTTATTCCTTGGGCAGTACTTTTTTGTGCCTATCGTTTACTAAATAATCCAGTTGTATTTTACGGCAAGGTAGTAGACCAAAACGACAATCCAATCCCAGGTGTAAGAATTACTGCCAAATTGACTGGTACCAGCCCGTTATGTATTATCGGAGAGCCTATTTTCTTTTTCACCCAACATCCTATTTTCAGTCTTCTTCATTTCAATAGAACAATTCGTCGTAAAACAGATAAAGACGGTATTTTTATTATCAAAGACTATTATGGCATAGATTTAAGATTTGAACGCCTTGGCCTGTTCAATTCGGACTTATCATGGGAGCACAACAAATCGTTTGTTAAAAAAGGCTATGCGTTTGTTTTTGACGAAGTGCCTATTAGTTCATACGATAGTTCATTTTTACATCGCCATAAATCAATTCGTGAAAGAGTGCATACCCGTTTTTATGTTGGTAAACAATTTAAGGGTTCTCTGACATGCCGTTACGGTAGCTATGAATATTTTAAGCTTACGAATGATACCCCAATTATTTATAAAATGAGAGAAATTGAGGAACGGACTTATTTGCTTAATCAAGAAAGAAGCTTTTCAGAATCAATTTTTTTCGCTGGAAAAAAAGATCGAACTTCCTACTATGATTTAACTTGGGGTTCCCGGGTTCCTCTGCAGGACAACAATTATTCGATAATTGGTAGCAATGGACGACGCCACACCAATGACCTTGAAATATCTAGCGTTTGGGAAGAATCGCAAAACCGCTGGGCGATTACTTTTGCTCTGGGAGCCGGCAAAGGTGGAATACAGATCAGCAACAAAAAATTGTATACTGCCCCAGAAAGTGGCTATAAGCCAGAAGTTACTTTCTATGTCAATCGTGGCAAAAAAAGAGAAGAAGTAGATTTTATCTTTCTCGATGAATCACCAGATGAACCACTTCAACTGAAAAAAACCGGAAGGTTTCACGGGGACCCCAGATGTTATTTTTATTTGAAAAGCCGAGATTGTAATATTTTTTCTAGGGTAGAAATGAGGATAAGAACCTTTAGATACGATTACGAAAATGACCCTGAACTCGAATTCTATCTTCAATTCGATGTCAACCCGTTTGCTGGACAGCGAAGCCTTGATCCTGAGCCAAATTTACATTACGAACTTCGAAGGGCACTAGAAAAAGAAATCCATGAAGCATTTAATAAGGACCCAAATGCAATAATCCCGCCACCGCCATCAAAAATGTACAATATTAACAAGTCCCAAATCCCACAAATCATGGCTGAATGGAAGCGTGGGTTTTCAAAATAGCAATTTTCTTGTTGAAAACCAAGGTTTAGAAATCTTCTCTCTGAAAGTAAAATTTTCACATGTCACTAATAATGCAAACCATCCAAGATCGAGTTCTGCTGTTAGACGGCGGCATGGGGACACAGATATTTCTAAAAAAGCCGTGTGCTGATGACTACGGTGGTTCACAATTTGAGGGTTGCATTGATCTTTTATCAGAGCGTCGCCCCAATTGGATAAGAGATATTCATGCGGCATATTTTTCTGCGGGATCAGATGCAGTAGAAACTAATACCTTTGGCGCAAACCCACTGGTGCTATCTGAGTTTGGACTTGAGAGCCTTGCCGAATCCCTCAATACTTTGTCTGCCACGCTTGCCCGAGAAGTTGCCAATAGCTATAACTCCCCTCGTTTTGTGATTGGTAGCGTAGGGCCGGGGAGTAAATTGGTAACGCTAGGGCATGTTGACCACCAAACCCTATTTAATAGCTATTTTGTCCAGATGATTGGTTTGCTAAAGGGTAGCGTAGATGCAATACTGATAGAGACTTGCCAAGACCTTGGTCAGATAAAAATTGCAGTCCGTGCCGCAAAAGAGGCTATGGCAGAGTTAAAAAAAGCAGTGCCAATCTGGGTGCAAGCAACGGTAGAAGCCACTGGAACCCTTTTGGTTGGTTCAGATTTACAAAGCGTATTGGTATCCCTGGAGGCTGTAGGGATTGATGTGCTGGGGATGAATTGTGCAACAGGGCCAGATGAAATGGCTAGGCACATAAAGATTTTGACAGAGCAATCGCCATTTCCTATTTCGTGCCTTCCCAATGCTGGACTACCAGTAAACGATAACGGAAAACTTAAATATCCTATGACCCCAGAAAATTTTGGTGAAAAGGTTGGGAGCATGGCTAGGAAGTTTGGCCTTTCCATTGTTGGTGGTTGTTGTGGCACCACGCCAGATCATATTCGGTTTCTAAAGCAGAATATTGAGGGCTTGTCTGCTCCACGCCGCAACCCAAGCCTTGAGCGGTGTGTCGCAAGTCTCTATCAGGCAGTGCCACTCCAGCAAGAACCCAGACCCTTGATCGTTGGTGAGAGAACAAATGCCAATGGTAGCAAAAAGTTTAGGGATCTGCTTGGCTCAGACGATTGGGATGGCTTGGTAGACATAGCAAAGCATCAACAAAAAGAGGGGGCGCACATTTTGGATGTTTGCGTAGCCTTTGTAGGGCGAGATGAAGTACAAGATATGGAGCAATTCGTTTCTAGGCTGGTAACACAAATAACAATGCCCCTTATGATCGACAGTACCGAAATTGGTGTCATCGAAAAAGCTCTGCAAGTTGCCCCAGGCAAATGTGTGATAAATTCTATTAATTTTGAGGATGGCGATTACAAAGCACGGCAAATATTAAATTTTTGCAAACATTATGGTGCCTCAGTAATGGCTCTGACGATTGACGAACAGGGTATGGCAAAGACCTTAGAACGCAAAATATCAATAGCAGAGCGCTTTGTGCGCCTAGTGGTAGATGAGTTCAAATTCAATCCCACAGACCTAATCATCGACCCGCTGACATTTACGTTGGGGGCTGGGGACGAGGAATTTAGAGGTTCAGCCAAAACCACCATCGAGTCCATAAAACAAATTAAAACTCGATGGCCAAATGTCTTGACATCCCTTGGAGTCAGCAATGTTAGCTTTGGGCTAAACCAATCTGCTCGCCATTTGTTGAATGCACTAATGCTCTATCATTGTGTTCAGGCAGGGCTTGACATGGCCATTTTCAATGCAGGTAAAGTACTACCTATTTCTAAGATAGACTCTGATTCGCGCAAACTATTTGAAGACCTGATTTTTGATAGACGAGAGTCTGATTATGATCCTTTGAAACTGATAGCCACAAAGTTTACTGGAAAAAAAGAACAAAAAGAAACCGACAGCCGAGACGGCATGGGCTTGGAGGCGCGCATTAAACAGGATATAATTGATGGTGAACGCCGATTAATACTTGAAGATATAGACCTTGCCCTAGCCAAAAATATAGACGCAATGCACCTTATCAATAATGTCTTGCTCGATGGAATGAAAATAGTTGGCGAGCGTTTTGGTGCAGGCGAAATACAGCTTCCATTTGTGCTGGAGAGTGCGGAAACAATGAAAATAGCTGTCAGTCGTCTTGAGTCGGTGTTGGCTAGGGAAACAGTAGTAGCAAAAGGGCGATTGTTATTAGCAACCGTAAAGGGTGACGTGCACGACATTGGCAAAAATCTTGTTGAAATAATCCTGACCAATAACGGCTACGAAGTTGAGGACTTAGGCATTAAGCAACCAATCGAAGATATTCTGCAAGCGATGGAAAAGAGGCCAGCCGATGCTATAGGAATGTCTGGGCTACTTGTCAAATCGACAGTGATAATGAAAGAAAACCTAGCATATATGCACCAAAGAGGTTGTAATGTGCCGGTAATTCTCGGTGGGGCGGCCTTGACAAAGGAGTTTGTGGAATCAGCCTGTCAGGAGGCATACCCATCCGGCGAAGTATACTATGCAAAGTCTGCCTTTGACGGCCTGACATATCTTGAGAGGATCATAACGGGAGCTATTGCTGATACCATCCGACCTGTAGGTTCGCAAGTCATTCCCAAAACAAATATCCCTGATGAAACCGATATAGAACTTACACCAGAAGGTCAGTCAACATGGGTATCAAGGGAATATATTCCCCCAGAGCCTCCATTTTGGGGGATCAAAGACTTGGTTGTGCCAATAGAGGATGTAATGTTCCTATTAAATACTGCCAATGTGATGAAAAACAGGTGGGCTTTCAAGAAAGGAACCTTGGAAGAATCCCAGTACAAGGCCGTACTAAGCGATAAAGCTGAACCACTTCTGACTCATTGGAAAAAGCGTGTAATTAGTGAAAAACTTTTTGAGCCCGTAGCACGATATGGATATTTTCCTGTTCAATCCAACAAAAGCTCACTGAATATCTATAATTCGGATCGTTCAAAGATAATTGCTACTATTGATTTTCCCCGTCAACCATCCGGAAAACGGCTAGCTGTAAGCGATTTTTTTAATCCTGCTACACATGGTTTTGATCTATTGCCAATACAGTTGGTGTCTCTTGGCCATGAGATTCAAGCCATGGTAGCTGACCTCTATCACAAAAATATGTACAGCGATTATTTTTATTTGCATGGTTTGGCCGCTGAGTTTACAGAGTGTTGCGCCAAATGGCTACATTCTAAAATCAGAGCCGAACTTGGCATCCAAGGCGGTCAGCGTTTTAGCTTTGGCCTTCCATCCTGCCCAGACCTAAGTGGCAACGGCCTGCTACTCGATCTCTTGGATGCTAATAGCCTAGGCGTAACTCTTACAGAAAGTCTTCAAATCGAACCAGAGTTTACAACCTGCGCCCTAATTGCCTTGCATCCACAAGCGATACATTTTGTTGTTTGAGTGACCAATATAGCTATTTACGTTTTTGTTGTTCACTTAACGGCGAGCCAAGCCCGCCTATGAACAACAAACGGCCATGAACTCTCGGTATCCACTTGCCTTCAAGTGGATACACGAGGCAGTCACGTTGACTTTTCCTCCATTTTGTCCTTTCAAATCGCTGTTTGTTTGCTACGTCACGTTCATAATGGCGTTTCGCATTCAAAGTCATTTGAACGCAACTTGGTATTATACCGTTTGCTGTAGCTAATCGTAAGTATGTGTATGCGTAATCTCTGTATTTACAAGAATTAAAGTAAGTGATTGTTAACATTAGCACTCGAAAATGGTATTAGCACTCCGTGCTTCTGGGAATTGCTATACTATATTAATTTCAACTTGCAGGTTGCTGTTTTTCCTCCATCCACAGACGTAACAATGATGTTGGCTTCGCCTGGGGAATATGCAGAAATAGTGGCCTTTGTGCCATCAATTTGAATAATGCGAGCGGCAACAGTATTATCCGATGCCCATATCAAGCCTTGATTTGTTGCATCACTTGGCTGGATGATTACATTAAGGGTTTCGCTTTGCCCTACGGCGAGCGTTAATGTTTCTCTGTCAAACAAAATATTTGAAACAGCAATATTTACGGGAGCAGGCACAGTCAGCTTGCAGGTGGCTGTAAAACCACCATCTTTGGTGGTTGCCGTTACTACTGCAGACCCCGGAGCCATTGCAGTAACCACTCCTTCGGAATCTACACGGGCAACAATTACATCAGTGCTTGACCAGCTCACAGCTTGGTTTGTGGCATTGCTCGGCTGTACACTTGCTTGGATTTGCTCAGACTTGTCTACTCCGAGCGTCAGGGAAGTTCTGTCTAGAGATATGCCCGTCACTTCGACAAACTTGTTGTTGCTACTACACGACAGGTATGTCACCACAGGAACCACCGCCGCGATGGGTAAAAACTTGATTAACTGATTTCTCAACTCAAAGCTCCTTTCCTTTGTGGCCATACATGAGTATAGCAGTTTAACTTTTGGTAGTCTGTAATTGCCGATGTTTTTGCGTTTGCCATAGGTATTCCTGATTCCAAAGTGGTTAGTGAATAGCGATTAGTAAAAAACGTATCGCCCCCTTGACCAAAATGACTAAATAAAGGCAAACTAGATATTCACATTGGGGCTGTAGCTCAGCTGGGAGAGCGCTGCAATCGCACTGCAGAGGTCGTCAGTTCGATCCTGATCAGCTCCACCAAAATCAATCCACAGAAGTCCGCCGATGTCCAAAAAACCCCGTAACCACGGGGGGTTTATTGTGTCCTTGTTCAGGGCTGTCTGATGTCGTACACAATAATACCTACACTTTTGCAGGTATTATTGTTGGTATCAACAGGGTGCCAAGCCGTCATACCTACATGGCATCCAATATAACTAGCAACTCAGACCCACCGTCTGCCACCATCTAGCGTGAGGATTTCGCCGGTTAGGTATGGGCTGTCTGCGGTGTAGGTAATAGCCCTTGCTAAATCTTCTGGTGTTCCAAGGCGTTTGAGCAGGGTTTGATTTTGGAGAAAAACAGGGTCGGAATCGTCATCTGGTAGCACTGTGCCAATTGCATGGCCAACTACGCGGATTTTGGGAGCCAAAAGTTGGGATAATCCTGAAACTAATGTGGCCAATCCAGATTTAGCGCAGGAATATGGTAGGCGATTTAGCCAAGGACGGTGTATACATGTGTCCAAAATGATCTGGATGCAACTCCCTTCCATGAGGTTGGGCGCAAGGGATTGGATTGCCATTAGGGGGAAGGTGAGGTTTATTTGCCATGTCTTCTGCAATTCTTCAACATTCCATGACCCCAATGGGGCTGATGGGAATGTGCCTGCAATTATTATTGCGCCACTAATTGTTATTCCTTCTCCCAAAAGTACCTGAATATCTGTCATAATCCTAGATGCAAGACTTGGATCATTTGCGTCCCATCGCAGAAGTCTGACATCAGTATGAATTGACAACTTGGATAATTCTTCCTTTCCTTCGGGGAATTTAGAACTTGTTAAAACAAGCTTGTGATTTTCTGCTAACGTTTTTGCAAGCGCTAGGCCAAGTCGCCTTGCGCCGCCTACAATGACCCACCACGTTTTTTTTTCCATGACATCCTCTCATATTAGGCTACCTTGAAACCTTCAGTTCTAAACATCCGATGGCGACTTTTTTGGTCGAGCCTAGTTTCTCTTGTGCTTGCGGTAGGATGCTACTCCTTGGCTCAGTGGATGTATGCACCTTCTACTGACCAGTGTGTATGGAGTATTGAGGTCAAACTTTCGGATGACCAATCAGCAACGCCACGCCCATGCGTCATCATTAGGGGAGTAGTTCCAAATGGGGCGGCAGATGTGGCTTCCCTGATGGATGGGGATGAACTCATTTCTATCCACGACCTAAAAATACCTGACCATTCAGACCTTTTGTCCTATGAAGAAAACCTGAGGCAAGTTCAGAGAGCTATAGAAAAAATGACTGCGTTTATTAACTCCACGCCTGATGGGACTACAGTTCAATTTACCGTCAATCGAGATGGTCAGCGCATTACACGTCCGCTGGAATTGACAAAAGAATTTGATACTACCAATGTGGTGTTGCTCTTAACAGCAATTGTGGCATGGGCAATTGGACTGCTGGTTGTATTGTCATCTCCTCAGCGCAAGATAACGCGCCATTTTTTCTATCTGGGTGTCCTGACTCTCATTCTGGTTGCTGGGGCATCTACCAGGGGAGGCAATTATACTGTTCCCTTAGGCATGGAGTTGCTGACTGGCCTATGTTGGTTATTTGTGAGGGGGCTACTGCCACCGATGTGGCTCCACTTCTTTTTAAGATTTCCATATGCCTTTGAGATTAGGAAATATCGTCCTATATTGATAGGATTATATTCGTTTAATTTATTGGTATTGTTGCCAGAAATAATAATAACGCTGGGGCTGGCTCTCTCCGGGATGAATAACTCTGATTGGGTATTGCGATTATTGCTTGATGCCCTGCCGGTGAATATTACTACTTTTAATTATGCAAGTAGCATTCTGCAACTCCTTTTGTTGGGTGCAGGCGTAGTGCTATTTTGGGTTGGTGCTTTCAAAATACCAAGCCGTCGCAGAAATGCACTCATGGCACCACTGATATTTTCATTGGTGGTTATCATAGATATGGTGGCCTACCTCTGGTTAGTTGGCACTTTTTCCGGCACGACTGATTGGGCATTTTTTAGTCGATCCCGTCATTATCTATTTTTCCCTCTCCCATTACTGCCAATAACTTTTGCCTATGCCATTTTGCGCCACGGACTTTTTGACGTTAGGCGCGTAATCATTAGATGGCTTAGTTATTTTGTTGCCCTCGGTGCTCTGATAACTGTATATCTCGGTGCGATTGCCTTTTTGTTTGATGTTGCACTGCCAGCGAATATCCCGAAAGCATGGCTAGGCATCCTTATGGGTTTTTTGGCACTCCCCTTGGGCTGGCTGTTTCAATGGCTCTTAATGACGTTGCGCAGAAGGTTCAAAAAAGATTCTAAAACAGCTCACGAGTTAGTTTTGTGGAATTTGAGGGAAACGAAAAATCGTTTTTCTGACGATGCACTGATTAATAGCTTGATTACATCTATACATGTAGCATTTAGACCTCAATTGTTGTTATGCATTCCTGTTAAATCCGGTGGGGTGGTGCTCCCCCCCATCGTCGAAAGCGGATCATCGGATGTAACCCTGCTTGGTGACAACAAACCTCAAACACTAAAGATTCCTGCAACGATGCTTCGACATGCTAAAGAAAATCGAGAGCTAGTCTTTGGCTTGGGTAGCGATGAATCTGATTGGATTCAGGCTCAAAGTATGGTTTTAAGAAAACATATAGATGCCCTTGGTGCTCAGATACTGGTGTTACTCATGTACGGCGATCATCCTCATAGCATCATGCTATTGGGGGGGAAATATGCAGAGTTAAACTACAACCGTGAAGATAGAGAATCGCTTAGGGAAGTTGCCATTGCAGTGGGTGCCCTGCTTGAATCTGCAGATATGCATAGAAATTTGATTGACAAGTCTCGAATGGATCTGGAACTAAGTGCGGCCCAAAAAATACAAGAGTCCTTGATTACATCTGTGCCTCCAGATACTCAAGGGTTTCAAATCGCTTTGAGATTAGTTCCTGCCACTGAGACTGGCGGAGACCTATTGTGGGTTAAACAGCGTGCTCCTGGCAGGTGGATAGCCGTTGTGGGCGATGTAAGTGGCAAAGGCCTAGCGGCGGCCATTTATATGAGTCAGTCAATGGCACTTCTAAAATTTGCTACCCAGGATGCTGATGAACCCTTAGAAAAAATTCTTGTCGAGATGGATTTGGTGCTACGAAATTTAATGAGTGCCAAAGACTTTTTAACATTGTCGATCATTGAGTGGAATGAGAATGGCCAGTTTAAGATAGTAAGGGCAGGACACCCTCCCCCTATTTTATTAACTAGGGCTACACCAAATATGCCAATTCCTATTATGCCCCTGGGTTTGGCACTTGGGATGTTACCTGCCTGCCCACGCATGTGGCAAGTATATGAGGGAACTCTGCAACATGGTGATTGGATAACCATGTACAGCGATGGCATTATCGAAGCAATGGATGACAAAGGGAATCTATATGGCATTGATAGCCTAGCAAACCAATTGGAAAAATTTTGGGGAACAGGTTCGCCTAGAGCCGCCTGTGAAGCTATTTTTAGCCATGTAGGTACTTTTGAAACCCAAAATCGAGATGATAGAACTCTATTCATACTTGCAAGGGATAAATGATGGAAGCATCACCATGAAATGGTTGCTAACAATCTGGGCGTTATTGTTTTGCCAAACACAATTTTTGTGCAGTGCAACATCGTCTGAGTTGCACATTTTACAGGATGAGGATGCACTCGCAAGAGAATTACAAAAGTCAAGGGAATCGGCTCAGGAAGCTGTAAAAAAGGGGCGCGAAACACAGGAAAAGTTAAGCCTCTCGGAAAATATCAGAAAAGCTGAGGAAAAGAAGGAAAAAGACAGGATGATAAAATTATTCCAACCCATCGCCATAGCGATCCTGATCCTTATTTTGGGTGTGAGAATTTTGTGGATAAAGCGATCAAAAGATACCTAATACTAGGGCGTTTAATCGGGATTAAACGCGAAACGTCATAATGAACGTGACGTAAGCAACCAAATAAACAGCGATTTGAAAGGACAAAATGCAGGAAAAGTCAGCGTGACTGCCTCGTGTATCCACTTGC
>WRHW01000074.1 GCA_009783055.1 Holophagaceae bacterium
GGACAACCGTAGGCCGCCAAATCCCTACTTGGAGTCTAACCCCCGCTTGAGTGCCAAAATTGACGGCTCTCACTTCAGATACATTAATGGTAGCTTATTTGAAAGGAACCTTGACCCAGCCACTTTTAATCGCAGAATGAGAGATGAATTGCTCGATTGCCTTAACTTCGACTGGGGACAAATTAGTCCGGCCATCTTTGGCTCAATGTTTCAAGGAGTAATGGACAAAGACCAGAGGCGTGAGATTGGGGCGCATTACACCAGTGAAGAAAACATACTAAAGCTAATAAACCCACTATTCATGGACGACCTGAGGACAGAATTTGAGCGAGCAAAGAAAAAAAAGAGCACAAAGGCACTTGCGGACTTCCATGACAAACTAGCAAGCCTCAAATTCCTTGACCCCGCCTGTGGTTGTGGCAACTTTCTTATCATTGCCTATAGGGAATTGCGACAGCTAGAGCTTGAAGTCGTCAAGGCAATAGCAGGCTACAGACATCAACTCATACCGGCAAACATAGAGCATCACCTAAAAGTAAACGTAGACCAGTTCTATGGAATAGAGATAGAGGAGTGGCCATGTCAGATTGCTAGAACAGGTATGTGGCTGATGGATCACCTGATGAACCTGGAGGCAACGGCAATATTTGAACGATACGAATACAGGCTACCATTAAAACAGTCCGCCACCATAGTTCATGCAAACGCTCACCGTATAGACTGGGAAACCATAGTCCCCAAAAACCAATTGAGCTATATATTGGGTAATCCGCCGTTTGTGGGGGCTTCCATGATGTCTCCTAGGCAAAAGGCCGAAGCAGTGGTAATCTTTGGCAAAATCAAACTATCCAACAGCATAGACTATGTTGGAGCCTGGTACCACAAAGCGGCGGCGTACATACAGGACACAGCAATCAAAGTTGCCTTCGTCTCAACCAACTCAATCACCCAAGGCGAACAGGTAACTCCCTTCTGGGGCAGGCTTTTTGGTGAGTATGCTATACACATTGATTTTGCATATCGCACCTTCAAGTGGGAGAGCGAGGCAACAGGCAAAGCCGCTGTGCATTGCGTAATTATCGGCTTCAGCAAAGGAGAGACAAAGTGCCAGAAAATCATCTATGACAGCAACGGCACAAAGATTTTGGCAAAGAACATAAACGCCTACCTAGTGGACGCACCAAACGTGCTGGTGGCCAGCAGAAGTAAGCCAATCAGCAACGTAACATCAATGGTGTACGGCAATAAGCCATCCGATGGTGGGAATCTTATCCTGACAGCAGTGGAAAGGAAGGAGTTGGTTGCCAAAGAGCCAGATGCAAAAAAGCTGATCAAGCCTTACGTTGGTTCAGTTGAATTTATCAACGGCACAACAAGGTACTGCCTATGGCTGAAGGATGTCCAGTATTCAGAACTGAAAAACTGTCCGCTAGTAAGAGAACGGATCAAAAAAGTAAAAGAGTTTCGCCTAAAAAGTACAGCCAAGCCGACAGTGGAAAAGGCTGAAATGCCACATTTGTTTTTTTTCATTTCGCAATCAGATAAAAAATTCCTTGTTATGCCCCGTGTATCTTCGGAGAACAGAAAATACATCCCCATCGGCTTTTTGAACAAAAATACGATTTGTAGCGATTCCAACTCCATTGTTCCAAACGCCACACTATACCATTTTGGAATATTGACATCGCTTGTTCACATGGCATGGATGAGGGCTGTCGGGGGGCGATTGAAGAGTGACTATAGGTATTCGGGATCAATTGTGTACAACAACTTCCCTTGGCCAGATGCAACAGACAAACAAAAAGCAGAGATTGAGGAACTGGCGCAAGCTGTCCTAGATGCAAGGGAGCAATACCCCGAAAGTACCTTTGCTGATATGTATGGCGAAAACTCTATGGCGTTTCATCCAAAGCTGGTAAAGGCCCATGAAAAACTGGACAAAGCTGTGATGAAGCTATACGGCTTTGCCAAGGATATGTCAGAGCAAGAGATCGTGGCAGAGTTGATGGAGTTATATCAAGGGCTGGCGGGCGGATCGGAGTTCTAGACTTCCAAAAATTGCAATGCTATTAGGACATGATTGCCGACTGAGTACAATATTAAGTGGAACTGCTATAATCACAATCTAACGGAACCTAGTATTTAACACCATGAAGCACACAGTTTTGATCCCCCTCCTATGCCTTTTCGCACTTTTTGCATGCGAGAAAAAGTCATCCCAACACCTAGAGGTTGGTGTTGACCTTGCCAATGTGCAAGTTCATTTTTCCCCTGGGGGTAGCCCTACGACTGCGGTGATAAATGTACTGGATGAGGCAAAACGCTCCGTACACGTGCAGGCATACAGCTTCACTTCGGCTCTTATAGCCTCTGCTCTAAAGAGTGCCCACGACCGAGGTGTAAAGGTGTTGGTGGTGCTGGATAAGAGCCAGAGGTCTGAACGCTATACCAGTGCAACTTTTTTGACCAACGCAGGCATACCTGTCTGGATTGACAAAAAACACGCTATCGCCCACAACAAAGTGATGATTATCGATGAAAGCATTGTTATCACTGGTTCTTTCAACTTTACAAAGGCGGCAGAAGAACGCAATGCAGAAAACTTACTGATTATTTCCAACAAGCAGATTGCCGATGAATATCTAGCAAATTGGGAGATTCACAGGGGACATTCTGAGGCTTATTGATACCGATTGGTTTGCTAGTTGTTGGGCACAACTTGGTATTACTGTTCCTGCCCTCTCACCCAATGACAGGTATATCCTTCAGGGTTTTTAACCAGATAGGCTTGGTGGTATTCTTCGGCCTTCCACCAAGTACCAGCGGTGGCTATCTCGGTCACTACTGGTCTTTGCCAAAAACCTGATAAGTTCACTTCCGCCTTCACTTTTTCTGCAATTTGCCTTTGCGCTTCATTATGGACAAAAATTGCGCTCCGGTATTGTGTACCCCTATCCTCACCTTGGCTGTTGACTGTAGTCGGGTCGTGCATTGTAAAGAAAAATCGTAAAAGTAACTCATAGGTAGTCTTTGATGGGTCGAAGGAAATCCTGATGGCTTCGGCATGTCCTGTGGAACCTGACTTGACCTGTTCATAAGTCGGTTCGGAGGTTGTCCCTCCGGTATAACCTACTTCCACATCAAGCACTCCATCCTGTTGTCGAAAAAGTTCTTCAACTCCCCAAAAGCATCCCCCAGCAAGCGTTGCGATTGCCATTGTGGCTCTCCTTTTCTACTATTGGCTTTACTCCAAGAACGTCAAACTATCAAGCTAATTTCAAAACCATGTTTAAGGGCTCTATCTAATCTCAATCCTTGTACCATCTCCGAGTGCGCTATAGATTTTCTTTTTCTTGAAATAAATTCCCTCGCTACGTCCATGCTGTATCCCTGCATCAATGGCTATTACTTTGCCATCATGGAAAGCTCTCGAATTAAGCACAGTTGTATGGCCTACGGCTATTCGCTCTACGCCAAAGTGGGTCAATATTTTTTCTAAGTCGGTTGTTGTAATGGAATCTTGCTGATCGCCCAAAATCATGCCTCGATACCACAGTGGGCCAGCATTCCCCAATAAAAAACGATCCAGTTCGTTCCTTTCTTCCCTGGGCAAGAAGCGTAATTCCTTGTTTGCAATTGCCTTATCAAGCCCCCTAGACATAAACTCCGTGGAGATACCTCCATGTACAAAAAGTATATTTCCAAGTTTTATCATCATGGGGCGGCTTTGCAACCACCGGCAAATTTCGGACTGCTTTCCCCAGAGCTGTCCTAATTCTGGCATTCCATCCACCTTGTTTGCATAGTATGGGTTCATGTATCGATAGTCGCCAGTCATTATCATTGCTTCATGGTTTCCGATGATCATGTGGACACCACCGCCTGCACGTATTGCACTCTCTTCAAGGGCTCGAATAAACCAGTATGCCTCGGTCATGTGGTCTCCTCGATCTGCTATATCACCAGCTATGACCAGATGACCCTTTCCAAATGTCCAGCGGTTTTTTTTGTTAATCACCTTGTGAGCGATCAGCAGGTCGCGCATCACATCAAAAGTTCCATGAACATCGCTAATGGCAAATATTTTTTGTGGCCTTGTCACCTCGTCAATGGCTTTTGGATACGGCTTGCCATCCAGCATGATGGGTGCCTTAAAAGCTGGCAGTGCAAGGGCAAAGGGGGCAACAAAGCTATCCATGACATGTTTGCCTTCCTTTATCCAATGAACATCTGCTCTGCCACCTTCCCATAATACATAGGGGCCATCAGAGTTCTTAGCTTGGCTTCGAGATTGATTTCTACCAGAAGGTTGTGACGTTGTCTGTGACCAAACAGGAGTAGTCGTGTTCGTAGTTATGACTAATAATAAAGCCAGTAGTAAGCGCATTGATGGCTCCAAAAAAAGGTGTGATTGTTTATCATTATATAATAAGCAACTTTGACTAGCTACCGCCACTGTCACTCATAAATAGTATAGACTTCTAAAATGCAGTTTGACATCTTGACGCTTTTTCCTGAGTTCTTCGATGTGGCTCGTCTGGGGGTCACGGGGAGAGCTTTTAGAGAATTGGGGCATGGCCTAAACACCCATAATTTTCGCAAATTTGCAGATAACCCGCATGGCCATGTTGACGACTCACCCTTTGGAGGTGGCCCAGGCATGGTGCTATGCCCGAATGTACTCAGAGACACGTTGGCAGACGTGCCAGTAGTGGTGCCCAGAAAGGTCATACACTTCAATCCGGTAGCACCTCCCCTGACCCATGATGTCGTTTTGGAGCTGACAGAATTTTCCCAGCTAGTTTTAATCTGCACTCGCTACGAGGGGGTTGACCAACGAGCGATAGACAAATATGTGGACGCGGAATATAGCATTGGCGATGCCGTGCTATCTGGTGGTGAGTTGCCTGCGTTATTTTTGATAGATGCCGTTTGCCGCTGGCTCCCCGGTGTGCTGGGCAATGAACACAGCGCGGAAAACGATAGCTATGCAAATGGGCTTTTGGATCATCCTCACTACACGCGACCCGAAGTATTTGAAGGGGAGGCCGTACCAGAAACTCTTATGGGTGGCAACCACAAGGCAATTGCCCATTGGCGGTTGAGGGAATCGATGGCTCTAACAAAAAAATATAGACCCGACCTATGGGCAACCTATCTAAGAAACAGTGTTATTAAGCTTTCTCGTGAAGAACAGTGGCTGGCCTGGCAGGTGGAGCACCCCGATGACTGGGGCAAGAATAAGCCGAAGGGGTGGAAGTGGAATTAGTTGTCATAAAACAACATGGATGCGCTACCGGCCGATATGCGAAGACAGTACTGATCATAGTCTGATTTATCGAGAACTGAGTTGACAAGCAGGGGCTTAGAAAACTCATATACAAAGTCAAAATCAACCATGGCTGATAATTTTGCCAAATCAATGCGTTGCAGAACCTCTTTTGTATATGGCCGTTTTGAATCCAAAAATACAATTGAGCTTAGAAAGGCTAGGCATTTTGGGCTATTGAGCAATGACAAGGTAATGACGGCTTCAGTTTGATCGTCAAAACTCAGGAAGTAGCATGTATCATCCACCATGATCGGAATTTCTCCTTCAATCAGCGAAAAAACAGGTTTCTTATAGAATCCGGAAATTCCAATCTTATATTTGGAAAATGAATAGTCCCCCACTCCAAAAACAGAATACTTAGGCGAATTTTTATATATGGCTGAGCGTCGGGTAGCAAGATAATGTTCGTGGCACTGGAGATAATCCCACACGGCTGAATCGCGGTATTGGATTTGCGTTGTATCTTCATTTATCTGTCTCTGCGGCACAATAACAAATTTGCGTGTCTTAGTGATTTTTAAGGATTTGATGTCTGAACTCTTGACCAATGGGAAAACATATTTTCCAATATGGAATCTAAACGTTTCGCCGATGCCATTTTGAAAATGCAATTGATCAGTTGTTTCTAATTCCATTATTTTGGAGCAGTCATGTTTGATGCCCTGCCTCCATTCAAACTGGCATTTCCCATCGATGTCGGCAAGCAATGGAATGGATTTGGTGTCAGCGCAAAAAAGATTGCCTACCCAACCAAACTCCCGTTGCTTCTCGTTAGAATAAAAATCATAGACAGAACATGTCCTCAATCCCAATCCTCCTAGTTGCGCAACAAGCAAGCCAGCATCGCAACTAACACCAAAGATTTCCTTAGCATCAAAAACGAACATGTCCATTGTGGAAACAGTAAAATTATATTTGTTAATATCCCGAACCAGGTTTTTTGCCACAGTGGATTTACAAAGCATGGCCAATGTGCAGTTGCAATTGGCAAACTCACTCAACAATCTGAGGATAATACATTCTGCGATGTCAAAATTGCTTTTGCCAGTCATAGCATCAAAGCCAGAGTGACCCTTGAAATTATTTTTTTTTGGAAGGTTACTACTACCGAGAGAAGTCAGTTGAGCATTAGTTACCCACGGCGGATTTCCAATAATTAGCATAGAGTTCTTGAGGGTGATGGATTTTTTAATACCGCCAAAATCAAAAGTGAAGAAGTTTTCGTTGCATATTTCAACATCAGTCTTGCCCAGCTGGGTTTCTTTCAATTGTTGCACAACAGTTTTATAGTAGTTTTCATTGATTTCAATCCCATAGAGCGTTTTAATGCCATGAAAAGTGGAAAGTGCTCCTCTTACAAAACTACCGGTGCCAAATGTGGGCTCTAAAACAATATCTGGTGACAAGTCATAAAAGGTAGCCAACTTTTGACAAATAGATACAGCGAAAGAATTTGGAGTTTGGAAATCTCCGTACTCAATGACTGCTCTATGATCAGTGTCGTGCAACTTCATGATTCGCAATTCCGTGAACAGTATTCGACAGAGATATTACGCGCTGATATTGTAATCGCCATTGGAGCGCGTTAGAAATAGTTAAGTAGCCTTGTTGCACACCCCTTCCCATGATTTCATCAGCCAACTGTGACAATATGATTTCGTCCCCAGGAAGGTTTCTGTCCACCAGGTAAGCCAGAACGTCTTCTTTATTTCCACCATCATTAAGTATTTCAGAAATCCGCTTTGTCGTCGTAAAATCTGCAGTCCTTGTTTCGCTTATGAAAGTGCAGTTGAGGAAATTCAGATAACAGCAATCATCGGTATCCTTTTTGTCGTAGACGAGGACGAGCAAGTTGTAACCTAGTCCAAAAATTTTTTGGCGAGATGATTTATAAGGACATGAGGATTGGGGTTGCCTTGCTGAAGTTACTTTTATATCGGTGTTTATACCCTTGGATGGAAGGTCTATTCCAGACGCACTGTTGCCTAGGGTTACATCAAACCGTTCCTGTAAATGATTTTTAAACCTATGCTCTACAAATGTCCCCACAGCCTTGCCATCAGTGATCCCTACCAGTTGTGGAAAATTTGTTTTTCCCTCAACGGAGCAGAATTTTTTTGCTTCAGCAAATAATTTCTCAAGCGTAAGGATTTGTTTCATGCCTATAAACACCTGCTCTTAATGCTACAGCAGTCTCACCAATGTTCCACAAAAAATATTTGGCAAAATAATTCCATTTGAAATATTGTCAAAAATGAGAAACTATAGATTATCTGGGAGGACAATCGTCATGGCATCCAAAAAAGTTTATGAGTTTTACACAGAACTGGGCGAATTTGAACCCCTAATATGGCGACGCATTCAGGTTCCCAGCGACATAACAGTTGCACAACTTGGATATATCGTGATGACGTTGTTTGAAATGAAAGCAAGCCATTTGTTTGCGGTTTTCAGGTTGGAAGTGGAAGATGGCCAACGCGTAGAATATCGCTATGAAATACCATCCAAATATGAAGACCCATTTGGAGGCGAACCTCCCTTGGATGCTACCAAGGTAAAACTGGATTCCATTTGCCGCGCTGAAACTATTTTCAATGTAAATTATGACTTTGGTGATGACTGGTGTGTATTTATTCAACTAGAGAAAATAATTGAGAAGGATGATGCTTTTATCAAAGAGCTACCTATGGCAACTGAAGGGAGCGGGTTTGGTATCGTAGAGGATTGCGGTGGCGTCCCAGGGTTGTGGGACTTAGTGGAAGCCTTCAATAAAAAAAGAGGGAGCCTTTACAAGGAATTGTCTGAGTGGATGGGCACCAAGAATTTCGACATCAACGCCTTTGACCTAAAAGACATGAACTTCAGGCTCCATAAACTCCCTGCCATTTTCAAGGGAATTTATGAAAAAGGCCAATATCCATCTCAGGCAAGCATTGGTTTGATTGAACGAGATTATTTGGATAAGAAGCCTGAACCGACTAAGCCAAAAACAGCAGTGGCAAAAACTACAAAGCAGAAAACTACTACTTCCAAAAGTGCTACATCAAAGACAGCTAAGCCGAAAACGACAAAACCAAAAAAGATTTAACCGCCTGTTTGGGAGTTGAGTTGGCTTGATGGATTATTTTCCGTGCGTTAGCCAAAAATTTCTCTATTGCCATTTTTCTAATTTCTGGTAGACTAATCTGTCTGCCCAAAAGGGTAGAATTTTCGCGCTACGTCCATGGAATCACTTCCTCGTGACCTCTAGCCCAGTGGAGCCACTATGGACATTATTGACCGCATCGAAGCTGGCCTCGTCAGGAAAGACCTGCCTCGCATCACGCCTGGGGATACCGTAAAGGTTCACGTCAAGGTTAAGGAAGGCGAAAAAGAGCGTATTCAGATATTCCAAGGAGTCATAATAGGCATCCGTGGTGGCGGAATGAGATCATCATTTACCGTCCGCAAGATCAGCTCTGGAGTTGGTGTTGAGAGGGTATTCCCCCTGAATAGCCCAACGATTGCAAAGATGGAAGTGTTGCGTCATGGCAAGGTCAGGCGCGCTAAGTTATACTTCCTCCGCAAGAAACTCGGCAAGGCTGGTCGCTTAAAGGAAGTTAGGCGAGCAAAGCCATCGGAATAGGGTTTCGTATTACACACGTAAAATCGCTGGTGCTGATTAAATAATAGAATTGAATTGAATAGCCGTATCACCGCCACTCTTGGAATGGATACTTGTGTAAATTGAAATTAAAGTATCTTTGGTCGGTTGATACGTCTCTGACAACAAATTCTGGTAGTATTATCTCTTCTTCTTCAGATTCCAGTTCGATTTCGGCTACCACCAATCCATCGTTTTCTGCATGGAATACATCAATTTCCCACAGCTTGCCGAAGTGCAATTCTTTGTGGCGGTGCTTTTTTACTAGTGGTTTTTTGCAAAATGATTCAAGTAATGCCTCTGCATCTAGAACGGGGATTTCATATTCAAATTCTGTCCTAGTAATATTTGAAACTAAGCTCTTGATACATAGAAAGGCTAATTTTCCACCTATTCGCACCCTAACAACCCGTTTGGCGTTTGCTGTGATATAGCCCTGAACGTAGAGTTCTCCCTTGTCTTTGGGTTGCCATAGGTTTGTGTTTACAAGGAATTTTCGTTCTATTTCAGAGTGCATTGATATTCCTAAATTCCGAAATCCTTCCAACGAGATTCAATTTTTTCCAACAGTTCTCTTGGATGGGTCAGGTCTTTTGGCCACTGGCGCATGTAACCATCGAAGGGCTTGTTTTTTCGAGTTGCGTCTATTCCAATCTTACTTCCGAATGCAAAACTGTCGCTGGAGTGGTCTAACACATCCAGAGGACCATCTGTAAATATTATGTCGCGCCTAGGCTCTACGTTGGATGTAATGCGGAATAAAACTTCCTGCATATTATGTGGGTCGATGTCCTCATCAACTATTACAATGCACTTTGTAAACATCATTTGCCCCAGACCCCAGATTGAGTGCATTACTTTATGGCAGTGGCCTGGATAGTCTTTTTTCATGCTTATGATTGCCAGATTATGGAAGGCACCTGCTACAGGCAGGTGCATGTCTCTTATTTCAGGTAGCAGAAATCGCAGGAGCGGCAAGAATATTCGCTCTGTGGCTAAACCAAGATAGGCATCCTCCATCGGTGGACGACCGACTACGGTGGCAGGAAAAATGAAATCTTTGCGGTGCGTAATGGCTTCTACATGAATAACTGGATACTGGTCAGCGGGGCTGTAATAGCCTGTATGGTCGCCGAATGGCCCCTCTAGTCGCGTTTCCTGTGGGTCTACCCAGCCCTCGATAATTAGCTCAGAGTTGGCAGGAACTGTTATATCACTTGTAATGCACTTTAACATTTCTATGCCACTATCAATTAGAAATCCAGTAAACATTACTTCAGAAATAAATGGCGGAAGGGGGGCTGTAGCGGCATACAACAGTGCTGGCTCGCCTCCAAATGCTACGGCCACTGGCATACGCTCACCGGGGCTATAGCCATGTCTTGCCCTGTCGCCATCATGGTGGAGCTGGGTATGAAACCCAAGAGTACTATCGTCATAAACTTGCAAACGATAAAGCCCCATGTTTGGGTGTCCATCCCTGTGCTTTATATGACTCATACCCATAGTAATAAATGGGCCTCCATCCTCCGGCCAAGTTGTGAGTACTGGTAATTCTCCCAGCCTAGCGTCCTTTCCTTTCAAAATTACTTCTTGGCAAACACCTGATCGAATTGTTTTTGGCATCCAACTCGACATACTTGCCAGCAAAGGTAGTTTTGAAAGTTTTTCAAAAAAACTTGCGCTTCCCGGCTTGGGGAGTACGTCTGAGAAAAGTTTTTCGATTCGGTCGCCTATAGAATCTAGGCCCCTAGGGTTCTGCTCCAGCCCCAGAGCCATTTCCATGCGGTGGCGACTGCCATAAATATTCATTGCTACGGATGCCTGCTTGTTTTTGGGGTTTTCAAATAGAAGCGCAGGCCCGCCTTGATCCATCTTTGCAACTCGATCTGCGATGGCGGCCATTTCCAAATTTGGGTCTACTTCAGCGGTTATTCGCCTCAATTCGCCCATGGATTCCAGTTGTTTCAGAAAGGACTGAAGATCACGAACCACAGAATACTCCGCAGATGGCAAGCCATATATCTTAGCTAGGGTTGATGCACACTATCAGTTAAAGGATTTCGTTTCTAGTCTCAAAATGGGGCGCTGAGGGGACTCGAAGTGTTCAAAAAAACTGTTGACAAACAACCAAATATTATTTTAAAAAAAGTGTCATACCAACAAATCTACCAACATTTTACATGGCTTGCATTGACCGACGTTGGACGTAATTGAACGACACCCACTTGGAATGCCTTCAAAAGCACCCAGCGGTTTTATTCTAACAGAAATTCGCATGGGATGTCTAACTTGTCTTGCTTTTGGCAACATTGCAATCTCATTTCAGAACGTAATAGGCATTGCGATTGCCGCCGACTTTTTCAATAGTCCCATCGTCTGTCATTGTTAGCAAAATAGCCCTCACGCGAGCTTTGCTTAGTGCCAAAAAGTCGGATATTTCTGTGGCGGTTGCACGATGCTGTTTTCGCATGTACACAATGATTTCTCGCTTAATATCGCTTGGAAATCGTCTGCTTTTTACTTGCTCGCCGTTTTCAACTCCAGTTTTTATAGGTATTCCAGCGCGTTTATCGCTTGTAGGCGATGTTTTCTTTGTTCGTCTGCGGTCGGTGTTTGTAGTCTTTTTAGCTGTTTTGGGGCATTTATCGCTTGTAGGCAACTTGCCGATAGTCTGTCCATAGTTTGCGGATGTAGATTTTTTAGTCACTCCCATTTGTTTATCGCTTGCAAGCGATTGGGATTCATTGCGTTTGAATGTCACCCTGAAAAAGCCCGACATCTTAAATTCAGGTTCTGAGACCTCGGCATCCCTTGCGGCCTTCTTCATCCGCATGATGCCCGTTCCCATCTGCTCGATGTAGTCAATGCGGTAGAGCATACTGGCAAGCACGGAGTTGCGGGTTATGCTGACCGTGCCAAAATTCTCTTCTGTAATGCCCTTGCAAACGCCTCCCGGACTTACAATGTCCACACGGTCATCAAAAATCTCTACCATCACCCGCGCGCCATTTTCAAAATAGTCCCTATGGCACACTGCATTGACAATGGCCTCTCGGAGTGCGTCCTCCGGCAATTCGAGAATATTTTCTCGCCGAAGGCCCTCAATCTTGAAGCTCAGGCGCAGATGCTTCTTTAGAAACAGCACTGCATCATCAATATTGCTGACCATATCGCCA
>WRHW01000075.1 GCA_009783055.1 Holophagaceae bacterium
TGCAATTTCATTCCAACATCACGTTCATTCTGCGGGCACCGCATTCGCGTTGCCGTCATACCAAGTTGCTCCCGGTTGGGTGCAACTTGGTATGACGTAACATTGTATTATTTCAAAATTTACAGGTAATAATACTAGGTTGCGTTTAATTGGTATTCAGCGCGAAACGCCACAATGAACGTGACGTAGCAACCAAACAAACAGCGATTTGAAAGGACAAAATGGTTTTGAAATCACCTTGCATTTCAACTTTTTCTGCTCCAAACCCGCTCTAGCAACCACTAGACAACTCTTCTCGGAACCTTTTGTAAAAACTTTGTAATAATTCAAACCGCCTAGTTGCCTCAGATTTGGCTGGCGCAGTATTCATACTAGTGACTATGCTATGAGCTATCTCAAGCCAGTTTTCACCCCTTGATAATATTTCGGCGGTTGTTGCAGGCTGAAAAGCGGGGAGGATGCAGATGGAATGAATCAAGCTGGCGGTTCCGAGCTTGCTAAGTTTGTCTATATCCCACAAACAAGCTGTTTCAATTGGATTAAGCGTTTCTGCGAGTTTGAGACCTACATGATGTAAAATTGCGTGTTGTACGGCGGGTATTTTTTCTGGAGGGAAATCTGTGCCATTAAGTATGCCTTCTACCGACTCTGCGGCCTCTTTTGCATGGTTGTCTTTCCCCTTCGTGCCAAGCCGTTTTTTACAATCATGTAGCCATGCAGAACAAATTAGGATGTCTTTATCGGCGTTTACCAGCGGAGCCAGCCACTTACCTAATTTAACTACTGCTAGTGTATGTTCGTAGCGATAGTCGAAGGGTGGAAGTTTTTCCCCATCTATGATATGTCCCCACCCCCAAAACCGCAAGGAGTCATTTCTAGAGAAATCAAGTAGAGTCTTTTTACAGGCGGATTGCCATTGAGGCGTTTTTGACTGCAATGTATAACTCCTTCAAAATTGATTCTTGGTAATTGGTTTATGGTGATTTGCATCTTGCGATATTGGAGTCACTGTAACAATCACCAGAGGTGTTAAGTTAGGTACTATTAATAAGTGAAAGTGCTAGGTGGGAAACTACATGATGCCCACTAATTTATGAATTTGTAGGGAGAGTTTCCACCTTGGATGGGCTAGGCAGTAATCGACCGCGGCCAAAACCGAGTCTGGATTTTGTTTGTCATCAATTGGTTGCAGATAAAAATGATCAAAGTCCATGCCCTCAAATTGTGATGGCTCTAAATCTTTTTGTGGATATACAAGTTTTAGTTCATTTCCGGTTGTAATACACAATTTTGTTATGGCCTTTGGGCTAACAGTAATCCAATCAATTCCCCTGGGCATGGGCAGGGTTCCATTGGTCTCTACTGCAACAACACACCCACTGGCGTGCAGGGTAGCAATCAATGAATCATCTACCTGTAGCAGAGGTTCACCACCAGTGAGCACTACGAAGGGGGGAGCTTCTTTTGGCCAGCAGGATAGAACTAAATTCGCTAAATTTTCAGCGTCATATTCTCCCCCTTGATTACCATCTACACCCAAAAAATCTGTATCGCAAAATTGACAGAGAGCGCGATTACGCTCGGTACTAATCCCAGACCACAAATTGCAACCAGAAAACCTGATAAAAATTGTGGCTCTGCCAGAATGAAACCCTTCTCCTTGCAGGGAGTAAAAAATTTCTTTAATCCGATACAGAGCTACCTCCTTTGGCTTTCCCCTTGCCACTGTGAGCGCAATTGTTCCATTGGAACAGCTATCGCGGGGGAAGTTTTCTGTTTATTTGCCAGTTCGATAGCCAGTTCGAGAGTCTTGTATCCATCTGCCCCGCTACCTGCCCAGCGTAGTATTTGAGCCTTAACAAAAAGATTTTGGGGGGTTTGTTTGATTTTAATTGATTCTTCAATTAGCTTCATTGCCTGTGGCAAATCCTTTTCAGAATCAAGTAGGTATTGTGCCGCCTCACATCGCGGGAGCCAGTCTGAAGGCTTGGCATTTGCCATGATCTCCTTCATTCGAGCCTCAACCGCCTTGTCAAGATCGACTTCGACTAGAAAATATATGCGGAGTTTTTCCCAGTCCAAGTCAACATAAGCACTAGCATCGCTAGCAGGATATATCTCAAAAGTTAGATATTCAGAAAAAGATGTTGCAACAGGGCGCACGTCGAAACGGAGTAAATCCTCTGTGGGATTGTATTCAAAGGTGCCAATTTGGTGGTGGCGCTTGTTCAAAATAATTGTCCATCTGTCCCTGCTCGGAATAGTAAAAAGTGCATATTTGCCCGCTGGAACAGGATTACCTGCAACTTTTACTGCATGTGAAAAACTAATGGTTGTAGCTTCGTTTGCCCCAGTTCGCCAAACCTCGCCAAAGGGCACAAGCTCGCCCCAGATTGGTCGGTTGCGGATACCGGGTCGGTGATATTCGATTGTTACTGTGCATACACCAACTACCTGACTGACGCTTGCTTTTGGGCTTTTTTGTGGGAACATTGTATTAGTTCCCTGAGCCTCAAGAGTTGGCGAAAAGATGAAAAATAACAGGGTGAGAGTGCAGAAAAAATGTTTTTTCAAAGTATCTGAAAATATGTCTGACAGTTGCCAGCAGACTGAATGACTAGTGATTTGCATTTTGGCTACATTCATTGTTGGGCTAACCTCTCACAAAAGGGTTTCCGGTGCGCTCAGAGCCAATGGTCGACGTGGAACCATGTCCCGGAATTATAACTGTATTGGAATCCAAGACGTAGAGTTGTGTACGGATGCTATTTTCCAACAGTTCCCAGCTTCCTCCCCAAAGATCGGTTCGACCTACTCCCTTACAAAAGATCGTATCTCCTGTTAAAGCAATAGGGCTTTTTAGAGAAGTAGCCAAAAAAGTTGACGATCCGGGGCTGTGTCCGGGAGTATGCAGAAATCTGATACCCAAAGGTAGTTTATCGGCGAGTGGAGTAATAGCTGGTTTTTTGATTGGGGGCATCCTAAATTTAGAAGTCTGAAAATCCAGGCTATCAAACATCTCATTGTCATCAGGATGAAGGTATACAGGGCACTCCCAGATACCTTGTAACTCTGTAGCGGCTCCCAGATGGTCAAAGTGGGCATGAGTCAACAAGATAGCCTCAATTGTGAGTGAATGAGCCTCTGCCTTTGAAGCGATCCGCTTTGCCTCATCCCCCGGATCAACTACTACACCAGCTTTTGACTCTGTATCCCACAGAATAATGCAGTTGCACTCAAGTTGGCCGACAACCAATATTTCATACTCAAACATACCTACTCCACTGCATAGTTTACATGAGGGTAGGGGGAATACCAAGCTAGGAAAATGTTCGAGCTTTATTACCTAAATCTCCATCCCGATTGTAGCCCCACTCTATATTACGGATGCCTTCGGCATAACTTAAAGGGCAGTGCAGAGTTAAACCAGCGGAGTTGTAGACAGGGTTGAAAGCGCAACGAGTCTGGAGGATTAGGAGTGAAGGGAAAAACGTAGCCATATCTCCATTTCCATGTACTGCTCTTTAAGTTAATCCACCATATCATACCAAGGTGCGAATAAAGGATCGCACCTTGGTATCAGGACCTTTTCAGAGTTCGCAATATCTTATTATTATGAACCTCCCCACGTTAGCGGTCTGCCGGAGGCATCAACCTTGATAACAGAAGCGATCAGCAAAATAAATTCAATAAATACCCACAGTCCTACGGCTGAAAGTAAGGGAATACCAATGATAATAAAGCTCAAAGGGATGCCCACTATTGTACATATCAGTTGAGTTAAACCCCTGCCCCAAAAGCCCAAGAAAAAATTGTGTATCCCCAGGCTACCCAGAAAGAAGGCCAGCAAGACAGCCGCAAGTCTTGATTTTGCATTTGTTGTGCTTTGCTCTGAGTTCATATTGTTCTCCTATCTAAACATCTACCTTACTTAAACGCTCCTGCCTTCGCCATTGCAAATAAAATCCCGCCCAAGAAAACGGCGGGAAGGGCCCAGGCCGCCACAAGTGCCGCACTCCATTTCCAGATCAGAATGATCATTTGGGTAAAAGGAAGATTAAAGTCGATTACTTTGACTTTTGTGAAGTCGTTTTGATGTTCGTTGTTCCCCATGATTTTCTCCTCAGGATTTAGGGGTTAATTCGGAACTTGCCAATGGATTTGAGACACAGTTGTTGAAATAATCCATGTAAGGTTTACGAGGGTTTTTTGTGAATCCCATCTTTAACCTTTCAGGAATGCAGGTTGTTATTTCACGCCATCAAAATAAAGAGTGGTGGAAGCTGGCCACACAGTAGGGATGCGATAACAAGCCGTTTTAGGGCTTCCTTTTCTGTATATGAAATATTCGGCACCTTGCCTGTCAGCACCGCTATTTACCCAAGCATAAACCCGAACCCAACTGCCGTCAGGTATGTTGGCCTCGTTGCCTGGGTCAATGTTTCTGGTTTGTCCACCAGGAGTATTGCCAAATTCATGTGTTTTCATATTGCCGTTCTCGTCCCAATATTGAACACGCAATCTGAGAATATACGTTCCTGTGCTTTTCAGTTCTAGTCTCCCTACTTCTCCACCATAAGTGGCACTGGCAGGCAAAAAGTTTGCTCTGATTGTTGCGTCCGTCCTTAAGGCTACCTTTGTGCTTGCGCTGTCGCTTACACGGCCATCACTATCGGGTTTTGCATTCTCAAATTCTGCATTTGCTTTGCCGCCTCCCAATACCGTCCAATTAACAAACCTGTAGCCACCGTATGGGTTGGCACTTATGGAGATTGGGGTGATTGGGTCGTGGTCTGTACCATCTGCACGACCGGAGGCTGTCCCCCAATTTTTCGGGTAGGGTTCGGTCATTAATGTATACTGAGTAATCGGGCCGAAATTAGCTGTTATTGTTGCGTCTCCTTTTAATGTAACGGTTGTGGAGGCCGATTGCGTGGCAAATTCCACCATATTTGGGTCATCTGGAGTCCAACTATTAAACCTGTAATAGCTACTATTTAGGGGGGTAGCCCTGATTGTAACAGGAACTCCTCCAATAATATTAGGCATGTTCGTTGGCGAAACATAGCCCCAGGTATCGTTATTCGACCTTAACGTCAGCGTATAGTAGTTAGGCTTAAAATGGGCAATGATCGTAGTGTTCGCGTTTACGGTAACCGTTGTTTTCTGACTTGTAGGGCTGGTAATTACCGCATCGCCCGACTCAACTGTCCATTTATCAAACGTGTAATGACTTGCTGGCTCGGCTTCTATGTTTACTGACGTTCCATGGAAGATTTCTTTTTGGAATCCGTCATATGGGAAAACTACTCTGCCGCCACCAGCTGATGCTACTCTTGCTGTTAATGTACGGAATAAATCAGGGGCAGGTTCCCACTGCGCGTAAACGGTGATGTTTTCCGTAACGAGGCTGTTGAAAAGAAAAGGTTCCCCAGTACCGTTGGCATTCGTGTTCCAACCATTGAATAAATGATCTGGTCGCATAGGTTGTGCTGACTGCGTTGACATCTGATTACCAGGCCGCCCCCCGACGTTTACCATTATTGCCTGTGGGTCAGCTTCGGTACTGCCAGAATCAGAGTTGTTTTTATCAAATTTGACAGTAGCCATTCCCGCTGGTGGGAGGTTTTCCAGCAATGCCATGTCGAGCTCGAAGCCCGAAGCATCCTGTTTACCAAAATTCCCTGTTGCGCTATAGTCTCTGCCTGGATATATTTCACCAGGTCTTACGTGTTCCTTGAATTCAAAATATACTAACTTATCTTTTGTATTAGTTTCCTTAATGACATATAAATACACATCCGAAATGGCAAAATATGACATCCTATAATACCCTCCCGGATCATCCCTGGTGAAAGCATATGTAAACGAGTCCAATTCTGCATAAATGGTTTCTGTGGAGTACGTCTCTGTAACGGTAAGAGATGTCGTTTCCTGGAATCCAGTGGTAGCGCTTTTACTAATATGCGTTTCGAAAGTAAGCTCGCCACCAATTTTTTCTTGCACAGTAAATCCCGGAATTGGAGTAACTTTCGCGCCAATTTCAACGCTTAGTTTAGACCCAGTGCCAGCACTCAAGCTAAAGTTATCAATAATGTTTTTTGCTGCCCCGACAGCTTCAGTAACAGACCGTGACAGGCTTTCCTTGGTTATCGTTTCTCGCGACCAAGTGCGTTGCAGAGGCAATTCGGGTGTGTGCAAATAGTGGTTCCATGGAGATATGGGAATATTACGCAAGGTACCTAAATAAATATAGTAGTAAGAATAGTCTCCGTAGGTAAACGAGTACTTTATCTGGTCACCATCAAAGTCAGGGTCATACGGGACTGCTTCGAATTTGACTATAGAAAAATCAGGTGTATCAGGATCAACCGGCGGAATAATCGTCCAGTTTGCGTGTAACGTAATACTGGCCGTAGGTGTGTATGGGAAGGCCACTTTGTTGTTGAATGTGTTGTTGTCGAAGTACCAGCCTTCAAAAACGTAACCATCCCATACAGTCGTTGGGGAACTGGCAATACTGTTGCCCTGTAAAACTGTGTGGTCGTTCACAAGGCTACCGCCATTTGTGTTGAAGACTACCGTGTAGTTTTGCGGAGGCTTGTCCTTTTCGTCACTGGAGCTAGAGCAACCTATTAATGTGGCAAGCGCAATGACTGCTACACCAAGCCAGTTTAGGTATTTGTTCATGATATTACCTTTCTTGAAAAAGTTGTTAGAAGGTGCCTTGCGGCAGTGTTTCTGTGTTTGAATGTTATGAATTCCTCGGAGTGAAGGTGTGATGTTTTCGGCTATAGCCTGAATTTAAATGAAGCCTGCACCCAGTCAAAACCAGTGCCTGCGATTTCTCCGGTAGAAGATGTTTTTCCAAATGCTCTTGTGTAAATAACCTCTACCCCAAAGTTTCTCGTGAAATTAAACCCGCCTCCGCCTGAAAGCCCAAAAACAAACTCGCTGGCTGTATCGGACACACCTAAAAATTCCACTTTCACAGTGTTGTTTAGAAAACCACCTCCGGCAAATGCGTACAAGCCTTCATCCTGAGTATTAAAATTGAAAATCCAGTCGGCCATGAGGACAAAAGAATTTGCGCTTGATTTGAGCGTCCAATGCCATTCTTTTTTGGAAAAACTGGCATATTCCAGCCTTCCACGTAATGATGTGCCGCTTCCTAAATCCATTTCTCCAAATGCAGAAAGGCCAAATCCAAGCTTGGAAACGTCAGCCAATCCACCGATGGGATTGACAACAGAAAGCCCCCCGCCAAACCTCAATCCGGAATCAGTTGCATTTAGCGGGGCAAACACCGCAAGGGCGGCTATGAAGCCCAAACCGATAGCTTTAGTTTTAGAAATGAATGTGTGTGCCAAAGTGACACCTCCTGTGAAAAAAAGTTAGTTGTATTTTTGAGAGCGTTGCCATTAATCCTCAATTGGAGTCTATGGCCACGGCAACCTTTAGATTGAAAACGATGATGGTATTTTCCTTGATTAATACCGGGATAATGATGTCTGGAAAGCCTTGACTAGCCCCTGTGGGGGCAGTCGTTGTATGTTCGTCTGTTGTGATCGATTTGCTACCATTTGTAAGCGTCAGGTTTGTCAATTTTAGAGACATAGATGTGCCTCTGGTTTGGTTGCCTGGCACTACGTTTGAAACTACGCCTCTGACGGTAGCTCCCCGTTTTGCGACGGTTTTACCACTCGCTACAATGTCTTCATCTAGGACTGCAGAAAACCCCTCGCCTGCCCTAACTCGATTTGTTGAAATGTCAGAAGTGGCTCGTACGAAAATCGAAGTTCCCTGTGCCAATGTAATGCTGGGGGGTGCAGGTGTGTTAATGTTTTGACTATCGCCAGATGACTTCTTTTCTGTAGTGGTAGCCTTGACATCAGACGGATTAATTGGTGCCCCAGTAGCTTGGGTACCCTGTCCCTCATTAACGACTTTTTTGCCGGTTGATTTCCAGGCTAGGTAACCTCCGATTATGCAAACAGCCAAGATTGAGGCAATAGCGATACCTATCTTTTTGTTTGTTGATTTCTTGGTTGTTTCTATGGGTGAGACTGAAGCCACAAGTGCAGTAGTGCTATAGCCTACGCTGGAGCTATCATCACTGGGGTTAGCTGGCATTCGAATTATTGTGTCGCAGTATTCGCAGGTAATCTTTTTATTGTCGTCACATACGAATTGTTCTCCGCCACATTTTGGACATTTCTCAGTACTCACAGCCTATTCCTCCAATACAAAATTATTGTGGTCGCCTCAGTAGGCGGCACTTATTATTCCTTTCAGTAAGTAATAAAGAAAGTTCGTCTGCTATTTTTCCGATATTTTCCCCATTTGAGGTCACAGCCTGCTTTAGGGAGGCAAATAACTTTTCCATTGCCGTTTCTAGGTCGGCTAAATCAGCGATACTTATTGGGTCGCTATAACGGACATCCTCCGATAGTTTTTCAACTTTATTTTTTAACACACCATCTGAAATGCGCGGTACCAGCGATTTCAAATCGACATAGAGGTGATTGATAAACCTTGATTCTGTTACGCTTTTTGTATCTATCTGTTCAATTATCTCGCGCGACCAATCTGCAAAAATAATAGCTATCGTGGCATAGGCGAGGACAAGTATGCATGGGATAACTGCAACCCACGCGGGAAGATTAACCACAAGAGAAATAAGCATTATTGTTGCACAAATGGCCAATTCAGCTAATAGACAGCGAAAGGCAATAATTACTATTGGGACACCCAAGAAGGCGCGTTTTAGGTTATCGGCTTTGCGAAAAGCAATGGTGTCAGCGATTAATTGAGCAATTATTGTTAGGACTGAAAAGCCGTAGGCGACCCAAAATGCCCCATTTTTGCGAAATGGTATTACAAAAACCAGTATATTGAAAACAATAAAGATAATGGCTAATACTAAACTTCGGCGATTTCTGTATTTTATCATCCTGTCCCTTCTTTCCGAGTTCCACAGTTATCGCAGAAATTTCCGACAATGTTTTTGTTGCCGCATTTACAGTCCCAAGAGGTGGCTTTTTGTGACCCGCAATTTGAGCAGAAATTTTTTGCATTGCCCATTTGCCCGCAGGCACAATTCCATGTTTCTGGTGGTGTTGGCTTTTTTCCACCACAATCGGAGCAAAAATTACCCTGAATCCCTTTTTGCCCACAAGCACAGTCCCATAAACCGCCTGACAAATTATCGGAGGGAGAAATCGCAGGATTTACTGCGTTCCCAACCATTTTGCCAATATCCGAGGAAGCACCCATCATTGGAGAGAGTGCATCCTTTGTAAGTCCTATCACTCCGCCAAGGGCACCCAATGTTATTCCAAGGCCTGCGACATCTCCGATGGCTGATCCCATTCCACCGCCGCCACTACCTTCTTTAACGATGCCTCCCTTCATGGCTTCCAATCCGATTTGACGTTGCGTTTCCTGGCTGTACGAATATTCTTTCATTTTCATTTCGCGGGCTTCGGCTTCTGCCTGCATTAAGTGAGCATCTGCGTCTGCCTGTTTTTCTAAGCGCGTTTTATCTGCTGTTCCACCGGCAACTATTCTTGTAGTATCTGCATTCATCTGAGCTTCGATAAGTTTTACCTGTGCTTGAGCGCGCGCAACCTCTGCCTCGGCTTCCAACTCCGCTTTTCTTACCTCCATTGCACGGACTTTTTCAAACTGGGCGGTGTGCGCTTCTAAAATCTTTTGTAGATTCCCTTTATTATCTGTTGTATCTATGGCCTCAAGATAAAACTCAGATAGGGTCAGGCCATATTCTTCCAGGTCTTTATTGAGTCGTATTTGTAACGCACCCGACAATTCATCAAGGTTTTCGTCAATTTCTAGTATGTTGATCTGATTTTCTTTAATGGTTTTTGCCAAATGGGTTTTTACCCGCGTCATTACCATGGAACGGAAGTAACCCTTAAACTCTTTTGCCCCCTCCCCGTCTTGACGAAGGTCAGACCATATCAACTTATTTTCGGTACCCACCAGCTTTAATATCAGTTTCCGTGAATCGCAAACACGCATGTTATATGCGCCACGTGCCCCAATATCCAATGGGAGGCGAGTTGTTGGTTCTAAAAACCTTACCCTGCTATCAGTGCCCCACTTTATTCCCATTTGCGTTGTGAGGTTTACAAAGTATATTTCTGCATGAAACATCCCCGATGGTTCCACCAAGGAATTGTAGACATCATTGATCAAAGGGACGCTTTGCGTTTCTAATGTATGTCGCCCAGCGGGAAATAATTCCCTTGCCTGGCCATTGCGAAAGAAAACTGCCTCCTGGGATTCGTGGACAATTAGCTGTGAACCAATGTTAAAGTCTTCAACCGGATGCTTCCATACAAAAGTATCGTTTTGGCCTTCATACTTAATTACGCTTGCAAGCCCCGTTTTGGCAATCTTTTTTAGTTGCACTTCTTTTAATACATCAATATTGCCCAATCCGCAGACTGGGCAGGTGTATTCTAATACGTCATCTTTTACGCTCAGGCTACAGCTACATTGAGGGCAGGCAAAGCTAAGCATGCGAGCAAACATTTGCCCCGTTGTAGTGAGTTTCTTTTTACAAACTGGACACTTTGCTTTGTCACCTTGACGCTGGTCATAGGCCACCGATTCCCCGCATTCAGAACATTTTAGCGTTACAAGGCTTGCAGAATCGATCACTATGTCACGCTCACATGCGGGGCATTTGAATTTTTTCTTGGCTAAAAAATTAATACCAAATATGCCCTTGGGTGCTTCTACATGCGTATTGCAATGGGGACAATTGAGTGCAAATTTTGGTGTTACAAAATCAAGCATTGAAAACCTTCATATGTCGACATTAAGCCGTTGTTACGAATTGTCTTGCCTAAGAATTTGGTTTGCTCCGATTTGGATTCCAACGACACAGCCACTATGCAAAAAAATAGGTGGCATTGGTGTGGTGGGGTGATTTCAAAATCCGCGATGCTCGGCCACGCCAACATCCTGTCGGCCACGCAAAAGTAGCGTACTGCTCAATTTTGACGTAGCTTTGCATCTCCGATGGTTCTAATAACGGTTCACTTCTTTGTCATCTTCTCCCACATGCTTCTTCCTTCCGTTTCATCAATTTGCCTTACCGACATCCCTGGCACTATTTCTAGTCTTTCATTTTTTTTCTTGCCACGGTCGTTTACGACTTTTTCCTTTTGGACATTGGCTATTTTGCCTGTAGAGGTAGATGCCGCAACGGTTTCGATAACGATGTAGGCAATTACAGTTTCTTCAACGGCCACGGTCTCACCAGTTATGGGATGAACGATGGGATCGTCCTCTCTGATGACCATGTAACGCTGGCCTTTTATAACTCCATCATTGCTACCCATATCAATCATTGCCATATTGTCCTTAACCTGTACCACTGTGGCTTCTGTGCCAATTCCCATTTTTCTCACAACCCTGGCAATAGCCTCGCGCGTCAATTTTGAGTACAGAGCAGTGTTTACGTAGCGATCTCTGACAGGATCCCATGAACTTACAGTGGAGCTTTCCACCCCTTCTGCTTGCTCAATAAAGGCAATTTTGCCATTTTTTACGTCAAGCATTTTTATGTTTATTAGAACCGATGTTTTTCTGGTCAACGAGCTAGCCGTGTTTCTCGATGAATTTTTGCTCAAGGCATTAGAAAGAAGCGAAGTCGAAGTTTCGCGAGCTTCTTCGCTAACTTCCAGCACTTTGCCCATCACTACATAATCAACGCCGGCTATTTTGCCCATCTCCGCGGCGACATCATCCGTAATGCCTGCCATACCTTGCGCTACCTGCTCTATCACCTTATTCATCTGTGCTTGTTCAACGAGCTCATATTTTTTACTTTTCAACAGTTCGTAGCTTAGTATGTCCACAAGGCCCCTGCTAAAGGCACTATCGCTGACCTGCGAGTTGTTTTCGAAGGCTACCACGCCAATGCGTTCTTTGGGGCGCTCCTGGGCGACCGCGGAAGGCGAAAAGCCAAAAACGGCGAGTGATAGTACTGCCAGTTTTAGACTGAGCAAGTGTCTGAGGTTGAGATTCATCTTCTTTCCTTTCATGGAATTAGGTGGTTA
>WRHW01000076.1 GCA_009783055.1 Holophagaceae bacterium
GGATCAGAGGTTGGAGCAGTTGGAACTGTTCAAAGTTTAATAGGTGCCATGCCGCCTTTAGGCGGCGCAAATTCTAACCGCTTTGAGCGGTTCACAAAATCAAGCCTCCAGCTCTGCTGGAGGTTTTTGACTTGTGACAAACAATGCTTGGAGCAAGTTAAACGACTATATCAGCTACCCAGCTCCTTATGTAGCCCCTCCCAGTCGTGCATGGCATACATCAATTCTTCTTCAGCCTGTTTAATTTCTTGGTTTTTTTCTTGAAAAGCCTTCCAATCACTTGGGTCGGTTTGGCTCAACAATTCATTTAATTGAGCAATCCGAGTTTCCAGTTCCGAAATTCTAGCCTCTGTCTCCCCAAGCTGTTTTTCAAGTTTTTTCATTTTCTTTTGTAGCTCTTTATCTATGGCCTGTGGGTTGGTGCTTTTCTTTTTTCCCGGGCTTGCTATAGGTGCAGTGGTTTGTTTAGCAGAGGGCTTTGGCTTTTCATCTTGCTCGTCTGGTTCCAAGTCCAAATCGACCCAGGCCTGGTTGTCCTCGTAGCCGCCCTCCCTAAATTCTGCCCTACCATCATGGATACGCAATAGACAATCGACGACCCTGCCCAACAGGTAGCGGTCATGCGTAACAAGGATCACAGCCCCCTCAAAGGCAATCAGGGTATCCTCCATAGCCTCCATGCTCTGGATGTCCATGTGGTTAGTTGGTTCGTCCATCAACAACAAATTGCATCCCTGGCGGATCAAGGTTGCAACAGACAGTCTGGCTCTTTCTCCTCCAGAAAGCACAGACAAAGGCTTTTCAACGTCATCACCCCTAAACTGAAATTTGGCAAGAAATCCCAGAATATCCTGCTTTGTCGCAAGCGGAGCCGAAACTGCTTGGATTTGTTGAAAAACATTATTGCGAGGATCGAGGTTGCGGTGGTGCTGGTCAAAATAGCCCAATTTTACTTGACTACCCAAGCGACACTGACCTGCAATAAATGGTATTTCATCTGCAATGGTCTTCAATAGCGTTGACTTACCTGTTCCATTCAGGCCGACTATGCCCAGTTTTTGCCCACGCCTAACCTGATGATGCTCGATAGGCTCAAACAGGGATGTTTTATGCCATCCCACGCTGGCCTTTTCGAGAACCAGAGCCACATCTCCGCTCCTAAGGGTATCTGGGAATTTGAATTTTATATGCCGTCTATCCCTCAAGGGGCGTTCAAGCCGCTTTAGCTTTGCTAGATGCGTACGACGCCCCCTAGCCTGCTTAGTATTTTGCCCTGCGATGTTTCTGCGGATGTATTCTTCTTGTTTTTTTATGTAGCCCTTTTGCAACTCGAAAGCCTTTTCGGCGGCTTCAATTGCAGATTCTTTTTTTTCCATGTACTCGGTGTAGTTGCCATCATACGCATTGCAATGCCCTCTTTCGATTTCTAGGATGGAAGTAGCAACGCTATCCAAAAAATACCTATCGTGGCTTATTACTGCCACCGTTGCCGATGCGTTTTGAATAAAGTCCTCCAGCCAGCGAAGGCTTGGCAAGTCTAGGTGGTTTGTAGGTTCATCTAGTAGCAGTAAATCTTGGCCTTGAAGGATCGCCTTGGCAAGTAGTACTCGGCATTTTTGCCCCCCAGAGAGTGCACCAACCCGGTGTTTCAGCATGTCCTTAGAAAACCCCAAGCTATACAAGATAGATTCTGCACGCGCTCGAACTGTAAAACCATCAAGCCGTTCAAATTCCTCTTGAGCGTGTTGGTATCTAGCCATGAGGGACTCTAAGTTGCCATCTGGTTCGGCCATTGCATGTTCTAAATCCCTCATTTCATGGTCTAGCAGTTGGATATTTTCAAAGGCACTCAAGGTTTCTTCTAAAATATCTCCATTAGTATCCGGCTCTAAATCTTGGGAATAGTAGCCATACCTGATGCCACGCTCTAGCGTTGGCTTTACTACAGTGCCACTGTCTGCTTCCAACTGCCCCAAAAGTAACTTAAAGAGCGTACTCTTGCCTGCACCATTGCGACCAATTACGCCCCATACTTCATCGGGTTCAAGGCTCCAAGTGATGTCCTTTAAGACTTCTAGCGGGCCAAAGGCGAGATGGACATGATTAAGGCTGGCAAGCATGAAAGTAGCAAGTGTTGTGTAATAGAAAAAGAGTTATTCAATAAACGCGCTCAAGGTCATTATACCAGCTACAAGCCACAAGTACAAGGAATCACTTGAACAACCTTCATAGGTGGTGAAAATGGTTAACTAACAATATTCTCTAGGCGGTACCCAACCCCTGATTCTGGTTTGATGGCTCTGTAACAAATTTTGTGTAAATGGGTTTTTCACAGAAGCCCCCCCATAGGCACTAACTTAACGCTAGTATTTTTTGTATAGAGTTGTTATATTTCTCCTTGAGAAAAGGAGAATGTATGCGCAAAGACAACATTCGCTTAATGATGAAGCACCTTCCGGTAGGCTACGAGGCGGCCAGCAAAGAGACTGGAGCCATGCGACGAGCAGGCAGAGCAGTAAGCAAACCTTCAGATTTGATGTGGCTTGTATTGACCCATTTGTCTCAAGGCCAGACTTTGGTCAATATGTCTGCCCTGTCCATAGCAAGTGGCATAGGACAGATGAGCGACGTTGCATTCATGAAACGCCTTATCAACTGCGGGGGGTGGTTCAAATGGATATTAGAGCGACTGGCTCCATCTAGCATTGCCGACTATTTGAAGCCAATAGGCTTTGATAGCTACCGTGTTTTGGCAGTAGACGCTACCGTTGTAAATTCAGGCGTTTCAAAATTCAGTAAACCATGGAACCTCCACTTCGCATTGGACGTATTCAGCCTTGCAGGGCACGAGTTCCAGGTTACAGATGCCAAAACGGGCGAAACCCTCACGAACTTCACAGCTTCCAAAGGAGACTTGTTTTTGGGGGACAGAGCTTATGCAACAAAAAATGGCATGTCCCATTGTCTAAGCAAGGATGCCGATTTTATATTGCGTGTTCGACATGGTGCGTTCGCAATGTATTCAGATAACGGAGAGAGGATTGACTTGTTGAAGTTACTTGAGGTAGCGGAAACAAACGATGCTATTAATATCCCTGTGCATGTAGATTTAAGTAGCTACGGCCTTGGCATGAAGCGAATACGTGTCTGCGCCTTGAAGAAGTCAAGAGAGGATATAGAAAAAGCAATGAAACGAATAGCAAAAAGGGACGGTACAAAACAGAAAGAAACCTCTGCCAGCGCAAAGAAGCTAAATGAGTATATAGCGGTCGTCACATCGCTACCTGACAGCATAAGTGCGGACGAAGTGCTTTCTGTGTATAGATACAGGTGGCAAGTGGAGCTTTACTTCAAGCGACTTAAATCGCTTTTAGGGACGGGAGAAGTACCTAAAAAACGGGCTGAATGTATGGAGGCATGGCTGAACGGAAAAATGATACTGGCTGTTTTGTATGAAATCCTGCTTTCCAAGCTGGACTTTTCCCCCCTTGGGCAAAACTGAACGGAAAAGGCGTAGCATTTGGCGGGAGCTGTCATTTTTTGTGTTTGTTGTCCAAAGCAACCTTATCTCTCTGAAAAACACAGTCAGCAACTTTGCAACAATGAGCGGGCTATTTCTGGTTGAACAGCGGGTCAAGAAAAGAGAATTGCAACTGCAATTGTAAAATTAAGTTAATGCCTATGAGTATTACCCCCCCCCTTAGCAGGATGTCAAGAAAAGGCTAACGATTATCGTCCAAAAAATGCCAATGATGGTGTCTCACCAATCATTTGCACGTAGGGACTTGATTGAGTGCTATGAAACCCAAGGGCGCAAGCTTAGGATAGGCGAAATACTCGATTTACAACGTAAACTCTACCAAGCCCTCGATATAGACCCCCCAATATGACTCTAAACATCGTTATGAGTTGAATGGGAATACAGGTTTAATCCCGATAAAACGCAAACTGGTATAAGCCTACAACAGGGTTTTGAGAACCCCCCAGCTATTGTAGCAATTTCTTTATCGCCTTACCGAGCATCTGGATTCCTGAATAAGCTCCGACAAAGACAACAAAGATTTCGAGCCGACCTAATATCATCCCTCCCATCAATACCAGTAGAGAACCGACTGATAGATCTGGACTTGTCAGGCCACAGGAGATTCCAGCAGTTCCAAACGCGGATGCAAACTCAAACATTGCGTCTTGCAATGAAGCTTCGGTACTCAGCGAGAGCAACAATGTTCCGACGATATAAATACCAATATAGCAAACAACAAATCCTAATGTGTCTTTTATCAGAGCATCGTCAATAAGGGTTTTGCCTTGAGCACGGATGTAGGAAGGGGCGGTGACACGATGTACTGGAGAAAGCCTGTTTCTGACATTTTCTTTTGCAATTCGAAAAAGCAAATATATACGAAATAGCTTCAGCCCGCCTGCCGTAGAGCCTGCGCAACCACCGAAAAACATGAGTAAAAGAAGCAATCCTGAGGCAAAAGGCGGCCAGAGTGTGAAATTCATTAGAGAATATCCGCTTGTTGTAAATGTAGACACAACACCGAAGGTGGATTGAATAATGCTTTCGCTAAAATCCATATCTAAACTTTTCCAAAGCGAAAACCCAATAAGCGGAACGAATACAAGCAACATTCCTATCATAAAGCGCACTTCAGTAACGCGGAAAATGCTTCGGAATTTGCCTGTTAATAGCAAAAGCAAAACGGCAAAATTTGTTGCACCGATGAGCATAAGCAGTATCGTAAATATTTCAATCGGCAAGCTACCATATTCACCTATGCTATTTGCTTGAGTTGTAAATCCTGCTGTAGAAACTGCGGACATAGTATGGCATATTGCATCGAAGAATTTCATGCCAAAAAGCCAATATATAAGCGTTCCAGCGACAAGTAGGCAACCATACAACAAGCAAATAGTTCGCGTAGTGCTTTTCAAACTAGGCATAATTCTGTCTGGGTGGCCTTCCGCACTGTACAGATTCATGTTTTGGTTGCTCTGCACAAACATGGCAACCATGATGATAAAACCTAGTCCGCCACAGTATTGCATAAAAGACCGCTGAAATAAAAAAATGTGCGGTATTTCAGTTACATTTACCACAGTCAAGCCGGTTGTCGTCCATCCACTAACTGATTCAAACAGTGCCTGAAAAAGGTTTAACTGTTGTCCTATCAGAAATGGAACTGCTCCCACAAAAAAAGCAAAACACCATGCAAACATTACAGGTATCCCGCCTTCCAAAGGCGATTGCCATTCGGCAATCAACAGTTGTCTTTTGGATGCACTAAAGCTTAAGGTTGCACCTAATGCAACAGAAAATAAAGATGGTGTAATGAAAGCATGTATGTACTGTGCTTCATCTGGGTAAAAAGGTACGACTAAAACCGGAACAGCAATAAGTAGACCAATAAGTAGTATGAGCCTACCGTAAACTCTTCTTCCAGCGATTGGCCTTTTCAAAACTGTCACCGTCCAGTCAATTCTCGAACAGCCGCCATTTCGTGTTCCTCTGTTGATATGAGCACTAACACGTCCCCTGCATGTATACGAGTGTCCCCTCTAGGAACCATACTCTTGTTACCCCGCAACAGGCAACCGATGATGACTTCTTTTGGCAACCTCAGCTCTCGCAACTTTTTTTCTACTGCAGGTGCACTGTGGGAAACAGGAATCTGTGTAACATTAATGCTTCCATTGCCTACCGATGCCAAAGTCGTAATTTCATCTAAAAACGCCTGTTGTTGGATTATCCCGGCGATGGCAGTAACGGTGCATACGACAGAATCAATCCCCATTCGATAGAAAAATTCTGTTTTTTTTGGATCATAGATCGTGGAAACGGTTTTTTTTATGTTGAATTTCTTTTTGCACAATTCGCAAATAACAAGATTGTCATCATCTCTGTCAGTAAGGGCGATGGCAATATCGGCGTTATAAGCATTTGCATCTTCTAAAATAAATGGCTTGGAGCCATCACCATGATATACTCTGAGGTTGTCTATTTCAGTCAATTCTTTACATTTTTCAATGTCAATGTTAATGGCCGCCACATCATATCCTTTTTTTATCAGCGAGGAAGCAAGGAATTTTGTTTTATTGAAACCGCCAATCAGAAAAACACGCTTCTTCATATTAGTTATTCCTCATCTTCCATTGATGCCAATGGAATAGTTGTTAATAATTTATCAATTTCCTGCATGGACAGTACGGCGGGGCAAATGGTTTCAATACCGAACTCACGGTAAACGCACTCACATTCGGGGTCATAAAGACGTGCTATGACCTGTTCAATATTAAACATTTTTTTTGCAAGTTGTGCCACCATGATATTTGTGTTGTCTTTGTTAGTAAGAGAAATAACCGCAGTGGCTTTTTTGATCCCTGCATTGTCCAACACTGCAATTTCTGTGGCATCACCAGTCATAGTAATTCCGCCGAATGATGGTGCGAGTTTGCGGAAAGACCCCTGATTTTGGTCGATTATAATGACGTTTTCGCCAAGTGCCGACAGTGTATTGGCAAGGTTTGCACCTAGCCTCCCACATCCAGCAATGATAATGTAACTGTCCTTCTTCTTGTTTTTTTTCTTTTTTGTTAGTAATTTTGAAAACATTTTCCACCAACGTAGCTGTTATCGCTTTTATTGTTCGCTTACAGCTGGCATAGCCCACCCGAACAATAGCAGTTCGCCTATAAAAAATTGAATTGCTAAAAATTTATCAAAATTCAGTTTGGTTTTTTTTCCCATGTCTGTAGCCCCAGAAACTAGTCACTCCACAAGTCGATTATATAGCATTTTGATTTATCGTAGGTCATAGATGGAGAATGTCCGGCGTATATTCCGACTTTGACACATGCGGTGGGAGTAATAGGTATTAAAGTTATATATTGCAATAGATATAGCGATTTTTTGTGTACTGGGGATTGTTGCTAAACAGTGGTTTTTTTAGTAGTTGCCAGTATTTTTTTTGATGTCCCCTAACTGTAAGTATTTCCGGGTTAGGTCAATGCCCACCTTGGTCCCCGTCAAAAGTTATAGCTACAAGTTTGTATAGCTATTTACGTTTTTGTTCACTTAACGGCGAGCAAAGCCCGCATTATCAAAAACTGGTGAGCGACAGTGACCTGTCGCCTTTATACCGAGTTGCTACCTATCGGGTGTCACTTGGTATTAAGCAATCCCAGTTTTTTACCTGCCACTTTTAGCAGAGCCCCTACTGCTAGCCTATTGCATTCACCCATACCAATGTGCAATCAGGGGATTGCACATTGTAGTGACAAGTGTCGAGTGGCTAGAATAAGTGACGAACAGTTGGCCCAATATGATTATAATACTAACCATGATATCCAAATTGTCACATCAATCCCAACCAAAAATGCCTTTAAACCAACCTTTTATCGTGCCCGCCAGGTCATAACCAAAAAAGCCCCAAAAGGGGCGATTGTTTTTACGACATCATCCGGCGCTCTTGAACCAGACGCTTAAGGGATTTTTTCCGGGCGGCCAGCATTTTGCGCTTTCTCTTTGCTGAGGGCTTTTCGTAGTGCTGACGTTTTTTCAGCTCGCTTAATATGCCTGATTTTTCACATTTGCGCTTAAAGCGACGCAGAGCGTTTTCGAAGGTTTCGTCTTCTTTGATCTTAACAAGTGGCATGTAAATATCCCTCCTTCCGCCGTGGAATCGCCATTCAAAAGACAGAAATCCAAAAAATGGCCAACGACCACCCTACCATAGATAGAAAAAATATGCAAGCATTTTTATTAGAATCATGTATTGATGTGGTCTGTTTTCGCCAGCGAAAACGGAAGATATAGTCGTTTTAGTTGTGAGAAGCAACGCTTGGGGAAAATAAACCAACGTTGTCGTATCTCCAAAACTCTGTACTGCTCTATACGTTAATCCACTACTACCAACTTCAAACTGCTATACTATGTAATAATGAAACATCCGATACTGCTCTTACTGGGATGCGAGGAGTTCCGAACGCCGGAGCTTGAGAGAGCCTTGCAGTTAAAGGGATGGGGCTCGAAGTGGATCGATAGCACAAAGGCTTCAAGTGAATATGTCGACATCGAACCAACGGTATTGCTTGCAAATTCAGGAAGACTAGATACATCAGTGCAATTAATTCGCACGTTTAGGAGCAAGGATTCATTTATTCCATTAATCCTGATTGGTGAAAATGCGTTTGGACTCCCGCTCAATGTAGATGCCTTTATCCCGCGTGGAGCCTCGCAAGATACATGGCTTAATGTAATCAAACCATATTGGCCAAATACATCTTTGCAAACAGACCAGATAGAGGAACTAAACGAGATATTTGGTAAATATATGCTACTCCACAAAATTGCATCGGGTGGCACGGCAGACATTTACAAGGCAAAACAATTAGAACCAGAGGGCTTTCTTCGGGTACTGGCTATTAAACGACTATTACCAAAACATCAGCAGGATCCAGGATTCGTCAAAATGATGTTGGATGAGGCCAATCTTGCTGTTCAATTTAACCACCACAACATTGTTCGAATCCTAGATGTAGGGTCGGAGGCTGGGGCATATTACCTTGCAATGGAATATGTAGATGGCTGTAACCTAGGCATTTTGATTAACAACGTGGCAAATTTGGGGATAACTTTTCCTGAGCCTGTAGCCGCCTTTCTCATAGCACAAGCCGCAAACGCCTTGGACTATGTGCATCGGCGAAGGGATGCAAGTGGACAGATTCTGAATCTGGTTCATCGTGACATTAGTCCACAAAATATTTTGGTTGACCAAGAAGGCGCAGTGAAAATCATTGATTTTGGCATAGCCAAAGGAAATACTACCCCACAAGAGCCGGGACAAGAGAACAAGTTGAAAGGAAAGCTACTATATATGAGTCCCGAACAATCAAAAGGCTCTCCAACTGATCATCGTTCTGATACTTATTCTCTAGGGCTGGTATTATTTGAAATGCTTGCTGGCCAACCTTGTTTTAGGGCAGACGATGAATTTGGGCTATTAGAAAAAGTCAGGGCAGGCATTGTGCAGGATATTCGAGATGTTAAGTCTGGCATATCTAAGCCAATGGCTCGGATACTAGATAAAGCCTTGCAAAAGAATTTGTCCAATAGATATAGGTCGGCTATGGCTCTGGCTCAAGATTTAGTAGCATTCCAAAATCACTACCATACAAGCTCTGTGGAGAGTGACATTCTTACGTTCCTAAAGATGGTGCAGTCATCCCAGGTTCAAACCAAGGCATTTGTCGAATCCCACTTTACTTCATTAAAGGGTAATTTTGTTTTACATTCAGAAAAAGAAAGAATCAAAACAGAGGAGACTCCAGAGGCAATTCCAGAGAAAAAAAGAAAGTTGCCGATATGGATATTACCCACACTGAATGCTCTACTGCTACTGCTTGCCTATTTGGCATGGGTTGCGATGAACGTCTAGTGCAGTGTAACATTTAAATGTTACACTGCACTAGGGTCGGGATTTGCTCGCAAATCACGACCGCTAGATGCTTGCAAGGCGGACTTGCTACGCCGTTAAGCAAGCATCTAAAGCGTTACATGGTATTAGGAATAATTGACAATTTTGTGAACTTCAATCAAGATTTCTTCAACGAAAATGCAACAAGGAGGCACAATGTTCCAGCAGATTGCTCAAATAGACCCCCTACCAGTGCAACCAAAAAACTTTGAATTCAAGAATTATCACAAAGCCGGGCTAATAATTCTTATTGCCGCTATTCTTTACCGTCGTCTAAACTCTAGAAGGCGCAAAAAGAACAAGGTTTGTACACACTGCGAAGCAAGTAACCCTTACCACAGATCAAGTTGCCATAGGTGCAGTGCTCCATTGCTAGATTTTTCCTATTTGAAGGGCAAGGGCGGTGATGAAACCGTACCAAAAATCCGGTAGTGTTGCCTCCGAAAATAGTTTGTCTGCCACCCGACCGAAAATTTTCTCAGCAACACACAAAATCTTAGTCACTTATACGCAAATCATGTTATGCTGTTCACATGTCATCCCAAGATTTTTACAATACACTTGGCGTTCCGAGAAACGCAACAGAAGAAGACATCAAAAAGGCTTACAGGAAGCTGGCGCGAAAATACCATCCAGACTTGAATCCAGGTAATGCAACGGCGGAAGCAAAATTCAAAGAAATAACAGAGGCTCACGAGGCTCTGTCAGATGCAGAAAAGCGGCAAAACTATGACGCATACGGAGACCCAAACGGACCAAGTATGCACGGGATGCCAGGTGGACAGCACGGTGGTGGGTTTGACTTCAGCAACTTTGGCGATTTTTTTGGTTTTGGCCAAAGGTCGCAGAGGAAAGGGCGACCAGCATCAAAGCGCGGAGAGGATATACTTCGCACTGTAAGAATCAGTTTCAAAGATGCGTTTTATGGCGTAAAACTACCCATCCAGATACATAGGACAGAAACTTGTAGAGGGTGTAAGGGGAGTGGCGAAGTGTCGGTGGGGAGCAAAAAAAGTTGCCCCACTTGCAATGGCTCAGGGACGATTGAGCAAGGTCTAAGTTTTTTCAAATCTCGCCATCAGTGCCCAGACTGTGTTGGCACGGGACGTAAAGGCCCTCCATGCCCTGACTGTCAGGGGCGGGGAAGAAACCCCGTCCATGACGCGGTGACAGTGGCAATACCTGCTGGCATAGAAGATGGTAAAAAGGTACGTGTAGGAGGCAAGGGAGAAGCTGGGCTACGCGGAGGCGAGTCGGGAGACTTGTTTTTGTCCATCCAAGTAAATAAAGACCCTAGGTTCGAGCGGAAAGGGGCTAATTTATACTTACAATTGCCAATCAGCTTTTCAGAAGCGGCACTAGGAGCCAAAGTGGATGTCCCAACTCCCTCAGCCCAGACAACCATTAGGATTCCGCCTGGTACACAAAGTGGCTCAAAGCTCCGGATCAAAAACCAAGGAATGCCAATTCCCAAAACAGACCAGCGGGGCGACTTGTTTGCTGAAATCCAAGTTGTGACTCCGGTTATTCAGGATGAGAGAAGCAAAGAGTTATTAAGAGAATTGGCAGAGATTAATGATCAAAACATCAGAGTAATGGAACCTGCCGGCCAGAATAACAAGGAGTGACCATGAGGCACGACCCTAAAGTGGGGCTTTACATGATTGGCGTAGTGGCGGCTAGGTATGAGATACATCCGCAGACCCTCCGCTTGTATGAAAGGGAGGGCCTCCTGCGTCCGAGTCGCACAGATGGAAAGACAAGGCTCTACAGCGATGAGGATATGGAGACTCTGGAGTTCATCCTAAACTTGACCAGAGAGCTTGGTGTCAATCTTGCGGGTGTAGATGTGATTCTTAACTTGCGAAACCAGATGAAGAATGCCCAGCAGGAGATGGAGACCATGCTAATCCAATACGAGGCTCTATTGAGAGTTCACAACATTGACTTGCCCGTTTCTCCCAAAACTGCTATCCCTACGGGTGGTCTGGTTAAATTGTCAAAACAAGGGCTGAGAAAGAGCTAATACCATTTTACATGGTTGATGTAACAAATCGAATTTATAAATATTGTAAATACAAAAATTACAAAGACATTCATGGCATTGGTAACAAAAATCGGTATAAAAAGGCAGTTTTTTGCATTCGATTTAGTTTTGAGCACGTATGATACTTGTGGCAGTACCGCCATGTAGCTACTTGATTATAGCTATTTACGTTTTTGTTGTTCACTTAACGGCGAGCCAAGCCCGCCTATGAACAACAAACGGCCATGATTTGCAAGCAAATCCTGGCACATAGCAGTTCAACTACAAAAAGTTGA
>WRHW01000077.1 GCA_009783055.1 Holophagaceae bacterium
TCACGCCAACCATCTCCGCCATGACCAGCGTTTTTATCGCTTTGGGGTTTATTGAGGCAGTCACCCTCATAATCAAAAACCTCTCGGTATCCTTCGGATACGCGAGACTCCCACGCCAAACATTTTTGGAAACTTGTTATTTCGGACACGCTTGCTGGTATCTTGTTTTCTTAACCTTCCTTCTGCGGGCACCGCATTCGCGTTGCCGTCATACCAAGTTGCTCCCGGTTGGGTGCAACTTGGTATGAATTGCCAATGACTCTAAAAACATGCAAGTTGGAATCGTAAATGTTATATTGGTACGAGATACACCTTGTAACAACTGAATCGGCCATGAATTTTTCAGGTGTCGAAAAATTTGGATTCTCAAAGTAAAAATTAGTGTAACATATTGAAACCAAGGAACTTCTGAGCTATTAGTTCACTAGTGAGAGGCTATTATGGCATTTTCCGTTGACTTTGGGCTTTTGAGAATGTGGCAGTAATTGATTTGTCCAATATTTGAGTATTTTTCCTTCTATCAGTAAACCTAAATTGGAAATATTGGCAAAAGTGGTTAGAATGGTTTAGGTTTGGTTTTTCTGATAAGGTTAAATGATGATTGAGTTGCACAACCTTTGTATTTGTCTGGTAGAACCTTCGAGCGTGCAAGCAAGTATTATCACTGATCACTTGAAAGAAGTTGGCATCACGCAAGTTATCCGTGTGACTACAGGGGCCGAAGCAATCGCTACTCTGTCTAGAGATGATGCGCCTGACCTGATAATGAGTGCCCTGTATCTATCAGATATGACGGGCACTGATTTGATTTTTGACATTAGGCAACACTCTACCCATGCCCACACTCCGTTCATACTAATTTCCAGCGAGACAAACCCTCGCTATTTGGAAGATGTCAGACAGGCGGGGACTATCGCTATCCTTCCAAAGCCATTTTCAGTCGTACAGCTCTTGCGTTCCATACAAAACACGCTGGACTTTTTGAATGCAGAAGAGTCAAGAGAGGAATATGCCGATCTAAAATTTTCCACCCTGAAGGTGTTGATCGCTGACGACAGCAAAGTGGCTCGCAAGCATATCAGGCATGTCCTTGAAAGTATTGGGTTTGAAGATTTTACTGAAGTAATTGACGGAAAGGAAGCTATTCCGTTGGTAGACAGTGTGTTCTATGACTTAGTGGTTACAGACTACAACATGCCCAATGTTGATGGATTGGGGCTGGTTGACTACATAAGGACAAAGAGCATTCAGACTTCGGTTCCTATCTTGATGGTTTCAAGTGAACAAGATGTTGGGAGGCTTGCCGCCGTGATGGACGCAGGCGTATCAGCGATTTGCGACAAACCATTTGAGACAAACCTGGTGCGAAACTTAGTTATTAAGTTCATAGGCAATAGCGAACAGGAGCGATGAGCCTGACAAATTTTGGTGTGATTTTTTCCCCAAGCACGTCGATATTTCGCAATTTCATCCGTAGTCTACAAAAGCTATCAAGAAATCGGTAGACATCATCGGCAGAAGAAATAAGAATACTGGTACAATGGAGTTAAATATTTCCGACGAACTATTTTCTTGGAGGCAAAATGCAACTCAACAAGATGAAGTATTTCGATAGTATCTCTGAGACAGTGCTAAAGGAGTTCATGGCAGAATGTAAAGCAAATAATTCTGATTCCGGTATTTTTGTTTTACTTCCGGAAAATGAAAAGAATGCTACTGGGATTGTTCAATCAATTGCAAATAGCTTGACCATTCCGATAGTAGGTACTATATTTCCAGCTCTCGTTAAAGACGATTCCTTTGTTACCTCTGGAGTCTGGTTGTTATGTTTTGAAAAAATGCCCAACACTTGGCTATACGCAGATATTCCGACAGACCCGGTACAGAATGCTAAATTCGTGGAAAGCGTGGCAAACGAATTAAATAGTTATCTGGATAGCATTGAAGACGAGGACGACATAACATTGCTACTATTCTTTGACGCACTCATTCCTAATATCAGCACAATCTTGGATGGCCTCTATGCACAGATGGCCGACAGGGTTAATTACCTTGGCTCGAATCCAGGTAGCGAGACATTTCAGCCTATGGCTTGTTTATTTAACAACAACCAGTTAGTTAATAATGGGTTATTGGCGATGATGTTGCTACAGCATAAGGGGGGGATATTGGAACATGGGTATAAAGTTCCAGAAAAAATAATCCACGCAACATCCACGGAGGGCAACTGCATTTCAAATATTGATTGGAAGCCAGCATTTGATGTGTATAAGGATTTTGTGCAAACCCAATACAACGTTGAAATAACTACAGAAAATTTCTATACCAATTCTGTCCATTTTCCATTTGGAATTTTGAGAGCCAACCATTCCGTTTTGGTGAGGATTCCAGTGGCCTTATCGGATGGAGGGGCTTTATTTTGTATAGGTGAGGTGCCCTCAAATTCGGTGCTTACGCTTCTCGAAGCATCAGAAGCAAATTCTAGTAACACCGTAGAGGCAATCCACAAAAGCCTGAGTGCAAAGTATTCCAGTTTACAGGGTGGAAACTTGCTACTATTTTTCTGTGCAGGTCGCCATATGCACCTGGGGAATACTGCCGCACTTAAGGAATTGAAGTATTTCAAGGACTTTACTAAAGCAGACCAAGTTGCTGGTGCTCGCTCGCTCGGCGAAATTGGGCCTTCTACCTTGGAAGGCGGTTATCCCCTGTTCCACAATGCAACCTTGGTAGCGACATGCCTCTAGATACTTCAACTGGGAACCTGGATGGAGTACTGCCGGTTCTTTATGACCTGACTCAGACAATTGGTGCCGAGCTATCTGTAAAGAACCTTTTGCCCCGTACGCTTCAGCGATTCTTATACCACACGTCTTTTCCTGCTGGATTCATTTGCGTATTGTCAGAAGAAGGTGAACTGAGTGGAGGGGATACTGCCATTACCATCACTGCGGCCATTGGGGATTTTAAGCTAATTAAAGCAACAAATACTCTACAACACGTTTCTCCAAAATTGTTTACAGACTCCGACATTCAGGAGGACGTTGGTCACGTATTGGATTCAATACCAGGGAAAAAAGGATACTACACCTGTTTCTTCAGGCTTGAACTGCCTGATTATGGTTTTATTTTTTTGATAGGCGCCAAGTTACCTGAGACTAATTTGCCTCTTTCTCACATGTTCGAGCCAGTATTGGCAAATTTGGAACGGGCAATCGTCCTTTGCTCAGCGAATGATGCACAAAAAGATCGACTGGTAAATGAAAGAGACGAACTGGCTGATAAACAGCGTATATCAATAAAAATGTTAAATTCCATTAATTCTGGAATATTTGTTACAAATGATAAAAGAAAAATAATTTCTGTTAATGAGGCATTTGTAGAGCTTACAAAATTTGAGCCTGAGTTTATTATCGGCAAATATCCACGTCACATTTTTTCCAAAAGAAATAATCCGGTCGCTCTGCGACAATTTTTGAAAAAATTGGATGAAAATGACAACTGGATTGGTGAAGTCAATATTAGATGTAGCAATAATTATACATTTCCCTCATGGATGATGTTTAGTGCTATAAGAGACGACAACGGAAATATCACCAACTACATGGGAATATTTACTGACATTTCAGAAAAAAAAGAAACAGAAGTACTGATTAATCAGTTGGCCTTTCTAGATTCCCTTACCAATCTCCCCAACTTGGTATCTTTTAAGGAAAAAGTACAGACAAATATTTCTTTAGCAGAAGCAGGTTCATTTTACCTGTTTTTACTTTCAATAAATATTGATAATTTCAACACAGTAAACAATTCCCTCGGATATTCGATGGGGGACAAATTGCTGGTAAAGGTTGCTGAGCGATTGGCGGAATGTCTCAGAGAGTCTGACATTGTCTCAAGGCCAGGGGCAGATAATTTTTTGGTATTGCTAAACGGGATTAAAGACAGGGATTTTGTTAGCTCTATCACACAAAAAATTCTATCAACTCTATCCAAGCCATTCAGTGTAGATGGCATTTCCATAAGCATTACTTCTACAATCGGCATTAGCATGTATCCCGACAGCGGGCGCGATTTTGACACGCTATATAAACATGCTGATACCGCGCTGAAATATGCCAAGGCAAGCGACCGTAGCGAATATAAATTTTTTGCTGATTCGATGGATAAAATAATGATCGAAAGGTTTTCTATTGAAAACCAGTTACATACTGCTCTTGAGAAGAACGAACTGACGCTTTACTACCAGCCATTCGTTGAATTTAATACTGGTAAAGTTTGTGGAGTAGAAGCACTTTTACGTTGGGATAACCCAACCTTAGGCCGCGTTTCACCCGCCAGCTTTATTCCAGTTGCCGAGCAGACAGGTATGATTTTAGCCATTGGTGAGTGGGTACTAAATGAAGCCTGCAAACAATTGTTCGAATGGAATCGAGACGGGGTACCTATTGAGAATGCCGCAGTTAATCTCTCTGCAATTCAATTCAGAAAAGCAAAAATCGGCGAAATGGTGACAAAATATCTAGAGCAATACAAACTAAATCCGAGAAATCTGGAATTAGAACTCACTGAGTCAATTATGATGCACAACACGGAGCAATCATTAAGGACGGTGGCTGAGCTAAAAGAAATTGGGGTAGACCTCTCGCTGGATGATTTTGGGACGGGCTATTCAAGTTTTTCATACCTATCCCGCTTTCCTATCGACAAGCTAAAAATTGATCAATCCTTTGTGAGAGACATCGCAAACAACCCAGGGGCGGCAAAAATTGTTAAAGCCATAATAGACCTGAGCAACAGTTTGGAACTTGTCACTATTGCTGAGGGGATAGAGCAAAAAGAGCAGTTTGAAATATTGAAAAAATTTGGCTGTACCATCGCCCAAGGGTATCTTTTTAGCCGGCCACTACCTGCCGCAGAGTTGGCAAAAAATATTGATTCTGATGGATACTTGATTTCTGTAGGCCCGCTACCAAGCTGATGTAGCTTGTTTAAGTAAAGCTATTTGTTTTTATGGCTTGCGTTTACGAAAACTGCTGGGTTGCCCAGTTCTTGGTTTAGTATTTTTGCCCCGTCCAGGTCTCCCTACTATATTTTTAGTTGACGTTCTATGCTGATTATCAGTTTTAGAAAAGGAGTCATTCTTTGGCCTGCGTGATAGGTGCTTTTCGGATGTGGCGGAACCAATTCGTTTTGTTCGTTCAGAGTCATTCTTTTTACTAGGAAATTGCTTTGGCGAATGTGAAAGAGAATTGCTTCTAGGGCTACCATTCTTTGACCCTTCCCGTCTTGGCCGAGACGTATGCTCTTCACCCTTAGCGGGCTGTGGCCTCCCCCTATTCATACTTGGAGCAGACCTGCGGGGGGGGTCGCTATCTTGAAACCTTCGGGGAGGGGTTTCATCTTTTGCATACCTTAGTGCCCTCGAAATTCTCTCTTGTTTCCGCTCCTTTGTGATCTTCGGCTTAAAAATACCTTCTTCACCCTTAATAGATGCTTTTGCCCTAGCCACGCGCCGTGTTGCACGAAGTTTCTTTAGCGCGCCTTCCATGTCCTCCGGGATTCTGGACTGTACGGTAATATTTTCGCCAGTGATAGGGTGTTTCAGGCCAAGGATTTCTGCATGGAGAGCCTGTCTATCAATAATGGGGCTGGTTTTTCCATAAATGTGGTCGCCCAGCAAGGGGTAGCCTCGTTCTGCAAATTGAACTCTGATTTGATTGCGGCGACCTGTTTCAAGTTTAAGTTCTACAACTGTGTGGCCAGGTAGACGCTCGATGACTCGGTAGTGTGTTACAGCAACCTTTGTGCCCTGTGGTTTTGCGCTACCCGAGCGTTTTGCTACAACCGCCATTTTTATTTTGCGTGTTCTTTCTGCCAGTTTGTCATGCAACGAACCTATGTTTTCGGGTAGCTCTCCTACCAATATAGCGCGATATACCCTGTTTATTTGATGGTCATGGAAGAGGTCTCTGAGTCCATTAAGTGCTTCGGGCGTTTTTGCAAAAACAAGAACACCAGTTGTATATCTGTCAAGTCTGTGAGCGATATAAATGTGAGGTCTTTTAATACCTGTTTGACGGTAGTGTTCTGCGAGTGCATCGGCGAGAGTGTTGTCATCGCTATGCTCTGTTGGAACTGACAGCAAACCAGCAGGTTTATCTACAAAGACAAGATGAGAATCTTCCCACAGTATTTTTATTACCGAATCAGATATTTTTCGCCGGGGAACTTGATTGTAGTTTGTTTCTGCATCAAAGTTTACTACTACTTCATCTCCAGCCCCAAGGCGAGCACCATAAACTCTAGCTAATTCGCCATTGACGTTTACACATCCAGAGTCTATTAGACCTTTGGCTTGCCGGTGGCTAACCCCTAAGATTCGGTGTAGCTCGCCCGATAGAGCAACGCCGCCCACTTCGGCACTCCAACTTTTTATTTGCAACGACATTGCCTAATCCCTTCACGAACACTTATGGCATTCCGACCCCGGATCGCCAAAAACCACAAACAACAAACTCACATTCCATCATAAATGCTTATCCATTTTGATATAATAGACGTAATTCTGAATAAACACATATAACAAAATAATATAATAATTTCCACAAATAGTCATATTTTTACTAATTTGTTACTTGTAAAGTGGGAAATTTTATGGCATCATGGGCACTGTTCTATCATTTGATTGCATACATGGCAATTATCTTGAGTGTTTGTGGTAGTATTTGAAAACGGAAGGAGGAAGTAATGATTGCCTCTAAAGAAGACCCCAAGTGGAAAGAACTTCTCAGTGGTAAGGTTCAGCACCAGTTCCAACTGGCTTCTGCGGCCATGATAGTGTCAAGGTGTCAGCGTCAGGTGAGTCGCGATCCATCGCCGCAGACTATGGATAAAAACCTTGATGAGATGTACGCTTTTTTCACAAAATTTGAAAACGTAGTCAGCGAAGACTTAAAGGCTATTTTTAGCTAGGAGATCAGTTATGTTGCAGTCATTGCAAGATACAATCAAAAGTATTGAAAATGGGCGGCGTCTTGTCATTGCTGGGGATGAGGGATTGTTGGCCAAGCTCCCCAAAGGGGATTGGATAGGTGGCTCTATTCCCTATTTCATGGATGCTGTGGGTGGCAAAATAACCAGAGAAGAAGTGTTTGTGCATGACCTAACAGACTGTACTACAAGCGCAACCATTAAAACTTACTCTGTAGCAGATTTGCCAAAAATTGCCAAGGAAGCACCCGAACATGGATTCTCTATGGTAATCATTCCTGCTTTTTCTGAGGCCCACCTCTCCTATGCCCAAAATGCTCCAAACTATGAAGATATTTTCATGAAGCCGATTTTTGGGTGGATTTCCGGCATACACCTTAGCGACCTCGGAAAGGTGACTCCAAAGGTATTTAGTGGGGCAACAGGAGTTGCATTGGAAAGAGAAGCTATTGTTATGCACTTCAAGATACCCGAAGGCAAAAACGCAACCGTAAATATCTTAAACGTGTTTGATCAAGGTGATGGCGACGCCATTACGTTTGAGACCGAAGGCTTTGAAGTTATGGATTGCTTCGTAAATGGAAAGAAAGAAAAATTTTCTGAATGGATCACGAAAAATAATCTTGATACAAAACTTCCCTTGGTTGCAGATTATTGCGGGGCAAAAATTAATGTAAGTTACCAAGCTACTCGCGAATCAGATGGCGCAGTCTTGCTATACGCCCCGGTCTTCAAGGGTGTTGAATACAAAATCGCAAAACCTGTTCCTGATTATGTTTCGGCATTCCAAAAGATAGTTCCAGATAATCCATCCCCTGTTTTTACTTGCAACTGCATACTAAATTTCCTGTACTCGGAACTGGAAGGAAAAGTTGTAAAAAACATGTATGGCCCTATTACTTTTGGCGAGATTGCATACCAACTTCTCAACCAGACATTGGTCTACCTGGAAGTCAAGTAGCCTACATTAGATAATCGTTCATTCAACGGCAGATAAACCCCATTGGTCTATTTGCCGTTTTTTTTTATGCCGTGATTGTTACCCTGATATCTAACTAAAATGGAGGGAACCCCATGCGCCCAGCACTGTCATTTGTTATTTCATCTGTAGTTTTCTTAGCACTTTCAACAGGTTGCAGGATACCTGAGCGGAATGATGTATTTAGAAGAGAAGAGACTCGCACGTTAGAACTCAAGCCCGGAGGGCAATTACGAGCACAGACTTTTAATGGTTCAATTACTGTTGAGGGATGGGACAAAGATGAAGTTCATCTGGTTGCGAAGATACGAGAGAGAAGGGAAGGCGAGGTTTGCTTGACTGCCGAATCCCAAAATGGGCAAGTAATAATCAAGTCTGAGAAGGAAAATGAACGTAATTTTATCATCGGTTTTGGCGAATCCAATGGAGTAAGTTATACCCTTAAAATCCCGCGAAAAACAATGATAACCGTTATATCTTCTAATGGTCGTATGGAAATCAGCGCTCTTGATGGGGAAGTAGATGCCACTACCAGCAATGGGTCTATTACCGCGAATAGCATCAAGGGCAAAACTCGACTCTCGACAAGCAATGCGACAATCAGGGTAGAAAAAATTATTGGTGACATGATTGCAAGGACTTCCAATGGTAGCATTGATGCGAATGGCATTGAGGGTACAGCAGACCTGAGAACTAGCAACGGAAGAATAATTGCAAAAAATATAAAGGGCAAGGCAGAGGCAGTTACCAGCAATGGTTCAATAATTGCCGAAACCATAGGGGGCGATTTGGTAGGCAGGAGCAGTAATGGCCGAATTGGCATCAACGGAGTCAGTGGTGCTATAGACATGAGCACATCAAATGCTTCTATCAAAGCCGAAAACATGGATGGATTGGGACGTGGCATCCGCTTGGCCACCAGCAACGCAAGTATTGATGTAGCTCTTGGCAATGTACAGGGACTTCTGGAAGCTCAGACAATCAACCGCAATCATGGAGTAAATATTCGTATTCCGAATGTGACACAAACAGTCGATGGTGCGGTAACGAGGGCAAAGATTGGGAATAGCGACCAATTGATCCAGCTAACAACAACCCATGGAAGCATTACCGTGCGATAAGCCATCAAAGTCGGATTTGGATCGGCTAAAATAGTCCATGGAATTAAATGCAGGTAGGGAGGTAACAACCATGGGCATACTGAAACTGTTCCGAGTCATTTGGCTTTCATTGTTAGTATTACTGCCATTTTCACTGTTGGCTCAAACTCCAATATTGGGGAGTGCCTGTACATTGCTTTACGTCGGTGATCCTAACAGTCGTATGCAAAGTGAGCTTTATGAGCTACTCAGTACCGAGGAATTGGCAGAAATGTGTATCAATCTTCGGTCAGTCAAGGCAGATTCTAAAGAATTTACCGATTATGTTAGCTCAAATGGTGTGTTAAGGGATTCTCTGTGGGCACTCTTAGTTAATGAGCATAATTTCAAGAGGCAATGTCTGATTCAGGGCGTGGATTTGCCAAAAGTTGATGATATTTCAAGTGCCCTGGATAGGGCAGGTATAAAAAGCCCCGTACGGGTGATGAGGGATTTTCTTAAAAAGAATCCTGACCATTTGGATGCGCGGGAGGGATTTTCATCAACGCTCAGGGGTATTGCCGAAACCCGCACTAAACAGGTGTTGAATCTAGGTTTTGGCAATGATGAATATGGGATGTACCAAATCGTATACAGGCTGGTTACTACAGAAATCATGGTTGACACTAGCAGGCTAGACAATAAGGTTTTGGAACCAGAGCAGGATATTAAAATATGGGGCGAATATGCCCAAGAGTTACAAACGCTGTTTAATAGTGGGGACTGGCGATTAATTGATATTTATCCTCAGCACTGGGAAGCGGTTGACGTTTGTAGCCCCACTATGGTTCAGCTATATCGTCGGCACCTCCCCAAGGTCGAGGCATTTCTGGAAGCGTTTCCATTAAACGAACACGTTTGGAAATTATATGGATGGATGGTCTCAATAACAAAACATGGCAACACCAGGGCGTTGCTAGAGAGAATAATTCCTCCCCCAGATTCAACCTGGCCAACGGCAGAAGTGCTTAGTCTCGTCCTCCATGAAGAAACATCAAAAGAAAATTGGAGCTATATTGCAGAAACTCTTTTGGATAGGTGGTCAACAGACCGATTCGAAGTTGCTTACCGTTTTCGCGTGCTTACAGACGCAAATACATCTGAAAGATTTAGGGAAATGGAGAATAGTCTCAGAGATGTAGCGTGGAAGGACACAGTCCGACCACTATTGGAATCCTTGATAAAGACAAAGCGCACCGAGGATGCCGAGGACATCATCTCGGAAATGGTTAGAAACACGTCAAACAATGTCATCCTGCGCATGGCAGGAGACCTGGCACAGAGTTTAGGCCGGGCTGATCTACACTCAAAATGGCTTGAACTACAAATTGCCGAAAAAACCGAGCCGGACGACTACGATTTAGGTCGCCACTTGCCCATTAGCCAGCATGCGATAAGCGTCTTTATCCTAGGGGTAGAAGAAGCTATCGCCCAGCAAATAGACCCTATCTTAAAGCAAGGTCCTTTGCTGGACTGGAGAGTAATACGCCGTCGGCTCAACCCAGGAGTGACAAAATATTTACAGTTGCGAGAGGGATGGCCTGAAAATGAAATTCATTGGGTGATGTTTAACGGCAGAAAGTTGCTTGCAGACGGACATGGTATCCCCACCGAAGATGTCCTGATACTCGAACTTGAATCGTTTAGGATTCCGACATTGGCAGACTCTTTCCGAAGATTTAATCGTGAAAATCCGGATCGCTATGATGCAAAGGAAATGCTTCTCAGAGAGTTAAAGCGTGTATCAGAACAGAAAGTGAGGATGTTGTTTGGGGCGAAAGCTGGTGATATAGAAACCCGCGATTTAACAGAGGCAGAAGACATAGATATATGGGGCGAATATGCAACCCTCTACCGCCAAACCTTGCCATTTTTTTTAGAGCAGGGTAGGGCAGGAGACGCAAAATATGCACAGGCATTTTCGAGTGAATTGTTTATACACAGCCCAACGATGAAATTACTCGCCCGCAGAACCATGCCCCAGGTCGAATACTGTCTGCAACGACAGCCTATTAACTACTTCCTATGGTTTGCATGGGTAGCCCTGTCAAACCTAACTGAAAACAAACGCTATTTGGATTTTATAGAAGCTCTTCTGCTATCGCCTCAACATGCTTTAGATTATCCGCTACCGTTACAGCCCATTTCAATCATGCTAAATCGCCTTGCCTCACGGTCTGACTGGCATGGAATTATTGCAATCCAAGAACGGAGATGGGAG
>WRHW01000078.1 GCA_009783055.1 Holophagaceae bacterium
TAATACCAAGTTGCACCCAAACGGGAGCAACTTGGTATGACGGCAATGCGAAAGCAGTGCCCGCAAGTTTTTGAAAATACGGGCTTTGCTCGTGTTTGCAAAAACTTTTGCGCTTCGCGTTTAATCCCGATTAAACGCAACCTAGTATAAGTTGCACCCGATTGAGCGCAACTTAGTATTATTTCTGACATGGTAGTGGTGGACAGAGACAAGCTAGTGGTAATAAATTAAACTGCGTATGGAAAATGGTGAAAAATATGTATCTGATGCTGGTTACAAACTGGGATAACCTCCACGCCTTGTTGCAGAGGGTAGACTGGACGTGGCTATTTCGCTTGTTGGCGATAATTTCGATCTGCGTAGTCATTTTGCTAATGGTGAAATTGTTTATAAAGATAATAAAGCGGATAGTCAATAAGGGCATGGAGGGTGTTGAATCTGAAGCTGAACGCAGGGCAGAAACCCTTAGCTCGGTGATAAACAACACGGCTAAGGTATTGGTAGTAGTGCTTTTTATACTTTCCATGGCTCATGAATTTGGCATGAGTATTGGCCCCCTGTTGGCGGGAGCCTCTATTGCTGGTGTGGCTCTTGGCTTTGGAGCGCAAACCATAGTTAAGGATGCCCTCAGCGGGTTTTTTTTATTGCTGGAAAATCAGTATGACGTAGGAGACATCATTAATGTAGACGACATCCACATTGGGACTGTTGAGCAAATGACTCTCAGAATCACAAAGCTGAGAGATTTAGAAGGGCGGATTCACTTCATTCCAAATGGAACAATCAATCGCGTTATAGTGCTTTCCAATGAATATGGTCGCGCCCTCGTGGATATAGAGTTTGGATTTGATCAGGATGTAGACCAAATGATGGACTTACTCAAAGATATTGGCCATATTTTGCGCCATGATCTGCCAGAAAAAGTACTTGAGCCAACTGAGATTAGAGGTGTAGAGTCCATAAACCATTCAGGCTATGTGATACGCACCTTGACAAAAACAGCCAGAGCCTACCAGTGGGAAATTGCAAGGGAACTACGCCGAAGGATATTGTTGCGTTTTAGGGAAGAAGGCATCAGAGTGCCAGTACCACATCGGGTAATTTGGAATAAAGACTCGGAGTAGTGAATGCCGAAAGGCGTTTAGTAGGTTAGGAATAACCGCCAGCTATTGCCCAGCTCAATATAATGGTGTGCCAGACCTTTATTCTGGTATGGGGTATTTTTCTGTAAGTTGTTCCACTTCCTTATAGATTTTGTCCAAAACGGCTTCATCTGTTCTATTGCGGAGGGCCTCGTCAATCCATGTACCCACCTGTTTCATCTCAGGCTCTTTGAGGCCACGTGTAGTTACCGCGGGGCTACCCAGACGAATACCACTGGGCTTCAATGGTGGGTTGGGGTCAAAGGGGATACCATTTTTGTTGACTGTGATGCCAGCCTTGTCAAGAGCCTTTTCTGCTTCGCTACCAAGCATCCCGTTTGCAAATACGTCAACCAGCAGTAAGTGGTTATCTGTTCCACCACTAACTATTCGCCATCCCTTTTCCTGAAGGGAATTTGCCAGGGCTGTTGCATTGCGGATGACCTGATCCTGATATGCCTTAAAATCCGGCTTAAGGGCTTCCCCAAAGGAGACTGCTTTCGCGGCTATAACGTGCATTAGTGGGCCACCTTGGATGCCAGGGAATACTGCACGGTCAATCTCTTTTGCATATTTTTCTTTGCAAAGAACTAAGCCCCCCCTTGGCCCTCGGAGGGTTTTGTGGGTAGTGGTAGTCACAAAGTCGGCAAATGGTACTGGGCTGGGATGGTGCCCTGTTGCCACAAGTCCAGCTATGTGAGCCATGTCAACCATCATCAATGCGTCAACTTCATCGCAGATGTCTCGAAAGGCCTTGAAGTCAAAAATCCTTGGGTAAGCACTGGCACCTACAACTATCATCTTTGGATTTATTTCCTTTGCCTTTGCGCGTACTTCGTCCATGTCCAGGCGCTCGGTGTCTTTTTTGACTTGATAGCCCTTGAAATCATAGAGTAACCCGCTTGAATTGAGCGGATGGCCATGAGTCAAATGCCCCCCATGAGCAAGGTCGAGACCCATCACCACATCACGAGGCTTTAGCATGGCAAGGTAGATGGACATATTTGCTTGGGCACCGCTGTGTGGCTGGACGTTGGCGTGCTCAGCCCCAAATAGTTCTTTTGCCCTATTGCGAGCAATGTCTTCGAGGGTATCGACGTGCATGCAACCGCCGTAATAACGCCTCCCCGGATAACCTTCGGCATATTTATTAGTAAAATGACTTCCCATGGCCTGCATTACCGCCACCGAAGCATAATTTTCTGAGGCAATAAGCTCAAGATGGTGTCTTTGGCGTTGAATTTCCAAGTCGAGTGCTTGGGCAACTTCGTTGTCTGCTAATCGTAAGTTTTTGTACATTGCTCACCTCTGACTACATATTCTCATGTTTACTTCAAGATTTGAATATAAACTGTAATAGGAGTCTACTATGTCATTTCTACCCCCCCACGACCTGCCTGAATTGGCACATTTTGAGCATCCTTTGGCAAGTCGCTATGCCAGCAAGGCAATGGTGCGCCTACTGTCTCCCCTCTATCGAATGAGGGTGTGGCGAAGACTATGGGTTGCCCTAGCTGAATGTCAAATGGAAATGGGGTTGCCAGTATCACGAGGACAAATCGATGAAATGAAAGCCACCCAAGACGAAGTAGATATGGCTACCATATCTACCTATGAATTCCAACTCCGCCATGATGTGATGGCCGCCATTCACGCATGGGGAGACCAGGCTCCTAAAGCAAGGCCGATAATCCACCTTGGAGCCACCAGTTGCTTTGTCACTGATAATGGGGATTTGCTTATAGCTCAAGAAGCCTTACAGCTATTGCGAAAACGTTTGCTGGATGTCATTGCAGGTTTGGCAGAATTTGCCGACCAGTGGAAAGACCAGCCAACGCTTGGTTTTACCCACTTTCAGCCCGCCCAGCCCACTACCGTTGGAAAGCGTGCAACGCTGTGGATTCAGGATTTATTGATTGATCTTAACGATATTAACCATGTCATTGCCACCACCCCAATAAGGGGCATCAAAGGCACTACAGGCACACAAGCCAGTTTTGTTGAACTCTTTGGGGGGGATGGCAAACAGGTTGAAAAATTAGAACAACGTTTTTGCGACAAGGTAGGCTTGCCACCTATCCATGTTTCCGGCCAGACTGCTACCCGCAAGCTGGAAGACAGAATTGGTCAAGTTCTCTGTGGAGTTTCAGCAAGTGCCAGTAAATTTGCATGTGACTTGAGGCTACTACAACACTTAAAAGAGATAGAAGAGCCTTTTGAAAAAAAACAAATCGGGTCTAGTGCAATGCCCTACAAGCGCAACCCAATGCGCTCAGAGCGAATCAATAGCCTTTCCCGCTTTGTTTTAGGGCTTATGCCCTCCAGTTATCAGACCACTGCTACCCAATGGATGGAGCGTACCCTTGACGATTCTGCACACCGTCGCCTGACCATCAGCCAAGGGTTACTGGCTGTGGATGCCATACTTGTCTTATACAAAAATGTGGCCACTGGGCTGGTTGTCTATCCACAGGTAATACAGAGCAGGCTAATGCAAGAGCTACCTTTTATGGCGGCAGAAGTATTACTGATGGAGGCCGTGAAGCGTGGCGGCGATCGCCAGGATTTACATGAAAAATTTAGGCTGGCGGCTCTGTCTGCTGGCAAGGCAATAAAGGAAGCAGGAAGTGCAAACAATCTAATGGCTATTCTGGCAAAAGACCCAGCCTGGCAAATGTCAGAAGATGAACTAAATGCTACGCTTGACCCGATGCGCTTTACTGGCAGGTCATCCGACCAAGTGGTAGAATTCTTATGTGGCCCAGTAGCAACAGCTCTACAAGGCCATTTTTCAAGTAACGATGCTGAAGTAAGGGTATAGATGGAGCCATTTTCTTGAAACAACGGAGTTGAAAAGCTGTGCCAGAAGGAAGGTGACGATGGCAATGCAACCAATAGTGAGTAAAAGGATAGCCTATTCTGGACAAGTTGCACGTGACTGCATCGTGCATCAGAGCAAAGCAGAGGATACCGAGAAAATGAAGGCGCAGACTACAAACATGGTTTTGAAATTAACTTGATATTTTTCCGTTTTTTTGTGACTATTTATTCCTTATCATTGGATAAGATAGTAGAAGTAAGTTTACGGATGCGACAGAATAGCGATTGAAAAACACAGAGTTTTTGTATGAGGGTTTTTTGATGGATGAGCGCCAGACAATCTTGGTGGTGGATGATGTACCAACCAACATCCTGTTTATTGCCGAAGCTCTGGGGGAAGAGTACGAAGTTATATTTGCAACAAATGCAAAAGAGGCCATTGATGCGGCAACAGAGAATATTCCCGACCTTATTCTACTGGATGTACTCATGCCTGATGTTGATGGCTACGAAGTCTGCATCAGGTTAAAGTCTGACCCCAGATTTGATATGGTTCCAATCATTTTTCTTACCGCACTCGGCGATCATGAGAATGAAGCCAAAGGGCTACAGCTAGGGGCAATAGACTATATAACGAAACCAGCGAATCCTGCCCTATTGAGGGCGCGTGTGAGGAACCACCTAATTATCAAGCAGGCACAGGATAGATTAATAAGTATTTCCATGACCGACGGCCTGACGGGTTTGGCCAATAGGGGGCGATTCGACGAATCGTTTCTGCTAGAGTGGAAGCGGGCGCTAAGAAGCAAGGCGGCACTGTCTATTGTCATCGGAGATATTGACTTCTTCAAAAACTATAACGATGGCTATGGGCACATCCAAGGGGATGAATGCCTAAAACAAGTGGCCAGATGCTTTTTAGACTCATCCCGTCGCCCCTCAGACCTAGCGGCGAGGTTTGGAGGCGAAGAATTTGTCTGTTTGTTGTCTGAAACTGATGAAAATGGTGCATTAGAAGTTGCCGAATCTGTCATCTCTAAAGTTCGCTCCCTAAATATCCCTCATGCTAATTCGCAGGTGGCTCCAATAGTTACAATCAGCTTGGGTGTGGCTACAGCGCATCCCAAGGATTTCACTTCCGAATCAGAATACAGCCATCTGGATTTGCTTCAAAAAGCTGACGAGATGCTTTATAAGGCAAAGGGCGAAGGGCGCAATAGGCTATGTGCTTGGGGCCAATAAAACAATGTTTAGTCGGACAAAAAAGATCATTATTAGTCCAAAGAGTCCTACAGAAACAAATCAGTCGCATACAAAACCTGCAACAAGCGATAGGGTCGCAAAAAACAGCGGTCAAAATAGTTTAGGTAGGCTTTTTACAATAATATCCAAACTCAACAGCGGAGTCTTTGTTGTAAACCAAAATAATTGTATAGAGCTTGTAAACGATGCCGCCCTGACCTTGCTAGGTATCAAATGGGAGCAGACCGACCTCAGCGGGATGATAGCGGCTGATTTTTTTACCAAGCTCGAAGCAGAATTTCCAATTGCCTCTGAAATTTTTTCTGGTAGCGACCGAATTAGAGAGGCCGGTCAGCCCGTATATGATGAGGAAATACGCTTATCCAATAATAAAAGATTCCTCAGAGATTTCATTCCCATCCAGGATGATGGTATGCCCGCAGGTAGAATTTGGGTGATAAGGGATATTACCGATCTCCGCAGAGCACAAGAAACAGTGGAGAGAGATGAAAGCCGTGTGCGCGTTTTGATGTCTTTGTATGAAGTGCCATGTGAACACGAAACAGATTTTTTGTGCAGGGCGATCCAAGAGATGGGGGCATTGGTTGATAGCCCGGTTACTTATCTATATGTCGTCAATCAAGTCACTAAAGAAATCGAATTCTCTGTTTGGTGTTTTGAGGCTACTATTGTAATTTTTACCCAACTGCCGGGTATTTCTGCGCTACCGTCTGAAAATAATTATTTTATCGAATGTCTGGAAACAATTCAGTCTGCTATTCATAACGATATTAGTATTGAAATACCCAAGACCCTTCAATATGATTCATTTTTGCACATTAATTGCCACATGGCTACGCCAATAATTATTAATAATAGTGTGGTTGCAGTGGCTGGGGCAGTAAATAAGCATGGGGGATATTTTGAAGACGATGTTAAGCAACTAACCAATTTTGCAGGAGGTTTCTGGAATGTATTTTTAAGAAAACAGGCTGAAAAACGAAAATATGAAAGTGAGCTATTTCTTAAATCTGTAGCAGATGCTATCCCTTCGATAATTACATTTTGGACAAAGGAAATGAAATGTGGATTTTCTAATCCAACGTTTCAAGAATGGTTTAATAAAACACCTGATCAAATTTTAGAATTATATATAGAAGACTTTTTTGATAGAAGTTTTCTTGATTCTAATAAAAAATATTTTGACGCTACACTTCGTGGAGAAAACGTTCAATTTGAAAGCACATTAAATACACCTACCGCAATACAAAAAATTATCATCGGGCATTTAATCCCATATATTCCAAATGCCATTGTTATGGGTTTCTTTTTTATTGCTACTGATATAACAGAAATAAAAAATACTCAGTTAGAGCTTGAAAAATTAAATTTTGATCTTCAGGGACGTACATCCCAAGCAGAAGATGCCAGCAAAATTAAAAGCGAATTTTTGGCCAATATGAGTCATGAAATAAGAACTCCGATGAATGCAATCGTTGGCCTAGGTCACTTGTTATCAAAAACCAAGTTGGATGAAGAGCAACATAAATATGTAAACTTGGTACAAAATGCTACTAAAAATTTACTTGAATTGATTAATGACTTGTTAGATTTGTCAAAAATTGAAGCAAATAAAATGAGTGTTGAATCAATACCTTTTGACCTTCAGGAAACTATATATAATATTGTAAATATTTTTACTGAAAAGGCAGAAGCAAAAAATATCAAATTTGTGTTGAATCCTGAATGTAACATAAAAATAGATTTACTGGGTGATGCTCACAAACTTAGACAAATACTGACAAACCTTCTTGATAATGCAATAAAATTTACCAGTAAGGGGAAGGTAACTCTTTCTGTATCCCAAAAAGAAAATGATTCTCAGACAGTAGTTTTGCTCTTTGTTGTAAAAGATACTGGAATTGGCATCTCTGCTGAATCGATAGAAAAAATATTTTCCCCGTTTCAGCAAGCCGATGCCTCGATTACTCGAAGGTTTGGCGGTTCTGGCCTTGGACTTAACATATCAAAGCGGCTTACAGAATTGTTGGGAGGGAAACTTAGCATTGAAAGTGTCGTAGGTGTTGGCACTACATTTACTGTAGAACTTCCATACAGATTGCAAGAAAAAGTCGCCGAGCAATTAGTAGAAGAAGCAGTAGCTGTTAATCGTTGTGGCAAAATTTTATTGGTAGACGACAACGAAATTAATAGACTGGTTGCTTCTACAATTCTGGTCAAATTAGGATTTGAAGTTGACTCCGCCCAAAATGGCCTGGAAGCAGTAGAAAAGGCACTAAATGAGGACTCAAACTACGAACTTATCCTTATGGATGTTCAAATGCCTGAGTTAGATGGGCTTTCTGCATCAAGACAAATCCGAGAAAGTGCCAATAACATTCCTATCATTGCAATGACCGCTCAAACATTGAAATCTGAACAAGATAGATGCCTTGAGGCTGGGATGAATGATTATCTGGCCAAACCTTTTAAACCACAGGATTTGATATTAATCCTTGACCAGTGGATGCCTTCCTATACCAGAAAAATGGAATTGGCTTCGGTATCAAATCAACATCAAATTGCTGGATTTGATGTTAGTTTATTGTTAAAAAGGTTCAATTATGATCACTCAAAAGTGCATACATTTTTATTGGCGTTCTCCAGAGACTATGAAATCGAACTCAACAATTTATATGGTGCACTTGAAAGTGATGATGCCGAGTTAGCTAGACGTTCTGCTCATACATTGAAGTCCCTCGTTGGTAACTTGTCATTGATGTCGGCCTATGAACTGGCCAAAACCTTAGAATCCAATATTGTCAATAATGCTCCCTGGAAAGCAGAAGCACAAGAGTTGGTCGAGGAACTGCAAACATATAGCAGACCCTTAGCCGAAGCCCTAAACCAAACCAATGAACAGATTACAGAGCCCTGTGGCGATCTAGACATAAAAAAAATCAGACAGCTTCTACAAGACCTCCAAACTCTTTTGCAGAGCAGAAGCCTAAAAGCTCATCAAGTTATCAAAGAGTTACAGGGGCAGGTTGGCAACGAGCCTTGGTTTATCGACATAAACATATGCGTTGGTCGGCTAGACTATTCGAGTGCCACCAAACTAATTGCAGATTTTTTGGAAATAGATGGCTGATGCCATTGTGCTAACCATTTTACAGTTTGGTAGCCAAACTAACGCTTAGACCTAGTGTTTATGCACCTTGGCCATGGTATGGCTGGCTTGGTCACGACACTTGACTATCATTTCATCGATGTTTACATGGTCAGGCAGTTCGAGACACCATCTGATACACTCGGCTACATCTGCTCCAGAAAGAGCGTCTATGCCATCATAGAGTGCCTTGGCGCGTGCTGGGTCTCTGAAGCGAACCAGCGCAAATTCTGTTTCAGCCATCCCAGGGTCTACAGATGTCACGCGGATGGGGTCTCCACATAGCTCGAGTCTTAATGCGTGTGAAAGTGCTTTTATACCATGCTTGCTCGCAGAATAGACTCCGCCACCTTCATAGGATTGATGTCCTGCGGTGCTTCCGATGAAGAAAATATGTCCCCAGCCCGCCCTGCGGACGTGGGGTAGGGCAGACCTGATGGTTTTGACAACACCTTCAACGTTTGTGCGCAACATGGCTTCCATGTCTTCATCAGGGATTTCCCATACTTTGTGCAGACCAGAGGCAAGGCCAGCATTGGCTACCACCACATGTATTGCTCCATGATGGGCGACTGCACTATCAACAAAGTCCTGAACACTTGCCGTTTCTCTAGTATCTACAGAGCCACAAAAAACTTTGATCCCATGTTTTTCTGATAATTCGGCAGACAGTTTTTGTAGTCGATCCAACCGTCTCGCGCCTAGAGCCAGTTGGTAGCCTTTGGCCGCTAACAACCTTGCTGTGGCTTCGCCAAATCCGGAACTGGCTCCTGTTATCAATGCAACTGGTGAATCAGGGCGCATTGGCACCTCCATTTTGCTTATTATATAGCAACTTAGTATCAGTAGACACGCAGGTTTTCAGGTTCCTGTTACTAGAGTTAATTTGCCCATACTTTGAGAATGTACTCCACATCCTGCCAAGTGCAAGGGCCATTTAGCAGTATGGCAAAGACTCGAATACTCCCGTCTGGCATGTGGATATAGCCACACATAGTGTCCACGTTGTCTAGATGACCTGTCTTACACCTGACCCGGCGGGTCAAGTTGGGGTCTTTTATCCTTGGTTCGCCGGGCTCGGCTCCGATGTATTTGAGGCTGGCAACAAATTCTGGTCCTACTTCAAAGTCGTGCCAAGCCGCCCGGAGGATTGTGGATAGAGTTCTAGCAGACAGGCGATTTAGCTTACTGAGTCCGCTCCCATCTGTGATTTGGATGTCCTGGGGGGCGATGTCAAGGTTTAACTTGTAGAAATCCTGAATCCTGTCGATGCCTTTCGCCCATGATCCACCACCGAAGTTTTTCACCAACATTTCTGTAATAAAATTGTTGGATAGTTTGTTTACAGAGTTTGTCAGTGAGTGCAGGGTGGGAGATTTATATGTTGCAATAACTTTCTTACTCTCTCCACCATCTAGCCTACCATCAAAGGTGATACCCGCATTTTTGAAAATATTCGAGATTACGTCTATCGCGAGTTTTTCTGGCTCTCTTGTAATGTTACCCCTGGCGGTGCGGTTAAAATTTACTGATAGGGGCAATATGGGAGGCGTAGTGTTGCTACTGGTATTTTCCCATCCAGTACCATAGCGTTGCGAATCAAATGCGCTTTGATCGAGTCTGAGGCTACCAGTTACTCTAAGGACACCTTTGGCCTTAAGTTCCTGAGCCAGATTCCATATATGCTCGTTGGTAAAAAACGGATCGCCACCTCCAACAACTACCATGTCGCCGGTTACTACACCCTTATCTAGGTCTCCTAAAACGCTTGTTACCCACTGAAAATCAGGTTTAAGGGTTCGGAGAATAGCGTAGGTAGAAACAACCTTTGTTGTTGAAGCAGGGATCAAACCTAATTCAGTTTGAAATCCCTCTATAAGTTTTCCTGATGACAATTCCCATATTCCAGCAGAAACTTTGATTCCCCTAGCTTGCAGATGAGGCACCCATTCTGGCTCTCTGGTTATGGCTGGGCCTGTAGTCAGGCTCAGTGCTACCACTGCTATAATTCTAATAATTCCATGCCAAGTATTCATTTGTTTTCCGAATTGTTGCTATTCTGCGATTGACCACCCTGCTGGGGAGAGTTCGGTATTTGTTGACCGCCTGGCATTTGTTGCTGACCAGGTTGGCCACCCAGCCGAGGATCAAGGGCGGAAAATTCCCATTCGCTATGCAGACTTTTATTTTGGTATAGCTTTATACTGTTTCCATTGCTTTTACTGCGAAGTCCGACTATAGGCAGTCCTTCGTTGTTTCCGGAGGGAGCAGTGGGAACATTATAAACAAAAGTCCATTCGCCTTTAGCGGTCATAGGATCCTTATATGCCTTTCTGATAATGCGAGGCGATATAGCCTCCACTTCTGCCAGGGTTGTTGGATAGCGCCCAGTTTTTTGCCTGAACAGTGCAATGCCTCTGGCAAGGTGTTCGCCCCTGTATATTAGTTCGGCCTCTCTTTCCCTATTGAGTTGGGTTGGTGCCCAAAGATGACCTTTTTGTACAGTAACTGTCCCTGCAACAACGAGCATGACAAGCAACACAGATAGGGTATAACCCCGAGAACTGGCTTGGGGGTCGTGACTGGACTGATTTAGTGATCTTGGCAACACAACTCCTATTACAGTTATTTTATACTAGGTTGCACTCAAAAATGCCAATTGAAAACATCATCGGTTTTCGGAAGGGACAGCAACAGCAGTTCGACTGAAAAAAACTGCCATACCACCAAAGACAGATGCCGGATTCCCTGACTTGGTTTCAAATAGCAGTTTAACGGTTAGCCGGCTATCTACTGACACTAGGTTGCGTTTAATCGGGATTAAACGCGAAACGCAAAAGTTTTTGCAAACACGAGCAAAGCCCGTATTTTCAAAAACTTGCGGGCACTGCTTTCGCATTGCCGTCATACCAAGTTGCTCC
>WRHW01000079.1 GCA_009783055.1 Holophagaceae bacterium
TGCAGGCAAAGTTGACAAACCCAAGCCCTGCAATGCCATTCAAGGCTACCCTGTAGCCTTCAACGGCGCAGGACTAGGCTTTGTCGGCATATAGCAGTTCAACTACAAAAAGTTGAACTGCTATAACTTCCTCACTGGCCGATGTCTTTGCCAAAGAACTGAAAACTGAAAACCTTTGCAATTGATTTTTTTTCGTCATCTTTTACATAGAATGCCGCCGTAACCTCCGCACCTAACATCAAGATAGCACATGTGTAGTACAGAAATGTCAGGCCAGCGATAATACCCAATAGCGACCCATAGGTAATATTCCAAGTGAGGGCATGGGCAACATAGATTTTGAAAGCCCATTTTGCTATCGTCCAAAAACAAGTGGAAACCAAGGCTCCTAAAAATGCGTGGCGAAACGCAACACTCAAGCGAGGCACATACAGGAATATAAGCGTAGTTGCGACCAAACTGATGAGAACTGACAAGTTACCCATAAGTAAGTTGGTATTTGCTGGTGACAGACCCCTCACAACTCCTCCACCAACAAGTAATGCCAGAACCAGGGCTAATAAAACCAGTCCGCTTATCAGGAGGCCCATTTGACGAAAAATGTGGTATTTCCTGGTTTGAAGTTGTTTATGAATTCTCACGCCAAATACGTGAGTCAAAGATTTATCCAACTGATTCATGCCCCAATAACTTCCAAACAAAAGCACAATCCAGGCAAAACCCAAACTATTGCCTGCATCACGTGTTTGGCTTACCGCATTAATCAAAAAATCTTCAGGTATGAACGGAATCACATTTATCAAAATATCCTGTGCCTGCTGAAAAAAAGTGTGGTTCCCCAAAAAAATCATCAGGATTTTAAAGAATAACGTTGCGAGCGGAACCATGCTTATCAAAAACCAGAAACTTAGGCCAGCGGCATAGCTAAAACAATCATCGTGATGATACTTCGCCATTATCCCCCAGCAAAAATGCCTGATATTGCCAATCCTCGGAAATTTTTCTTCAAATGCCAGCCAATACTTCCAAAGTCGGTTCAGCCAATTGCGTACAAACCGACCACCGCCTGACATTTTGGCTATCAATGAAGCCGGAACACTTGAAGCTATTTGGCAGGTGTCCTCTTTTTGCAAGTCTAAGTTTGGTCTCATCGAATCTAAAAACGAACAGGCAATCGGGGCAATAAGTACATAATCCAAGCCAAAACCAACCCGATACCCACCAAACCAATGACATGGTTGCGCATACTTCTAATGGTGCGTTCGGGACGCATAGTTGGTTTCAACATTCCAAGAACTGCTGAGATGCCCAGTCCCATGAGGAAAAAATGTATGACATGACTGCCAAGAAATCGCATATAGAAAGGATACTAGAATTGAACAGAAAACCACAGATATAAAGCTGAAGCTACCAGAAAACCGTGTCCTAATTGATGGCTACTGCTTCTAAATAAGGTTCAGGCATTTTTGTCAGGGCGAGGGGAATAACTTCATCCATCTGGCCAACTAAATTAATAGTCAGCGCATCTCTAACTTCCTGCGGAATATCTTCCAGGTGCCTCGCATTTTCTCGAGGTATGAGGATTGTTTTTCTGCCCATTCGGTGGGCAGCCAGGAGTTTTTCCTTTAGCCCCCCTATAGGCAAAACCATACCCCGCAAGGTAAGTTCGCCAGTCATTGCAACTTCCGATTTGGCGGGGATTCCAGTGAGGGCGGACAACAGGGCGGTAGCCATGGTAATCCCCGCGCTCGGGCCATCCTTGGGGATTGCGCCTTCCGGGACATGTAGGTGTATATCTATTTTTTCCAAAAAATCAGGGGCCAATCCAAACATCTCTGCCCTGGCCCTGACATAGCTCAAGGCAATTTGCGCGCTCTCCTGCATTACTTCGCCCAATTTGCCCGTTAGTTTCAGGTTGCCCTTTCCTGGCACCTTCGTAGCTTCAATGGTGAGAAGGTCACCTCCAGATGCTGTCCATGCCAGGCCATTTACTACTCCGGGGGTTTCATCGTCCCCTGGAAGCATTTCGAGGAATTTTTCTGCCCCAAGTAACTTTGTCACTCGATCAGCAGTCACCACTGGCTCAAATACCTCGCCTTTTTCAGGCTGAAGGCTGTGGCGAGCAAGTTTTCGCAGGATCGCAGCAATTTCACGTTCGAGTTGCCTTACGCCTGCCTCCTTTGTGTACGAATTTACGATGCGGTCAATGGCTCCATCTTCAAAATGGATATTTAAGTCATTCAGGCCATGGTGTCCCAATGACTTAGGTACAAGGTGTCCTTGGGCGATAGCATTTTTTTCCAAAGGAGTATAGCCCGATAGTTCAATGATCTCTAATCTGTCTGCCAATGCTTCAGGAATGTTATGCCTGACATTTGCAGTGCAAAGAAAAAGCACTTGACCCAGATCGAAACCAACGTCTAAGTAATGATCCTGAAATGAAGCATTTTGTTCTGGATCTAAGACTTCCAGTAGAGCTGAAGCAGGATCGCCCCTCCAATCTGAAGCCATCTTATCCAACTCATCAAGCAACATCAGAGGGTTTTTTACGCCAGCTTTTTTTATCAGGCCAATGATGCGTCCCGGCAGAGAGCCAATATAGGTTCTCCGATGCCCGCGTATTTCTGCTTCATCACGAAGACCCCCAAGGCTGAATCGAACAAAGGGTCTGTTCATAGCCCTCGCAATGCTCCGCGCAAGGCTTGTCTTTCCAACACCAGGGGGACCCACCAGGCAAAGTATAGGCCCTTTGAGAGCGGGTGGAACATCGTACCCTCCCACTTCTGATAATTCCTTTTCAGTCCCAACTTCTTGTTTGAAATCACCCTTCCCGTCACATCCATGAACTGGATGAACTATCTGAGTGTCACGCAATCGGCGCATAACAGCTAAATATTCCAGAATGCGTGCCTTCACCTTTTCCAGGCCAGCATGGTCTTCATTGAGAACGAGTTCGGCCTCATCCAAATCCAATCGGTCGTCTGCGAATTTTTTCCAAGGCAATGCCAAAAGCCAATCAATATAAGTTCTGCTTACGGTTGCCTCAGCACTCTGTGGTGGCATCAATTCCAATCGTTCAATTTCTTCTAATGCCTTGGCGTGGGCTTCTTCACTCATCCCTGCGTCATGGATTCTCTGGCGCAGTATTTTGAATTCGCCCTTTTCATCCTTTTTCCCCAGTTCCTGCTGGATGACGCGCATTTTTTCGTTCAGCACGAAATTCTTATGGCCCTCATCCAGACGTTGCCGTGTTTTTTGTTCGAGATCACGATCAACGTTGAACCTATCCGAATCCATTTGAAGCAGCTTCATCACAACATCCAGGCGAGGCTGAATTTCTATCTGTTCGAGTACTTGTTGTTTTTCATGAATCCCTGCATTGATAAAACCGGCTACAACATCTATTGCCTCGTTGATTGGCAGTGATTTAATATGCTCAATAGAAAGCAACCGAGCGGAATCTGGGTAGCGACCAAGAAATTCCGCTATGGCCTGATAAAAATCAGTCAATACTTCTGGTTTAGAATCGCAGTTCCATTCGTTGGGGTTGGGCTCAATCAGTACCTCTACTTCAGCCCTCAGCGTTTCATCTTCGCCCATTAGCCTGAGTAGCCTAATCCTGGCCGCCCCTCTAACACCGATCTTAAAATAGCGGTTCGGCAGAGCAACTAAAGATTCAACGTTGGCAAGGCATCCTACTGGAAAAAGCTCATCCTGACCAGGTTCGTCGGTCTTTGGATCTTTCTGTGTCAACAAGACAATTTGATCACCTATCTTGACTGATCTCTCCAAAGTTAACGCAGAAGTGCGCCTGCCAACAACAAAGGGTACCCTCCCTCCTGGAAAGATAACCACTTCCCGAATAGGAAGGGCGGGTAGGGTAATGATTTTGGCGTTATCCAACTAAAACTCCAGAAAGTAATAATACCAATTGCAGACAGGCATTGTTAGCTCGCAGTCCTGTATTTGTCTATCACTGCAACCGCCGACTGCAATTATATTTCATGATTGAAACCAATCACTCTTACTTTGAAAAGCAATCTGCTTAGAGGCCATCTGTTTGTGCCTGGCGATGGCAAGCTCAATAATCCTTGTCAGTTGATCCCGATATGGAATTCCAGCAAACTCAAGCAGCTTTGGGAACATGCTGATACTCGTAAAACCAGGGATAGTATTAATTTCATTTATGAAAATTTGACCTGTTTCACGTTCAACAAAAAAATCGACCCTGGCAAGCCCATATCCATCCAGGCTCAAAAATGCTTTACGGGCCATCGTCATGATTTTTTGGGTTGTGTCCGTGTCCAACTCTGCAGGTACACAAGTCTTACTCTTTCCATCCAAATATTTATCTGCAAAATCATAGAACTCACCTGCTACCAATACCTCACCTGGTACACTCACAACTGTGTCATCTCCACCAAGCACTGCAACTTCAATTTCTCTGGCATCAAGGCTTTTTTCTATCAGGACACGTCTGTCATAGATAAAGGCATTTTCAATTGCCTTCTTTAGTTCCATGGCCTCTTTCACCTTTTCGATGCCGATGCTGGAACCTGTATTGGCTGGTTTGACAAACAGAGGCAAACCCAGGGCCAGACACTGATTGATAAAACCTGGCTGATTTTTTTTCCAGCTTTCCTCAGAAATTGCCTTAAAAGGTGTTACAGGCAACCCCTCCGACTCCCAGACACGCTTTGCCATCCATTTATCCATTGCTATTGCCGTTGCCAGGCGGCCAGCCCCGGTGCATGGAATTTTCAAAACCTCCAGGTATCCCTGTATTTGCCCGTCTTCTCCCCCCGCACCATGAATGATATTGAAAATGATGTCGGGCAGCTCAGCCGACTCCGCCCCTTTTTCGAGGGGCAAAAATGGATAGTCACTCTTTTTAGGAAATTCGCCTTCTGTCAAACGGGCAAATGGATCACCCAAGAGAACCCATACCCCATTTCTGGCAATGCCGATAGGTGTCATCTTAAACAGGTTAGGGTCTAAGTGCTTCGCTATGGACTTGGCAGAAACTATGGATACTTCATGCTCCAGGCTCTCCCCGCCAAACAACAGTCCAACATTGATCAATTCGCCTCCCATCTAAAAAGAATGAGGCACTACGGGCGGAAGTGCAAGAATACAAATTGATGTCTTTTCCCGTCTAAAGCCATCTTCTGCCCCCGTCCAATGTGAGAATTTCTCCTGTTAAATAGGGGCTTGAAGCAGCATAGTTGATTGCCCTGCATAAATCTTCAGGTGTTCCAAGGCACTTTAGCAGTGTCTGATCCCTCAAAAAATCGGGATTGGATTCATCATCTGGCAAAATGGTACCTATGGCATGGCCCACGATACGGATTTTGGGAGCTAAAATCCGGGACATCCCCTGAACCAAACAGGCCAGACCTGTTTTTGCACAGGAATACGGCAATCGACCTGGCATGGGGCGATGAATACATGTGTCTAAAATGATCTGGATACAGCTTCCATCAACGAGATTTGGCGCAAGTGCCTGAACTACCAGTAGCGGAAAGGTTAGGTTTACTTGCCACGTTAGCTGTAAATCATCTGCATTCCATGAGCCAAGCGGGGCATTTGGGAATGTCCCTGCAACCAGGATGGCCCCGCTCAACGAAATTCCTTTTCCCCTAAGTTCCTCAATGTCTGTCATAATTTTTGTTGCAAGTTCCGGATCATTTGCGTTCCAATGCAGTAGTCTGACATCGGTGCGAATTGACAGCTTGGATAATTCCTCGTTCCTTTGTGGAATATTTGAACTTGTTAATACAAGTTTGTGATTTTCTGCCAAACCGTGGGCCAGAGCAATGCCGATACGCCTGACACCGCCGATGATGACCCACCACGTTTTTTCTTCCATCTCAACCTCCCACACACTAAGGCTAACTTGAATTCATCACTTCTTACTATCCGATGGCGGCTTTTTTGGTCAAGCGCAGCCGCACTTGCACTTGCAGTCGGATGCTTTTCTCTTGCTCAGTGGGCATACGCTCCTTCAACTGACCAGTGTTTATGGAGCGTTGAGGACATTAATTCAAGTAACCATCCAGCTAAACCGCAACCCAGAGTCATTATCAGGGCAATAACTCCAAAGGGCGCGGCAGATGTGGCATCTCTAATGGATGGAGATGAGCTGATTGCCATCCATGACTTAAAAATTCCCGATTTTTCAGACCAGTTAACCTATGAAGAGAACTGGAGGCAAGTCAACAGGACCATCGAAAAGATGACGGCTTTCATTAACTCAACACCCGATGGAACGACCGTCTTATACACAGTTTCCAGGGATGGCCAAAGAATATCAAGACCCCTGGAACTAAAAAAAGAGTTTGATACCACTAATGCAGTCTTTTTGCTAACCGGCATTGTGGCCTGGACAATAGGTTTGCTCGTAGTCCTGTCATCACCACAGCGTAAGGTCACTCGTCATTTTTTCTACCTGGGCATCCTGACACTCATTTTGGTCGCCGGAGCTTCTACCAGGGGGAACTATACCGTTCCTCTTGGCTTGGAATTGATCACCAACCTGTGCTGGCTATTGGTTAGAATTCTGTTACCGCCGATGTGGTTTCATTTTTTTCTCAGATTTCCCTATGGCTTCGAGATAAAGAAGTACCGCCCACTGTTGATTGGGATGTATGCGGCCAGTGCATTGGTCATGCTACCGGAAATAATGATAACGGTGGGACTTGCGATTTCAGGATTGAAGAATGTCGACTGGATATTGCGAATATTGCTGGATGCCCTTCCAGTTAGTGTCAATAAGTCCAATTTTGCCAGTGGGTCACTACAGCTCCTTCTGCTTGGTTCAGGGGTTGTTCTATTTTGGGTAGGAGCCTTCAAAATTCCAGGTCGGCGCAGGAAGGCTCTCTTGGCCCCCCTGCTGTTTTCCATGGCTATCATAATTGACTTGGTCATCTACCTCTGGTTTGCTGGAACTCTCAAAGGAGCCGATTGGATTTTTTTCCAGCGTTCCAGCAAATATCTTTTTTTCCCACTCCCTCTGCTTCCGTTGACCTTTGCATATGCCATCCTGCGCCACGGCCTTTTTGACATCCGCCGTGTGATTGTGAGATGGCTGAGCTATTTTGTTGCCCTTGGCGCTCTGGTAATAGCTTATTTAGGAGCCATTGCCTTTCTGTTTGTGGTAGCCATGCCTACACAAATTCCAATGGCATGGCTCGGTGTAATCATGGGCCTCCTCGCGCTTCCCTTGAGTGGGCTTTTTCAGTGGCTTTTGGTTACGTTGCGCCGAAGATTCAAAAAAGACATTAAAACCGCTCACGACTTGATATTAGGGAACCTAAGAGAGACCAAAAACCGTTTCTCAGATGATGCACTTTTGAATAGCTTAGTCATTTCAATACATACTGCATTCAAGCCGCAGCTGTTTCTATGCCTCCCCGTCAAATCCAACAGAGTAGAACTCCCATCTGCGGTTAAAGGCCATACAGAGGATTCTCAGACCCTCAGTGGGGAAGAGCAACGGTTTATCAAACTACCTCAGACAATGCTTAGGCATGCCAAAGATAATAGAGAATTAGTATTTGGGCTGGGAAGCGATGAATCGGATTGGATTCAGGCTCAAAGCATGGCCCTGAGAAGATATCTGGATTCCATTGGCGCGCAGATTTTGGTTATGCTCATGAACGGAGATTACCCTCATTCAGTATTATTGCTGGGTGGAAAATATGCCGAACTCAACTATAACCGTGAAGACCGAGAGCTATTGCGTGAAATAGCAATTGCCACAGGAGCCTTGCTGGAAACAGCAGATATGCACAGGAGCCTGATTGACAAAACAAGGATGGATCAAGAGCTACATGCCGCACAACAAATACAGGAATCCCTAATTACCTCAGAGCCTCCCAATATTACTGGGTTTCAGATTGCATCAAGGTTAGTACCTGCAACCGAAACTGGCGGGGACTTGTTGTGGGTCAAACTGCGCGCCCCTGGCAGATGGATTGCTGTGGTTGGAGACGTAAGTGGCAAGGGATTGGCTGCCGCCATATATATGAGTCAGTCGATGGCACTGTTGAAATTTGCCTCTCTGGATGCTGAATATCCACTGGAAAAAATTCTTGCCGAAATGGATATGGTTTTGCGGGTTCTTATGAGTGCAAGAGATTTCCTGACGCTGTCTATCATCGAGTGGAATGAAAATGGTCAATACAAGGTTGTCAGGGCTGGCCACCCGCCGCCGATTTTATTGACACGAGAAAAACCAAATATGGCTATCCCCTTGATGCCAACTGGTAAGGCACTGGGAATGCTGCCAGTTAGCTCTCCAAATTGGCAGGTTATTGAAGGTAATCTGCAGCCCGGGGACTGGATAACCATGTACAGCGATGGAATTACTGAGGCGATGGACGACCAGGGAAATCTATTTGGCATGGATCGCCTAACGGCCCAGCTAGAGCGCTTTTGGGGTACAGGCTCCACCAGAGCTGCGTGTGAATCTATTTTCCAGCAAGTAGCCGCCTTTGAAACTCAAAACAGAGATGACAGGACACTATTCATACTAGCAAGGGAAAAATAATGAAAACTATCACCGCATGAGGAACTCTCATGGATTTATCGCGCTTTTTTGATTTGGTCGGTAATTACGGCTGGCAGGGGATGGCAGTTTGGGGAGTAATCCTCGCCCATGCCATCCTTTGGGTAGGTATATTACGGCTTCAACTCTCCTTGATACGCGAAAATGCGCCTTGGAACGAATGTGTCGGCAAAATCCGTTCTGCCCACCTGCGCCATATTGGCGGATCAGGAGAAATGGAGACACTGAAGGGGCAAAACTACGCTCCTCTAGTGGATAGACTAATACACCTTCATCTGGAAGACCATGAGGGAGACATCTTTGTACGCTGGTTTTTGTTGAAGTGGAAAATCAAAGAAGGTTTGAGGCCATACTGGATTCGTTGGGGGCACCTTGTAATTGGCTTTGGAGTAGTGCAGTGGTTCATGTACGGCTTACGCCTGGACATAGGCATAGAGCCACTAAAAAGAACCCCGAGCGACCCCCGCCTGTTATGGGTCTGGCTCGGTTACGCCATGGTTATTGCCTGGCAGTTGGTAAGGTTGCAGGGAAATCTTGAGCGGATTCAGAGAGTGTTACTGGTACCAGAGAGGGACGAATAGGAATATACAGCAGTTTATCTTTTTGTTGCTGAATTGTTATACAATTTCACCTGAATTACTTCGACGTGAAATAGATGATAATCCAAACCAGCTTGTTATGCCGCCTGGATGCGGATCTCTCCAAAAGCCTCCGTTTGCAGCAATCTGGCTCGGCCACTTTTGACGATTTCCAACAGTGCCAGAAAGGTAAGGACTAGATCTTCACGGCACTTCGATTTTGAAAAGAGTTCAGCAAACGGGTACCAGTCAGAGCCTTGGAGCAACTCCAACACTTCAGTAATACGTTGATCAATCGTCTTTGGCGGGGCCATGACTTCCACAGGCGGAGGCGGCATCCAGCTTTTCAGTATTTCTCTATACGCACTCAACAAATCCATTACAGTGGCTCTGATAGGTTCTTCTTCCACCCTCGCATATTCCTGGATGTCGAGGCCACTGGCAAAAACAATATCATGCCAGCAGCATTCACGCTCCGAAAGTTCTTTGGTTGCTTCTTGTATTGCTTGATATTGCAACAATTTATTAACCAAGTCTTCCCTGGGGTCTTCCGGTTCACCTTCTTTTGATGGCAGAGGTAACAACATCCTACTCTTGATTTGGGCCAACTGGGCAGCCATTGCTATGAATTCAGCAGCAATTTCCAGGCTGAGTTCTTCCATTAACCGTAAATAATTCATGTATTGTTTTGTAATAGAAGCCATGGGCAGGTCAAGGATATTCAGTTTATGGTCACGAATCAGGTATAGCAGCAAATCCAGTGGACCTTCAAACAGCGGAAGATCGAGAGCCATGTCGCGAAACCTGCTCTCAAAACCACTCGGTGGCTCAAAAATTCTTGCGGGAGCAACGCTCTCTAGTATGTCCTGGTCAGCATTTTCCATACAACACGATTATAAACCAAAACTACAACCAGTGGATAACCTGATGAGCTTTATATACAGACCAAACGGCTTCAGTTTGGTATCCCAAATTCCCAAATTATATAACTATGGTTCAAGTTTGAGGCCGAATATTTCGATGATGTTGGACCATGTAACAATTTTTGTGTAAACGCCTGGACTTTTAGAAGGAGGTTGGAACGGCGTTTACGAAAGAAGTGTTGGACGAGATATTCAACCCAAATTCCGCATGTAATTATAGTATACATTCAGGTAATTTCCACCGATGCCCTGAGTTCTGGCTCTAACGAGCCCAATGTCTGTCTATAACGTTCTCTTTCAAACAAACGGTATGCCCCCCACCAGTCACCGAACTGCATGGCTCCTGCACAGAGCATCCCTGCTTTTTTGCAATGCACCGACTACCCTGACTTTAACCCTTCTTTGACAACTCGTGTTGTAAAGAGTGAATTTTAAGAAATTTTCGTTGAATAAGTTTTGTTGAATCAACAACTTACGTACTCTGCTACCCCCAGTTGTCAAAGTCTGGTTAAACAAAATCTAAATACTGAATACTACAAAAAATTGCGGAATTTGGAATATTTCATACTCCACATTCGCGCTCGCCATTCGCTCTAACGAATCCACCCCGATCAGACGCAGATAACTATGACAAATTTGTCACTAATTGAAAAACTGAAATTGCAACAATTTATTAATAATTTGTGATTGAATTGTTATTATCCCTATAATCAATGTTTACAAGTCAATAATGACAATTTTATTATTATTACATTATTGCTATTTATCCGCGAAAACAAAAAATATATCCGATACTAATCTGGAACCATTTTCAAAACCCCGAGGGGTTTTGAAACAACGGAGTTGGTAGGCTGCGCCAAAATAAAGCAGACCGCGACTTTGGAGCGGACAGCGAAATGGCGGCGCAGACGTACAACCAGGTTTTGCAATTACCTTAATGTACTAGGTTGCTCCCGTTTGGGTGCAACTTGGTACGA
>WRHW01000080.1 GCA_009783055.1 Holophagaceae bacterium
GGAAGTATCCGAAAAAGCTAAATGCGAGTTGTCGTCACTGGATGAAGTTGAAATTAGAATCCCATTTGTTATTCAAGGACCTGATGGCCCATTACACATTGAAACCACACTGAAACGCAGTGAATATGAGGAAATGGTAACTCCTCTGGTCAATCGGATGATTGCACCTATCCAGGATGCTTTGCAGCAAGCTGGCCACATGCCTTCGAATGTATCTCAGGTAATTTTAGTTGGCGGACAATCCAGAATGCCTTTAGTTCAAAAGAGGCTAAAAGAATTCTTTGGAAAAGAGCCGGATAGAGAAATTAATCCCGATGAGGTAGTTGCAATTGGGGCAGCAATCCAAGGTGCTGTGTTAAGTGGTGATATACATGATCTTATATTGTTGGACGTAACGCCTCTGTCTCTAGGCATTGAGGCCCATGGTGGTGAATTTGTTAAAATAATTAACAGAAATACAACAATTCCAGCAAGGGATAAACGCGTTTTCACAACCGTTGCCGATAATCAAGCCAGGGTTGAGATTCATGTTTTACAAGGAGAGCGAGAGCTGGCAGAGGCAAATAAGAGTCTGGGCCGTTTTGATTTAGTAAACTTGCCACCGCTTCCAGCGGGAGTGCCTCAGATTGAAGTTTCTTTTGATATTGATTCAAATGGGATTGTGAAGGTTACAGCACTCGATTTAATAACAAATGCTGAACAAGTGATGAACATACAGCCTAGCTCTGGATTGTCAGAATTTGAAATTCAGCGAATGGTTCGGGATGCTTCACAGTATGCCGAGGAAGATATCAAAAGGCGGGACGAACTTAAGTACATTGCCAGCACGGAAGGTTTGCTGTACTCCTGCGACAAAGCCTTTGCCGATTTTGGGAAAGAACTTACAGATGAGCAAAGAAGTGAAATTAAGAAACTTTTCGCAATCGTCAGGGAAGCCATCGCCGGAAAAGACATTTCCAAAATCAGGGATAACGAAGTGAAGCTGTTGGATGCCCAGGGATTGCTGACAACTGCCGCCATTGCCGCGAGTGAGGATATGGTTTCCCTTGTTGACCTTGAGGGTGACAATGATGGAAATTCGGGTGGGACAGAAGTGCTGTGAGACAGTCGAAGTTATTGGATGCTTTGTTTATGAACCATGAAAATTGAGTGACATATTTTTCGAGGATAATGACACAGTGGTTCATGTAAAAAAACATTTTAAGATCAATTGTGTTGGGCTTTGTTTTGTGTGAACCCAACAGGAGATTCAATGAAGCGGGATTATTACGAAATTCTCGGTGTTCCCAAGAATTCCAGTCTGGATGAAATAAAAAAAGCCTATCGCAAGCTGGCCATGCAGTACCACCCAGACCAAAATCCAGGAAACAGGGAAGCAGAAGAGCTGTTTAAGGAAGCAGCTGAAGCCTACAGTGTGTTGTCCGATGCTGATAAACGTCATAGGTATGACCAGTTTGGCCATGCAGGAGCGAGTGGTGGTGGGTTTCAATTCGACCCCAGTCAATTTGCAGATTTCCAGGACATTTTCGGGGGCGACCTGTTCGCCAACCTGTTTGGCGGAATTTTTGGGGATGTGTTTGGCGGAAGAAGAAGGTCTCAAAATGATGGGCGTGAACGTGGTTCAGACATGCAGGTAGAGCTAAGAATACCTTTCAGGGATTCTGTATTTGGTTTGGATGGAAAAGAGGTTGAAATTCCTCGCCTCGAGCCTTGCAATACGTGCAGTGGAAGTGGGTGCGCCAGCGGTACTCATCCCACTGTATGCCCTCAATGCAATGGAGCTGGGCAAATTGCCATGCGCCAGGGTTTTTTGCAGATGGCTGTAACATGTCCCCGTTGTCAGGGCAAGCGCAAGGTAATCCAAAGCCCATGCCCTGATTGCCACGGTGAAGGCAGATTGCAAAAAAAGGCCAAAATAAAATTCAACATTCCACCTGGTATAGACCACGGCCAGCGTCTTCGCTTGCCTGGTGAAGGAATGGGGGGGAGAGGTGGAGGTGGAAATGGGGATCTCTACATCGCCTTTAATGTGGAAAAGGATCCTCTGTACGAGAGAGAGGGCGCAGACTTGCACCGTGTTTTGAACATCCCATGGCCAATGCTAGTGGTGGGAGGCAACTTTCCTGTCGATACCCTATATGGCAAAGAGACACTTAAGATTCCTCCAGGCACACAAGGCAATCAAAGAATGAGGATTGCCAACGCAGGGGTACCAAGGTTAAAGGGAAGCGGTCGAGGGGACTTGTTTTTGCATGTATCAGTAGATGTACCCAAGAGGTTGACTGATGAACAAGGGCTGTGCGTGAAGCAGTTACTGGCAACAATGTTGCCGCATATGAATGAAGATGAGAGTAATGGCTTTTTTTCTAAACTTCTGGGTAGCGGTAAATCAAATAAAAAAAAGAAAAAGAGGTAATTTTTTTTTTTTTTGCTATTATAAGATTCTTTCGGGGCGTGGCGCAGCCTGGTAGCGCATCTGCTTTGGGAGCAGAGGGTCGAAGGTTCAAATCCTTTCGCCCCGACCAACAAATTCGGATTGTCTTTATCCCTCATTGTTTGAGTTTGGATTGTGGATGTCTAATATTGCGGTTCAACTTTTTGTAGTTGAACTGCTATGCCAGGATTTGTTTGCAAATCATGGCCGTTTGTTGTTCATAGGCGGGCTTGGCTCGCCGTCAATGAACAACAAAAACGTAAATAGCTATATTGTTTTTGGGCATGTCCCTTCAAGCTAATAATGCTATAATGGCTAGGCTTTAGATTTACCTATATTTACCTATGGTGTCCCACATTGCAAAATACGAAATCATCCGCCTCATTGGCAAGGGGGCAATGGGTGAGGTTTATCTGGCTAAGGATCCGGTTCTTGAGAGGGAAGTAGCCATAAAGACGATTCAGACTGGGCAGAATTTTGACGAAGAAGCCAAAGCCAAGTTTGAATTTGAGGCCAGGGCTACCGCTCTGCTGAATCACCCGAATATTGTCACCGTTTTCGATTTTGGGCAGCAGGATGGGAATGCTTACCTCGTAATGGAGTACGTGGAAGGCGATACCCTCGAAACACTCATTTCAAACGGGACTTCAAAAGCAATTCTGTTAGAGAACCTGATAGAGGTATGCGAGGGGTTAGCCTACGCTCACGAAGAAGGCTTGGTACACAGAGATATTAAGCCAGGCAATATTCTCATTTCGCAGCGTGGAAAAAAAAATCATGTAAAAATCGTAGACTTCGGAGTTGCGGAAACTGAGCGCAGCAGTCAGCCAAATGAGGCAGAGTGGGCTGGCACGACTCACTACATGGCTCCAGAATATTTGAAAACTGGAAAAGCAACTGCAAGTTCTGACCTCTTTGCCCTCGGCGTGGTGTTATATGAAATTTTGTCTGGCGGACGAAAACCATTTGATGGCGAGGATGTAACAGGAATATTGAGTGCAATTCTCAATCAAAGTCCTGTCCCATTGACTCCTGCCGATACGATTGGGCTTCCGCCAGCTCTCTTAAAAGTTGCAGAAAAGGCTATCGACAAGGACCCTCTCACCCGTTTTCAGAATGCAGAATCCTTTGCGCAGGCTATTCAAAATGCACTCAAGACCACTTCTGTGCATAGCACTGCAGCTACAAAGCCAGAGTTATTAAATGTTGTAGTTGGAAGAGGCGGACAAGCCACCTGTCTCAGTTTACGTGTAGCACTAAGACAAGCCGCATCAGGCGCACAAATTCGCGTTCAGCCTGGGGTTTATAAAGAATCAATAGTGCTTGATAAAGACGTGACAATTGTCGGCGATGGAGATCCTTCAAAAGTTGTTATCGAAAGCAACGGCCCACCGGCTGTTAGGGTTAAGTCCGGCCACCCCATCCTAAAGGATATAACTTTGAAGGCTACAGAGGAGCAAATTGATTCCCTGGTTGATGTAGTTGAGGGACAAATAACGTTGAAAAAGTGTTTGCTTGTAACGCTCGGCAACTGTGCTGCCAACGTAGAATTTGGTGCTGAAATTACCATGCACGACTGTGTAATTACAGGTCATGGACAAGATCTGATGTCTGTACTCGGCAAGGCGCACTTGCACGGGGGACATTTTTCAGGTGCCACAAAAGCTGCAATCTCAATCCAAAAAAATGGGGAAGGAATCCTCCAGTATGTCCAGATGGGGCCGGGAGATGGTGTTGGGATCTTATTAGATGATCAGGCCACCGCTACTCTTGAAAATGTCGTCATCAAAGAATTTGACGATGGGGGAGTGGAACTGAATTCTTCGAGCGTCCTGCGGGCGAAAGAGAGTCAGTTTTTGAATAGTAAATTCGCGGGACTCATTCAAAAAGACAACAGCAAGTCTAATCTGGAGAACTGCAAATTTAGCGAACATGAGGGGTCTGGCCTCCATGTTGCAAAAGGTGCAGAGGCGGCATTAAAGGATTGCAAGTTTGAAGAAAACATAGGTCATGGTGTTTCTGCCATTGATGGAGGGAAGATAACCCTCGAATCCTGCGAAATTTCAGGAAACCAGCAAACGGGCATCGTAGTTCACCAAAAAGGCAAGCTCCAGTTAAACCAGTGCCGAATTATTGACGGACAGGAAGGTGGACTGCATTGTTATGCTACAGCAGAGGCCAATCTGGAAGCATGTGAGATAAAAGACAACGTCAAGCAAGGCGTTCAGGTTGATTCAGAAGGATATTTGGCCATGAAACACTGTGTGGTTCATAACAACAGGGGCGAGGGCTTGGTTTTGGAAGAGAACACGGATGTTTTTTTGGAGTCCTGCGTTATTCAAAAAAATGCTATGGGTAGTATTTCGCTGTCAAAAGAAGGTAAGCACCCTACATTATTGGGAAACAACCAGATCGAAGCATACTCAGGCGGTGGGTAGTTGTGCAAAAAGGCCAAAGCTCTAATGCCAAGCTTAGTTCTTTAATGTCGAACGCATCCTGGTAATAATTTTCTGGAGTATAAGCAAATGCAGCCTCAACCCAACCAGTACAGGGATGCCAGACTACACAAACTTAAAAAAATTAAAGAACTGGGAATCGATGCTTGGCCAGCAAAAGCAGAACGTACTTATAGCATTTCAGACATTGTGACTGAATATTGCAATATTGTACAATGGTCTGCCGAACAGTTGGAGCTTAACAAAATTACTGTTTCTGTTATGGGTCGTCTGATTTCCCTCAGAGAGATGGGCAAGAGCGTCTTTGGGCACTTAAGTGAAAATGGACAAAAGTTGCAAGCTTTTTTCCGCAAGAATGATTTAGATGACAACGACCCAAAGACGTGGGAACTATTAAAACTGATCGACTTGGGTGATTTTATCAGTGTGACAGGCACACTCATGAGGACGAAGACAGGCGAACTCAGTGTGCGAGTTGGCTCTATTCAGTTTTTGAGCAAAGCACTATTGCCGCTTCCAGAAAAGTGGCATGGGCTTCAGGACAAGGAACAACGCTATCGCCAGCGGTACTTGGATCTTGCAACAAATCCTGATGTTATGGACACGTTTCAAAAACGGAGCCACTTATTGGCCATCATCAGGCGCGCAATGGAATCTATGGGGTATTTAGAAGTTGAAACCCCCATGATGCAGCCCATTCCTGGCGGTGCTACAGCTCGACCCTTCATTACCCACCACAACGCACTGGATATCGACCTGTACATGAGAATTGCTCCAGAGCTATACCTCAAGCGTTTGATTGTGGGTGGATTCGATAAGGTGTTTGAAATCAACCGGAACTTCAGGAATGAAGGTTTGAGTCAGCGCCATAACCCTGAATTCACAATGTTGGAATGCTATTCTGCTGGCCAGGATTTAAGGGACATGATGGAAGTGACTGAGCGCGTTTTTCACGCAAGTGCCACGCAGGTGATGTGTTCAGAAAAATTGGAGTTTGCCGGAAATGAGATTAATTATTCCATCCCGTTCCGCAGAATGACACTCAAGGATGCCATCTCCAAATATGGTGGCATTGAAAGGTCATTGCTGGATAATCCTGATGAAATTCCTAAGCTGGCTATGAAGATAAATATCCAGGACATTGACAAAAAAACAACAGGCCGATTGCTGGGTGACCTCTTCGAGCATCATGCGGAAAAACAACTAATTCAGCCAACTTTTGTTACTGACTATCCAATTGAGTTATCCCCTCTGACCAAAGAATTGCCGGATCAACCCGGATTTGTAGATCGATTTGAGCTGTTTGTTGCTGGAATGGAACTAGCAAACGCCTACTCTGAGCTAAACGATCCGATTGTTCAGTTGCAACGATTTCAAGATCAATTGATGGAGCGAGAAGCTGGTAACGACGAAGCCATGCTATTGGACATGGATTTTGTTTTAAGTCTCGAACATGGCTTCCCCCCCTGTGGCGGCCTGGGGATAGGAATTGACAGGCTCGTAATGCTAATGACAGGCAACCAAAGTATCCGAGATGTTATTTTGTTTCCATTGATGAGGCCACAAGTTTATCAAATAAGTCAAACCGATCAGGCAAACGCCTAATCTTTTGCGGGGGAAGTATGGAGTCTTGGTTTGCTTCACTTTCAGCGGCCGAACGTTTTTTTCTAATTTGTGCAGTTATCGGTTCATTGGGAGTATTGTTACGCCTTGTTATCCAAGTTTTCGGGTTTGCAGGAGGTGATTTAGATGGTGACGTAGGAGATGTTGAATCTCACCATACTTCAGCCGATGGATTCAAAATTATCAGTATTCATGGGCTTTCTGCCTTTTTAATGATGTTTGGCCTTGTGGGGTTTGCACTCCGAAGAGAAAACCATACCAGCGTCTTTGTATCAGTACTCTTGGGTACCACCGCCGGGGTTTTTTCTGTGTGGATAATTGCCAGATTGTTCAGGGTGGCTATAAAACTACAGAGCGTTGGAAACCTAGATATCAACAAAGCGATTGGATGCCCGGGTATGGTTTATTTGCAAATACCAAAAAGCGGCGAAGGGCGCGTAGTAGTAAATATTGGTGGCCGTCAACGTGAAATAGATGCAGTAGCGGTGGATGGAGAAGAAATCGTCACGGGAACTCCTATAGTAGTGGTAACAATAAATGAATCAATTGCAGTAGTAGAACCTGCTCGACCAAAACAAAATTAATTTTTCAGGAGACAACATGCCAGTACATCTCAGTTCTTGGACCTTGCCAGTAATTGCTCTGGTCATATTGATTTTTACTACATTGATGTTTTTGGCATCACGCTATAAGCGATGCCCATCCGATAAGATTCTGGTGGTTTTTGGAAAAGTTGGGGCTGGGCAATCCGCCAAGTGTATTCACGGTGGAGGTCTTCTTATATGGCCACTAATACAAGACTATGCCTACATGAGCCTCCGCCCAATGACGATTGGTATTCCACTACAAAAAGCACTTTCCATGCAAAACATCAGGATCAATGTACCTTCCACTTTCACAGTAGGTATCAGTACACAGCAAGAAATAATGACATCTGCCGCCGAACGCCTTCTGAATTTAACCGGCACACAAATAGAAGAAATGGCAAAGGAAATCATCTTTGGACAGCTTCGTCTAACAGTTGCTTCACTGACTATCGAACAGATAAATCAGGATCGCGAAAGTTTCCTTAGTTCCATCCGCAAAAATGTCGAACCAGAGTTGAAAAAGATCGGTTTATATCTCATAAATGTTAATATCACAGATATTACTGACGAATCAGGATATATCGATAGCATAGGAAAAAAGGCCGCAGCCGAAGCAATCAACCAAGCCAAAGTGGATGTGGCAGAACAGGAAAAAATAGGTGCCATTGGCCAAGCAGAGGCGACCAGAGAAAAAGAAATTCGTGTTGCCGAAAACATGGCTCAGTCCGAAAAGGGGCAAAAAAAAGCCGAAGCAGACAAGCGAGTGTATGTAAAACACCAAGAAGCCGGTGCGGTAGCTGGCGAAAACGATGCACTTGCTAATATTGCTAAAACAAATGCAGAGCTTGAAATTCGCGTTGCAGAAAACACAGCAGAATCAGAAAAGGGACAAAAAAAGGCCGAGGCCGAAAGGCGTATATATGTCAAACACCAAGAGGCAAGCGCCGTCACCGGTGAGAATGAGGCCTTGGCCAACATAGCCAAAACTAATGCCGAACTTGCTGTACAACAGTCAGAGGCATTAAGGAGAGGTGAGGTTGCCCGGCGTGAGGCAGAAATCGAAATTCAGAAAGCACAGTACAAGGCAGAACACGAGCGTTTGAATGCTGCAGAAGTAGTGCGCCAGGAAGTTGAAAAGAAAAAGGTAGAGATAGCCGCCGAGGCAGAAGCCGAAAAAACACGCAGGGAAGCCAAGGGTGTAGCAGATGCCATATTGCTGAAATATCAAGCCGAAGCAGAAGGTGTACGAAAAGTATTAGAGAGCAAGGCATTTGGTTATCAAAATCTGGTGGCAAGTTGCAACGGAGATGCTAAGTCTGCCGCTACCCTACTAATGACAGAAAAAATCGAGCAAATAGTAAGCCTACAAGTAGAAGCCATACGAAATATCAAGATAGACAAGATAACTGTTTGGGATGGCGTAGGTGGCAGAGGTGGCGAAACATCCACAAGCCAATTCATATCTGGCCTCATCAAAAGTCTTCCGCCACTCCATGATGTAGCAGGGCTTGCTGGGATCGAACTACCCAAATATTTAGGAAAGATTGCAGACGATTGTTGTTGCGATGAAACCTGTGAATCTGGAACACTAGCAAATTAGATAGAAAGGTTGTTGAGCTATTAATCAAATGGCGAAAATATCGGCGTGTGTTCCAGTGCGGGTCAAGTGCGAGTCGCTTCCTTCGATAGTCCATGCCGGAGCATGTAACGAATTTTGTGTAAACACCTAGACTTTTAGAAGGAGGTTGGAATGGCGTTTACGAAAGAAGTGTTGGACGAGAATCTCTTGGTATCCTTCGCTGTCGCTGTGGATAGCCGAGGCTCCCACGCTGGCCGTGCAAAAAAGGCGAAGATGTCTGCACGCTCTTTTTTCAGGCTGGTATAGTCACCTTCGTTCTTATGGCCCTCCGCAACATTTCCAAGAAGTGGACTATGCCCTTCAAAAATTGGGGAGCAGTTCTTAATCAGCATGAAGGTGACGGTGCCAGAACAATCAAGAGCGGGCTACACGGTCATAATTGCGGAAAAGGCTGGCGTGGGGGCCTCGTGTATCACCTGCCACAGGCAGGGGATGCCGAGAGATTGCGATAATCTATGGGGACAGGGAAGCCGCCCAAGAGCCTGTTGGCTTTGGCGCAGGCGCCAAAACTTACAGGCTCTAAGGGGGCTTCTGTGAAAAACCCATTTACACAAAACTGGGTATAATGAATTATACATGGTATTGAGACAACATGAGACAACTTAGCATGGCATAATACATTGAAAAATATAGAAAGTGATATTTAGCGTTCCAATCTTGAATCATGTTGTCTCAGGCAAAATTTTGATGTATGGAGTACAAATGGCGTACAAATTTAGAGCCGAAAAGCCCATTATTGCTTGACATTTTCTTTGCACATGTTAGAATGGAGTACAGAATCAACTAGGTGACTCCATGCCGCAGAGAAAACAATCCCCAGACCTGCAACATAGAACCAATAGGCTCAAGATAAAACCAGGCAAAGGCGGCAATGTAAACATAGCCCCAGGCTTAAATCTGAGATACAGGCGGGGAGTAAGGAAGAACAGTTGGTTAGGCACATACGAAAACCTTGATGCCACCGATGGGAAGCGCAAAGCCTTTTATTCCCAGACTTGGTTAGCAGACGATTACGAGGATGCCAACGGCGATAATATTCTGGATTATCGGCAGGCATACGACAAAGTAATGGAGTGGGGCAAAAAGATAGAAAAGCAGATACGGCTTGAAAAATTGGGCGTTGAGTTCAAAGATGTCAGCACATACACCGTCACCGATGCAATGAATGACTGGTTAAAACGCAAAAAAGCGACAGGATGCACCCCCAAGAACCTCCGGGATTACCAATACAGCATAAATCGTTGGATTACCAACAGCCAAATAGGCAATATTCCCGTTGCCGACCTAGTGGCAAGGAAGATTGAGCAATGGTATGAGTGGCTGTGCAACCAGCCAAGACAAGGATATGGCTACGACTGCCCACCGCCCCAGACCCCAGAAGAAAAGGGAGCCAGACGCAGAACAGCCACCCGTGTACTAAAAGGACTGCTCAACCCAGCCCTCAACTACGCAGTCAAAATAAACGATTCCCTAGCCCAAGAATGTAGCCCCTACCAATGGAACCGACTAGTCATCAGCCCCGAACCCAGCAAAGCCAGAGACGTTGTAATACCTAAAGAGGACTTTAGAAAAATGCTGAGAGTAGCAAGGCACGACTTCAAACAACTCCTGATAGGAGCTTACTTAACTGCTCTCCGTCACTCCGAACTCAGGATGGCACAAACAAAGCACTTCAAAAATGGTGTTCTCTTTATTCCCAAAGAAAACACAAAGAGCGGAAAAGATTTCTCCGTCAATTTCGACCCAGCCGGAAAAGCCTTTTTCCAGAATCTAATCGCAGGAAAGCAACCCCATGACCACATCTTTGTAAAACTTGATGGCACTCCTTGGTCACTGCACAGCCAGACAAAACTAATGACCCAAGTATGTGAGGCCGCCGGACTGTTGACGGAGACAGAGAGAAAAAAATACAACTTTCACGACATCAGAAGGAGTCGCATCACCGATAACGCCGCCGCCGGTGTTGACATGGAAATAAATAGCCGCAACGTTGGCCACAGCAGCTCGGCTGTCACAAAGAAACACTACACTGTAGTAGAAAACACTCGTATCTCGGATGAACTTGAAAGAAAAGTTGGTGAAAGTGACTGGGAACTCATACAGGACGCGACATTGCCCAAAATCCAGCCCTTCAAAGTTG
>WRHW01000081.1 GCA_009783055.1 Holophagaceae bacterium
AGATTGGAGATAAAGACGTCAATCTGTTCGAGCTTATGACGCCAACGGACAGGGACGATTTCATAACCAAGCTAAATACCAAGATGCAACTGGAATACGACAGGTATCACAGCGGATATTATAATTAGGCTTGCTATCTGAAAACTGAGAACTGATAACTGATAACTGATAACTGAAAACTGAAAACTGGTACAATAAATCTGCCTATAGCAATTTACAGCTTTTGGCCACTTGCCACTGAATCGGTCACTGGCCACCTGTGTCCTTGGGGGCGTGTACGGCAAATACAAAAAGCCGTGGCAATTATGAACTACCCAAAATAGTTCTGCTATAACAGCTTTGTGAAGAAAACCACGCCGCCACTTTATGTGACTTGGCCTTTCTATAGTGAATTAACTTAAAAAGCAATACAGAGTTATGGAGATTACTACAACTGCCCGCTAACAACTTTTCGCTTCATGTCTTCAATTTCAAAGTTGCCTGGGAAAGCTACAAGAGCCATATCAAGTACCTTAGTTGCCTCTGCTATATCTCCCTGTCGGTAAAGTACATGAGCCACGAGCATATGCCAAATACCTTGGCCACCTGTAGGAACGGACATAATGGCGTGCCAGGCATCCTGAGTCACCCTGGGGTCTTTATACTTGGCAGAAAGCCCCACTAAGGCTTCCCAGAGGTTTTGATCGACTGTGTTTTGATCCAAACCAGCCTCTAAAATTTTTCTGGCATTTTCCGTGTCTCCAGAGGCTTCCAGAATTTTTGACAAGCACGTGTAGGAAGATGTGTAGTCTGGGCTTTCATCAATTGCGATGAGGCAAGTTTCAACTGCTGAGTCTAAATTGCCAAGGGCATAATGCGCCTCTGCTTTTACAACCAGCAATGCAGGACTAAATTGGACCTCAAGTTTTTCTACAGGTGCTAAAAATGCCAGTGCTTCCTCTGGCTTTCCCATGGCAATTAACGCCTGGGCACCTGCAAGGTAAACGAATGCAGGCCCAAAGCCTTCAATCCTCAAATAAGCCTGAGCCGACTCCAGCACTGTTGGCCATTCCTTTAGCACAATAGCACTTTGAAGCACGTTGTACTGTGCAAATGAACTATCAGGTTGGTCTACAGCGTCTTTTTTGGCCAACCTCAAATACGAAGGCATTTTTTCCAATTCTCGTTCCTCATCCACCTTCCCGAAATGGTGGATAGTTGCCTCCAGGGGCAATGCCTCATAGTTGTTTTTTTCAAACCACTGGGTCAGTTCTTCGTGTATACGACCGATATACTCCGGATTATTTTGATTCTTGACCAATACCAGTTTTGTGCCGGGGATAAGGTGACTGAAAGAAGCGGCGGGTTCAAAGGCTACATCATTTAGCTGTGCAAGTCCACCGATTCCAAAGAACGAACCACTGTTAAGGTAGTTATTGAATCGAAGCCTGTAGCCATAGGCATCTTGATTTTCAATTGCCTGTCTGATCAGATGGTGTTCAGCATGGTCTATCAGTTCGTCTGCATCTAGGATCAAAATCCAGTCGCCGGTGCAGTATCTCAAAGATACATTTCGAGCTTCTGCAAAACTGTCTGTCCATACAAATTCCTCTACCCTTGCCCCACACTTCTTTGCGATATTGATTGTATCGTCAAAGGAACCCGTGTCGACTACTACCATCTCGTCAACTAAACCCATAACAGACTGAAGACATTTCTCTAGATTGTCTGCCTCGTTTTTTACTATCATCGCTAAAGACAACTTCATTGTGCCTCCTGCCCTATAACCAGTATAACTGGACTTTATACTATTGAAATAGGTTAATACCGAGAAGCGTTCAACAGGTTGAACGCAACCTAGTATAATCTATATCCTGCATTGGAGAAAAGTATGGATCGACTGAAAATATCTGGTGGAAATCCTCTGAAAGGCACAGTTCAAATATCCGGAGCCAAAAACGCCGCATTGCCTTGCCTTGCGGCATCACTGCTTGCTACTAGCGACATAAGTCTAGTCAATTTGCCCGCAGTGGAAGATATCCGAATCATGATATCAGTTTTGAAGTCACTGGGATGCGAAGTAAGCACAAAAGAATCTGAAGATAAACTAGAACTTACGGCTACCATTAGCACAGGTAATCTAGGCAAGTGCGAGCTGATAGCACCCTACGAGCTGGTCAAGAAAATGCGAGCCTCCATACTCGTACTTGGCCCCCTACTCGCAAGATTTGGCATGGCATCTGTCAGCTTGCCGGGTGGGTGCGCTATCGGCTCGAGACCAGTAAACCTCCATCTGAGTGCTCTGGAGCAGATGGGAGCCACGATCAGCATTGATGGGGGCTATGTCCAAGCGACAGTGCCAAACAAGGAATTGCAGGGGATCGACCACACTTTTGAAAAAGTAAGCGTCGGGGCTACAGAGCACCTATTGATGACTGCCTGCCTCGCTCGTGGAACAACCATCTTGCGCAATGCCGCGATGGAACCGGAGATAGGCGACCTAGCCAGAATGTTGCAAAAGATGGGAGCGGAAATAACTGGCATAGATAGCCCAATATTGACCATCAATGGTCTTTCGGAGCTAGGTGGTTGCCAGCACACTGTTATTTCGGATCGAATTGAGGCAGGAACATTTATGTGTGCTCTTGCTATAGCAGGTGGAGACATAGTACTTGAGAGGGTAGAGCCGGAAAATTTAAGACCGCTAATAGAGGTCTTGAAATTGTCAGGCTGTAAAATAGATGAAACAAATGGAAGCAATAAACAACTTCGTATATCCCGTGACCCTGACAAAACACTAACCGCAAGAGATGTAGTGACGGCTCCTTACCCTGGTTTCCCGACAGATTTACAGGCGCAGGTGATGGCGGTCATGACACAGGCAAACGGAACAAGCATAATCAAGGAAAATATTTTTGAAAATAGATTCCAACACGCAATGGAGTTAGAGCGTCTAGGGGCAAACCTCAAACTGGACGGCAGATTGGCTTACGTATCAGGCCCAACACCGCTTTCAGGATGCACAGTCATGGCAACAGACCTTCGAGCCAGTGCCGCTCTTGTAATCGCTGGCCTAGTTGCAAAAGGTGAAGTATTTGTTGATCGCATATACCATCTGGATCGGGGCTATGCAGGAATTGAACGCAAATTACAGTCACTGGGAGCCAATGTGCACAGAGTTAAAGGGGGGCGTGTGTAGGCTACCAGATTATAATCAATAAGGTTATATTTTGAATTTTCGTTGAACAATTTTCAGTTGCCAGTTTAGATACATTGTCGCATTATCTTTATCGAGAGCTATGAGGGGAACATGCAGGGAGAGTTAATTGTTTTTTCGGGTTCCAGCCATCGCGAATTGGCTGATGGCATTGCGGACCAAATAGGAATGCCCATTGGAAGTGCCAGAATAACGCGCTTTTCAAACGAAAACATCAAAGTAAAAATAGATGAAAATGTCCGGGGAGCTGACGTTTTTGTAGTTCAGACATCTTGTCCTCCCGTTAGCGATTACCTCATGGAGCTACTCATAATGCTGGATGCGCTCAAGTTTGCCAGTGCAGGGAGGGTGACAGCCGTACTGCCATATTTTCCTTATGCCAGATCAGATAAAAAAGACGAATCCCGCATTTCCATAACTGCCCGCCTGGTGGCCGATCTCCTGCAAGCCGCAGGTGCAGACAGAGTTCTTACTATGACCCTACATGCCCCCCAAATACTGGGTTTTTTCCGTACACCCGCCGACCAATTAATGGCTCACCCCATCTTGATTCAGTATTTTAGGCAGAAAGACCTCTCTAATGCAGTTGTAGTTGCTACAGACGCAGGTTCAGCCAAGTTCGCAGGATATTTTGCAAAGCGCCTGGGAACTCCATTGGCAGTCATTGATAAACGCAGAACAGATGACTCGGAAAGTGCCCACAGCGTGGCATTGATAGGAGATGTAAAGGGCAAAAACGCCATAATTTACGATGATGAAATAGCCACAGGCGGCTCAATTAGAGAGGCGACCAGAATACTTAGGGATTTCGGTGCAACAGAAGTTCGCGTTGGAGTAACTCACGGAGTCTTTTCCGGAAATGCAGTCGAAACACTAAATGCGGCCAATTTAGACGAATTAGTTGTAACCGACACAGTTCCAATTCCCACTGCAAAGCAAAAGGCAATGAAAAATATTCAGGTCCTGACCACAGCCCCAATGTTTGGAGAAGCCATAAAGCGCATCCACGAAGGGCGGAGCCTGAGCGAAATGATGGAAACGTGATATTTATTGCTCACTAATGAAAAGCATCGCTTGGAACAAGCTAAACTAACATCAATTACGGAATAGGGTATCTGTTTCCATTGACAACAAGTATGTCTCCTGATTCCCAATACCACTCAATACTTCTCTCTGAAAACGTAATCGTGTAGGTCTTTTTCTTCAGTTTTCCAACAAGCATATTTATGTCGCAGTTTTGCTTGGTGACATTTACAAATTCAATACCATGACTCTGTTGGGTACCATTTTCGACCAAATAGACACCGTTGGGTGAAATCTCAGATTTATGCCATTCCACATCTGAACAAATACCGACATCAATCGCTATGGCTGTGATTAAACAAACGGGTCCCATGGCAAGACAATACAAAACCCCAAAAACAATTTTTGAAATTTTTCCAAGTTTGCTCGAAAAGAAAAGCACAAAGCTACAGGCGAACACTATACAGAATTGAACGATGATAATGATCGCGTCATCTCCTGTTGCATACACGGGAGTCCAAGAACCAGGAGGGAAAACATCTGCAGTTTTTACTAAAATATAAGCTATCGCTAATAATGGCAGAAGCCCCGAAACTGTAGTCATTGCGCCTGTTTTCTCGTTTCTGTTTCTCTTTTCCTGAATCGTAAGCCAGACAATCATTCCACCTGATAAAGCGTTTGAAGCAAGCCAGCTATACGGTACAAATGTATAACCCAGAAGTGGAAATAATAGATGAAAACATATAAGCAACAGCAGGAATATCGCAAATGAAAAGAGGGGGGCTTTCAGCAAGTAACTAATGCCCATCTTTATCTCCACAAGCTCATACCAAAAAATCCCATTCTATCTACTGTTTTCCAGCATAACCTTTACCCTAGCAACATCCTCTGGTGTATCGACCCCCATGCTGGGATGTAGTGTTGGAGCAACACCGATAGTAATACCTGCGGCTAAGGCGCGCAATTGCTCCAACTTTTCAGCCTCCTCCAGAGGGTGTGGCGGGAGCGAAGTAAATCGCCTCAAAACATCTGGCCTATACGCATAAATGCCCAGATGACAGCGAAATAGCGACAACTGTTCATCGGTCATCCAAGCGCGAAAATCCATGTCAAAGCATGATGAACTTCGTAAATAGGGAATTGGACTTCGACTAAAGTAAAGTGCCCTGTTTGTTGAATCAACTACAACCTTTACATTGTTTGGGCTAAAAATGTCGTCCCGATGATAAAAAGGGCAAGCCGCAGTTGCCATAGGTAATTCGGGGGTTTGCGCCATGAGTTCAACCACAGCTACAATGGTTTCGGAGCGCATTGCAGGTTCATCTCCCTGAATGTTGAGGACAGTATCAAACCTTTCGCCGAGTTTGTCCAAAGCTACCATAGTTGCGGCCACACGATCTGTGCCTGAGGACAAGGCAGGGTCAGTTAGTACTACCTGACCGCCAAAGGCACTAACCGCAGTTGCAATTCTATCATCATCAGTTGCAACCACAACCTTGTCCACGCCTGCTTTCTGTGCGGCTTCCCAGACCCACTGGATCATAGGTTTTCCTGCAATTAAAGCCAGTGGCTTACCAGGAAATCTGGTAGAAGCAAATCGAGCGGGCAAAACGGCAAGTGTTTTCATAGAGGTGGATTATACCAAGCTACAGGCTAAATAAACCCTTTCTCGCGCATCCATTCGTCATTATAGATAGTGCTCAGGTATCTGCTAGCACTGTCGGGAAAGAGTGTAACTATATTTGCGTCCGCCCCATATCTCCGGGCTATTTCTAGAGTTGCATAAATGGCCGCCCCACTAGACCCGCCTACCAGCAGACCTTCGCGCCTAGCCAGTTCCCGTGCGGCCAGAAAGGCAGTTCGGTCAGATACCTGAATCATTTCATCAATGACGGAGAAGTCGGCAGTGCCGATAATAAACTCATCCCCAAGTCCCTCAAGGAGATAGGGGTGTGGGGTGCCAACAGTGCCAGTTTTGAAATACTCTGTAAAAACCGAACCCTCCACGTCGACAGCAACAATCTTGATCGCAGAATTCTTTTCCTTTAGATAACGACCTACGCCAGCAATTGTTCCGCCAGTACCCATCCCAGCAACAAAGACATCCACTCGGCCTTCCATCTGCTCCCAAATCTCTGGGCCGGTAATTCTGTAGTGAGCGTCATTATTTTCTCTGTTGTTGTGTTGATCGGGGAAATAGCAATCCGGTAGCTCATTCGCCAAGCGCGGGGTAATATTGTTGTAGCTATCAGGATGTTCGGGCGGGAGGCTAGTATCCACCCTGTGGACATCTACCCCAAGGGCACTTAATTGGTCTAATTTTTCTTTACTTGTGCGATCCCTTACCACAGCCCTTAGCTTGTATCCTTTTTGAATGGCCATGAGTGCAAGTCCCATTGCAGTATTGCCACTGGAATTTTCTAATATCAAATCCCCAGGCTTTAGTCTCCCATCGAGTTCAGCCTGTTCTACAAGGTATTTGGCTATGCGATCCTTGCTACTTCCCATCGGGTTGAGAAAATCCAGCTTGGCATAAATACGGGCATTTGTATCTTCAGTAATTCTATTCAACCTGACCATCGGTGTTTGTCCAATGGCATCAAGGATACTTTCAAAGCGACGTGGATGGGGCATGGTCTAAGTCACCTATAGTAGTTCAGCTATATCATATCAGTATTAGCTATTATTACCTCGCTACTCATCGCTAACACTTGCCACATACCCCCCGGATTTGCGAAAATGAATACTTGGAGAATAAGCATGAGCGAACAAAAAGAACCTAATCCGCGAACAATTGATATTTTGGGTATTCAAAAATTATTGCCCCACAGATACCCTATCCTGCTGGTTGATAGGATTCTGGATTATGAGAGAAGGCAATGGATTAAGGGGATAAAAAACATCTCGATGGGCGAACAGGTATTTCAGGGTCACTTTCCCAAGCAACCCATATTCCCAGGGGTGCTAATAGTAGAAGCAATGGCACAGACTGCCGGATGCCTCGTCACGCTAGACATACCAAACCCCGAAGATAAGGTTATGTACTTTATGAGCATTGACGGAGTCAAATTCCGCAAGCCCGTTGTGCCTGGGGATCAACTATTGATGGAAATCAAAATTATTACCATGAAACGCAACATCGCAAAAATGAGGGGCGAGGCCTTTGTAGATGGCACTAAAGTAGCCGAGGCCGAATTTATGAGCATGGTAGTAGACACTGCAGTGGCGGAGAAAACTCAATGACCACAAAAATCCATCCAATGTCAGTTGTTAGCCAGGATGTCGAGCTTGGCGAAAATGTAGAGATTGGTCCATTTTGCTATGTCGAAGGCCCAACCAAAATCGGAGCGGGTACTGTGTTGAGGAGCCACGTTGCCATAGGCCCTCACACCGAGATTGGCGAAGAAAATGACATTTTTCCCCACGCGTCTGTAGGTCTCCACTGTCAAGACATCAGCTACAAGGGCGAATTAACGCGCCTTGTAATCGGACACCGTAACGTGATACGCGAGTCTGCTACCCTGCACCGAGGCACATTAAAGGGAGATGGAATCACAAAAGTAGGAGACGACAACTTTATAATGACGGGAGTACACATAGCCCATGACTGCATTTTAGGCAACCATAACATATTAGCAAATAGTGCAACCCTTGCAGGCCATGTTGAAATCGGCAATTTTGCAAATATCGGCGGATTCTCACTCATCCATCAATTTAGCCGAGTTGGCGACCACGCCTTCATGGGAGGATTAACTACAGCCAGCATGGATATACTGCCATACATGAAAACCGCTGGCACGCGTGACCCAAAAAGCTATGGCGTAAATGCAATTGGCCTGCGACGCAGGGGATTCACAGAGGAAATCATACGTGCAATACAAAAGGCTCACAGGATTCTCTTTGGAATGGGCTTAAACAGAGAAGAAGCTATGGAAAGGGCATCCTCTGAGTTAGGAAGCATCCCCGAAGTTGCATATCTTCTTGACTTTATCCGCAACTCCAAGCGCGGTGTTATCAGGGGCTGAGTATGAGCAGAAAATATGCTACCGTAGCAATCGTCGGCCTTCCAAACGTGGGCAAGTCAACCTTCCTGAATGTGATGGTAGGCGAGAAAATTGCGGCAGTCAGCCAAACCCCCCAGACAACACGCACAAAAATATTAGGCGTAGTAAACCAAGGGGAGGCGCAGTTGGCTTTCCTAGATACACCCGGCATACATCGAGGAAAGTACACACTAGATAAGCGCATGATGGCACATGTAGACATAGCAATTGCAGAAGCGGACATCATTCTTTGGATGGTAGACTCCGATGGTTTTTTTGGGCCAAAGGAACGCGAATTGGCAAAGCGACTAAAAAGCGTAAAGCAACCCGTGTACTTGCTAATAAACAAAATCGACCTAGTCGCCACAAGCAGTCTGCTAGAAAAGGTGGTTGCCTATAAAGACCTAGCTTCCTTCAAAGAGATAGTGCCTATCGGAGCCAAACACAAGCAAAACATCGAACCACTTTGGGAGCTACTCCAGCGGGATGCACCCGAAAGAGAGTGGCAATATAGCGAAAGCGAATTTACCGACCAGACAGAACGCACTCTGGCAACCGAATTTATCAGGGAAAAAGTATTGCGCAAAACCAGAGAAGAAGTACCTCATGGTGTAGCAGTTATTATTACCGAATGGGCAGAAGAAGGCGTAGACTACCCCGAAGACATGAAACCCGGCGGGGTTTTTATCAGAGCCACGGTCCTATGCGACCGCGAAGGTCACAGAAAAATCCTCTTAGGCAAAGGCGGAGAAATGATAAAAGACATCCGCCAGAGTGCCCAGCGCGAACTCAAAAAAATGCTACAGCGACCTACCAGACTCGAACTCTACATCAAGGTTGACGTTGGATGGAGAGACAAACAAAGCAAGCTGGATTGGATGAAAATATAGTTCATACCAGGTCGCACCCTTGAAATCACCATATAGCAGTTCAACTATAACTTATGGGAACTTTCTCCCTGCCTTGACCGCTACCACCTCCATCGAGCCATTGAAGTGGCCGGAAATCTGATAATCAACAGGTGTCAGGCGGTTACATTCCAGCAAGGCGTACAATGATTTGCGGGAAAAATAATTGAGATGATACTGTTGCCTTCTCATTGGGTCGTTATGGCCAGCTACCAGTGCAAAAGCACTCTCAAAAGATGGGGTAGATATCCATAGGGCACCATCATCCTTGAGCAGACGTTCGGCAATTGAAAGGGCACGGCAAGGATCGCTGACGTGTTCCAGCACGTCGCCCATAATGATAACGTCCCATTGTTTTTCTGTTTCAAACTCGACAAAATCTGCGGTTTCAACTTGGAGGCCGTAATGTTTCCTGGCATCTGTGACGTGTCTATCAATTACGTCTATACCGAAGATGTCATATCCTATTTCACGAGCGGCCAGCAAGCACTCGCAAGCACCTATGCCGACTTCAAAGAGAGACATGCCGGTAGCAAATCCTCTTCCCCTGATGTTAGAGAGTATATTAGAGTAATAATGAAAAAAACCTGGATTTGCTGTCCTTGGGGTATCGTTATATACAAAGAGCTTTTCCGGAAATTCGTTGGCAAATATATGATGGCATGGCTCGCAGTACATCCACAAGCGGACAGGGTTAAAAAAATCGTTGTAGTACATCGCTTCCAAGAGAGAATAGCACCAACGGGGCGATGCTTTTGCGCCGCAGAATGGGCACAAGTCATTTTTACATTCATCTTTTTTTCCACCAAAGACATAGTTATAGCTAGAGTGTTCCTTCGACAGCAATAATGATGCAATATTTGGCTGGGCTGTCAATGCTTTGTAATAAGTATCTCTCGCCAATTCCGGGTCGCCGAGCATGTTGGATATTTGAGCTATGCGATAGTGGCAGATTGGAGCAATTGGTCTGACTCTTGTTAGCTGGCGAAGTATCTCCAAAGCCTCCTCTAGCCTGCCACAGGAAAAATATTTTTCTGCTAACTCAAATTGTTGTAAGTGGTCATCCATTTGATTACCGCCTATTCTAATGGGGGGTGTCTATCGGGGATTATTGCTTGCCTCGGAGAAAATTCTTCGCAATGATGCCTCACACAGGACGGAGTGATTAAGCACTAGAACATTCGGACAGATTTGAACGGCTGTTCCGTCAAACCCCGCTTTGTTGCTTGTTTTTTGGGACTGTGTCGGATTTCTGTGGACAGGCCAAAAACTGCCATTGGTGCCCGCGAGCGGCACCAAGTATGGGTAATAAACTCAATATTCTCAATAGTTTAATGCAAAATTACAAAGAAAAATACTAACAAATATACTAACATTTTTGACCCCTTGGTTGGCACGTTCGAACGGCATCCAAGACCACAGTGTAGCCTCTGGTTTTTTTTGTCAAACATCTCAGCAACAGTCATCAATTGCACCAT
>WRHW01000082.1 GCA_009783055.1 Holophagaceae bacterium
GCTTCTCATGGCTATTGCCACAGCATTGGACTCAATTACCCCCGAAGACATCAGGGGCTGGATTCGGCACTGTGGCTATGAACTACCATAAATTGAACCGCTATAGGTTGCGTTTGACCGGGATTAAACGCAACCTAGTATAAGCCCCTTCGTCAGGACTTGAGCGGAATGATAGGGCATGATTACCGAGTGAGGACAATGTTAAGTGAAACCGCTATAAAGCTGGAAATTTGTAGATTCCAAGAGCCATCGTTGCTACTACATGAATCTCTATGCCTATAATTCAGCCTTTTTCTGAGCGGCCTGTAAGTCTTCCCAGACTGCCTGTCTGGCTTCTTTTGAATAGTTGCGCAACAGATAGGCCGGATGTAAAGTGGGCATGTAGGGAACTTCCAATTCACCTGCCTTTGCAACCTGCCAAGTTCCTCTAATTTTTGTTATGCCAGAGGGAATTCCGATCAAGTCTCTCAGGGGCGTGGCTCCTAATCCAACAAGCACCGCGGGCTTTATCAATTCAATTTGGCGAATCAAGTAGCGGATGCAGGTCTGTGCTTCCAAAGGATGTGGCGTACGGTTATCAGGTGGGCGACATTTTACAATATTGGCAATATATACCTCGCTACGAGTGAGCTTTAGGGCAAGGATCATTTTGTCAAGCAAGGCACCAGCTCTACCAACAAAGGGTCGCCCCATAATATCCTCGTCGCTACCTGGCCCTTCGCCAACAAACATCATTCTGGCCTCTGGTGAACCTTCTCCGAACACAAATTTTATTCTCCCAGCACCTAGGGGACATGCTTCGCAACGACAAATACAGGCGTTAAGTGCGTCTAAATTGTTGCAATTTGCAACCAATTGCGAAGAAGGATTTTTCTCAGGGTCAGTAGGGGCTTTCCAAGGCGCAGGCTCTTTTACTCTGGTGGCAGACTGTCGTCGTGGAGTAATAGCTACATCTGGACTTTTTGGTGCTTGTTGATGTATTGTTACATTGTTGGGTAAAACTTGTAGGGATGCGGGCGGTTCAGGAACAAGCCCCATCACTCCAAGGTCTTCTAGTGTTTCTTTCCAGTCGTTCAATGATTTTGACATTCTAATAGATTACTCCTTTCTGGGCAAATTTCCTTATTCCGAAGATTATTTGGAACTATTTGCGTTTTGGCAACATCTTTCATGTGGGGCAGGGAATGCAGACCACAGCACATGAACAGTTTGACTTTGAAAGTATCGATTTTTTTGATGCCTTTGCCTCGCTATATCCCAGGCTAATAAATTACGCCAGACGGTATGGAGCCACATATCCTGAAGATATTACCCAAGAAGCCTTTGTTATACTAATGCAACGCGAAAACCCTGTTGAACACCCTGTGGCCTTTCTCTATGGAACTGTTCGTACACTATCGCTGACTGAAAGACGACCATTGAAAAACCAAAATATCAGCCTTGATGCTATCCTTTTGGACCCCAGCCTCGCACCTGATGCTGAGGATAGACTCCTCAGTAGAGAGGTCAGGGAGCACATGCGCTCTTTGACCCCCACATTTAGAGAGGCACTTTGGTTGTTTGTTGTCGAGGGATTATCAATAAAAGAAATTGCAATAGCTATTGACATCCCTGAAGCAACTGTTAAAACCCGCATTTTTAGGGCAAAAGCTCAACTCCGCGAGCTACTAAACCCCACTGGAGGTATCCATGTCGTGGCATGATGCCATAAATATTACCGATGAATTAGATGAAGACCGCACCCTCCGGGATGAGCTTCAACACATGCTGGGCTTACCACCCGTTAAGCATCCTGATATCGCCTCTACACCCGATACTGTGGCTCTGGCGCAATCGCTCCATCGCGAGGCTATGCGCCGTCGACGCACAGCCTCTGGCATTTTGCCCCAAAAAGGTAAGCGACCCTTTATTTTGATTGCCGCTACTACGATACCTGTATTATTTACAGTAATAGCCCTTGGAACATGGAGCATTAAATTAAAACGCCAGGCGGCAACTCTGGCGGCTGAAGCGTTGGAATTAGAGTCGAAAACTTTGGAACTGGAATCAAGGCAAAACAGGATGGATAACACCAAAGATGGGCCAAGGAGTAGGGAAAACGCGCCAATCTTGCAGGCATCGGAAAATAACCAAGCGGCTACACCGGAATCGGGGGAGGGTAAGACTCCACATAATACTGGCGAACTAGTTAAACCCGAAGAAAGACCCTCTCGCTTAAATAGTCAGCCCGATCAGTATAGAGTAAATGACAGACGATAGGTGTTTGGCTTGTTTTGTACTTGATGCAAATTTTTTATTAGCAAACCCCTCATAGCAGGTAGGATAGTACTTGGAGATTTTTTTATGCCTACCTCTGTTGGGATTGTGATTCTTCTGGTATCAACTATATCTGCGATTCTAGCAGGCATAGCTGTTTTTACAAATGTTCGCCCGGAAAGGCCGGATGATCCTAGAGTTGGTCTTGTATTTGACAGCTTGGAGGAAACCAAAGGAATGGTAAACCAAGTTCAAAAGTCTCTGCTTACCATCGAGCATAGACTAGAGAAAGACCTCAAAGACTTCCGGAGTGAAGTAAATGAACAATTCCTCAAGGTCTACGAGGCCATCGACAGAGCCTTGCGTGAGCCACCTGCGTAGCCAAATTTCGAGCAGATAGAGAAGTGGGAAAACCGCTATAGGCGGGTATCTTCTAAAAGCTGTTGCCAAACAGTAGGCTCGCTTAATTTTCCATTAGAATCTATGTGCCGGCTCTCTACTAGATACCTATATCCCTGCTCAGTCAAAAACAATTGTCTATTTTGGGCAAATTCCTGTTCATTTGTCTCTCTGGAGACCAGACTGTAAAAATATGAGATATTGCGCACTCCTTTAGGGCGCAAAATTCTTCCAAGACGTTGGGCTTCTTCTTGCCTACTACCAAAGGTGCCACTGACTTGTATGGCCATGCTTGCATCCGGCAAATCGATTGCGAAATTTGCTACCTTGCTGACTATCAATACTCCTAACTCACCTTGCTTAAATCGACTATAGAGATTTTCGCGCTCTCTTTCTGGCGTTTTGCCAGTGATGATTGGCACTTGGAGTCTATTTGCAATTACCCGCAATTGGTCTAGATACTGACCAATAATAAGCACATTGTCATTTTTATGCTTTGAAAGTAACTCATCAACAATGGCTAATTTCAGACTATTTTCTGAGGCAATCCTAAAACGGGCGCGGTTATTAGCAACTGCGTATTCCATACGCTCATCGGTGGGCAAGGGTATGCGGATTTCCAAACAATATGCAGTGGCAATAAACCCATCTTTTTCCAATACCTTCCACGGTACGTCAACCCTCTTTGGCCCTATTAGACTAAATACATCTTCCTCTTTACCGTCCTCTCTCACCAGGGTAGCAGTCAAACCCAGACGACGCTTCGCCTGCAACTCTGCTACTGCTCGAAATATTGGAGCAGGTAGCATATGCACCTCGTCATAAATAACTAGTCCCCAATTGGCGGATTCAAATAGCTTAAAGTGTTCAAAGGGAGCGGTTTTTGATCTGCGATATGTAAGTATTTGGTATGTTGCTATCGTTACTGGTCGTATTTCTTTGGTGTCTCCCATATATAGGCCAATTTGTTCACTTGTAAGAGTTGTTTTATCAATCAGCTCCTGCTTCCACTGTTTTACCGCAGTAACGTTTGTTGTTAACACTAGTGTATGAGTTTGTAGCCTTGCCATACAGCCGATGCCAATTATCGTTTTGCCGGCTCCGCAGGGCAATACGAGTACACCAGCTCCTCCATCTGACCCACCCCCTGCATGAAAGACATCTACTGCTTCTTTTTGATACTTTCTAAAAGCAAAAATCTTGTTATTGCTTAGTAGCGTATCTCTGATGCCGAATCCCAAGGAATCGCCAACCTTAAACCCAGCCATGTCCTTAACCGGATGCCCCAAGCGGATTAGCCGTAGTTTAACTTCGCCTCTGCTACCTTCTCTAAGAAAAATACCTCGCTGGTCGGCATAAGGTTCTGCAAGGAATTCCTGCAGACTCTTTTGATGCTCAATCTCCCAAAATAAACCCCTGTCATCCATCTCCAAAGCCAGACGTCCATTGTTTGATACCAATTTGAGTCGCCCATACCTAGTTCCATGATCATTAATTTCTTGAAGTAGGTTTTGAGGTAATTGGAATTTCGACCATCGTTCTAAAATAGCAATAATTTCATTGCTATCAACTCCTGAAGCAGAAGCATTCCAGAGCGATAGAGGGGAAACCTTAAAAGTGTGTATGTGTTCCGGACTTTTTACCAGTTCGGCAAAACGAGCAAGTTCATCTCTTGCCCTCTCAAAATCAGGATGAGCTACCTCCAGCAGAAGAGTTCTGTCGCTTTGAACGATTAGGGGGTTAGTTGGGCGATAGGTGTCCACGTAAATCCATTGGCCTAACCTTTCAGCCTATCGAATCATGGCAGGTTGGTCAAATATAGGTACTACCCAAGCAGTGCCGATGAATAACTATTTTACATCCACAATATAAGCGTTATGAACCTGCTTTGACTCCTTGTCTTGGACAAAGACAACGGCTTTTAGGTTGGTGCGATTTATTGTGTTGTTTTGCTGTGGCCACTTAGAGCCTGAAATCCTTGCTGGAGGTGCTGTCTTCCCCCATTCGGTGATGTAGGTTGAGGCAAGCTCTTCTGATTCGGGAATAACAAACCTAACGCTCGCACTTGCTGTGGGTGCAAATGTTTGAATATCTCGCACGACCATCTTATGGTTATTTATCCCATTAAAGCCTTTGAACTCTTCTTCTGTTTGAGCCAGAACAACATGATAATCTGCTTTGTCAACAATCTTGGAAAATTCACAGTTTACAGAAACATTATCACCTTCAATGGTTGCGGTAGCCTTGATAGTAATGTCCACAGGGTTAGTTAGAAGTGTATCTATTTCATCTTTTGCCCTCGTGAAGGTATTGAAAGAGGCGGTGCGCCCACCACTTGCCAATAATGGCTTAACCCCATCAAGTATTGCAGTAGGGGTACTCCTAATTGCGTAGTAGTCCTGCCTCCTCTTTGTGGCGGGGTTCATCATGGGGTCATAGCGGGGAATCGGTAAATGATATTTCAAAACCACTAGGTATTGAGATGGATAGTATTCTTTTAGGCCATCAAACCCAAAACCAGCGGCGACACATGGAGGACACTCAGAGCCAGTAAACACTTCTGCCAACACAGTCTTGCCTTTCCAATTTTTTGGTGCCTTGAATTCAGGGGGGCTAAATGGCCGCGTTTCCATGATTTTTTCTAGTGTTGGCGTAAAGCCATTAAAGGTTCCATGTACTTTGAGATAGAGATCTTTAGCTCTCTCTCTTGCAGGGAGGTTGCCCTCGGCGGCAACTTGCAAGAAAGCATCGAGGGCTTCTTTAGTTCTATTCTGCTCCAAAAGTGCTTCGCCCAAAGTCAGATAGTAAGGTGCATTACGTGAATTTTCGCTATGCTTCTCTAAGGTGGCAATTGCAAGCTTTCCATTTCCGTTTAGCAAATGTGCCTTTGCAACATGTACTTCAAATGCGTCCTTGTAGGCCACCGGTAGTAAGTAATTGCGTGATTGTGGAGGCCGCGACATTTCGTCCTTAGAGCTAAGAATTTTTAGTGCCTTTGCTTTATAGTCCTGAACAGCCTTGAGAAGTGTCGGTTTGGAAAACTCTGCCATCTTAGGATGCGATACCAATATATCGCTAGAATCTAGCAGGAGCCAAAATCGATCTTGTGGCTTGGCCGCATTCACTACTTCGTTGTGAGCGACTATTAGGCTATCTAGGTCTCCAATTGTCAGGCTTGCTGTGACGATTATTCCCAAATCAATGCTGTAGCTAATATTGCTGTTGGGATAGGCAATTTTAATGCGCTGAATCTCTCTTAGCCGGGCAGGGATATCGGTGATTTTTCTGGCGGCCTCCAATTCGGCCTGCTCTGGCGGGACCTGTTGCTGAGGAGCTTGAGCGTATAAGTTCAAACCGAGACACATTGCCAAGACTGTTGGGGTGACGAGGAAGGGCATTTTCATAAATACTCCCTATCAAAATTGAATGATGTATCTATTTCACATCCACGATAAAGGCGTTGTGAACCTGCTTTGACTCTTTATCTTGGACAAATACTACTGCTTGTAAGTCACTACGGTTTATCTTGCTAATAGTCATAGGCCAACTAGTGGCTGGGGGGCCGATTCTTCGCAAGTCAGCGGCGGTTTTGCCCCACTCGGCAATGTGTGCATCTGTCGCTTTTTCATTGTTTGGCAAGTTAAATGTGATACTGGCCGTTGTATTAGGAGCTACAGTAGCAATGTCTCTAACGACCATCTTGTGGTGAACGATTCCGTTATAGCCGGCAAATTCTTGAACCCTCTGCACCAGAACCACATTGTAATCTGCTCCTTCTACTACCTTGGAAAATTCACAGTTGACAGTTACAGTTTGGTCAGAAAGTTTGGCACTGGCTCTAATAGCGACAGGGGTGGCTGAGCCCATGATTGGATCAATTACGTCCTTATACCTGTTAAAAGTCGCTTCAGAAGCGGCTCGGCCTCCGCCTCCACTGGCAGGGGTGGCTCCATCTATAATTACGGTTGGGGTGCTAGAGACTTTGTAATAATCCTGCCTTGCTTTGGTAGCAGGGTTCATCATGGGGTCATAGCGGGGGATTGGCAGATGGTACTCAAGTATAACCAAATGCTTGGCTGGATAGCTTTCGATCAGGCCATCAAAGGCAAAGTCAGCGGCAACGCATGGTGGACACTCAGAGCCGGTGAATAGCTCTGCCAAAACTGCCTTGCCTTGCCAGTTTTCCGGAGCCTTGAAGGGGGGTGGATGGAATGGGAGCGATGTTTGGAGAGCCTTTAGCCTATCAGTAAAACCGGCTTCACTGCCATGTACCTTTTCATATGCGGCCTTAGCACTAGCTGTCGCCGCCGGCATACCATTCACAGAGGCATCTAAAAATGCCTCCAATGCTTCGCTGTGTCGATTCAAATTGGTGTATGACTGACCCAATAAGTTGTAAAAAACAGGGCTTGCTTGGCCAGTTTTTTTATATTCTTCAAGGATGGTCAGGGCAGATTGTGCATTCCCATTCATCAAATGAGCATTGGCCATTGAAAGCTCAAAAGCCGTCTTGTTGGTATTTATCGAGGCCTCGCGTCTGTTTTCGGGGATAGTAGAAATGAAATCAGGATTGGATAGTAGTTGCATTGCAGAATTTTTGTAATCTTGTACAGCTTCCAGCACAGCGGACTTGGAAAAATTAGCGGCCTTTGAATGGCTAAAAAGTATACTGGTCGCGGTAGTCATCAGCGAAAAACGATCCTGGAGCTTAGCAGAGCTAATAACTTCCTTTTGAGCTACGAGTAGCTTTTCGAGGGTATCTGCGGACTGAGAAACAGTCCGCAGTATGGAACTCTTTATTTCCCTAAATATCCTGCTCTCAGGATATGCGGCCATTATTCGCTGTAATTCTTTTAAGCGGGCATTCAAATCTGTAATATTCATTGCCGCATTAAGTTCTGCCTGTTCAGGGGGTGGCGCAGTTCGCGCCTGCTGAGTTTGGGCAGAAAGGCTAAGTCCAAGACATAGAGCCAAAGCAGTGGGGGTGAGGATTGATGGCAATTGCATAGATACTCCTAGGTAAAAGGTTTGATGTTGCCGTTATTTTACATCCGCGACAAAGGCATTCAATACTTGTTTTGATTCCTTATGCTGGATAAATACAACTGCTTTAAGGTCTTTGCGGTCTATCTTAAAATTTATTTGTGGCCACTTAGACCCTGAGAATATCCCTTGATTGATAGTCTTGCTCCACTCGGTTACATGGTCTTCTGTAGCCTTTTCTGACTCTGGGATATTGAAGGAAACTGTAGCACTAGTGGCAGGAGAGATGGTTGTCATTTCCCTTACAACCATCTTGTGATGTATGATGCCGTTGCCGCCTTCAAATTCCTCCATACCCTGAACCAAAATAACGTTGTAATCAGCATTTTCAATAACACTGGAAAACTCACAGTCCACCTTTACTTCGTCGCCAGACAGGGTTGCCTTGGCAGTTATGGTGACTTCTGCCACATGATTTATAAGTGGGTCTATCCCTTCTTTTAGCCTGTTGAAGCTACCCAAGGCCGCACCCCTGCCTCCGCCAGCAGGGATAGAATGCACCCCATTGATAACGATGGTAGGAGTACCTCCGATGACGTTACGACCATAGTAGCTCTGTCGCTTAATTGCAGTGGGGTTCATCATGGGGTCGTAGAGGGGAATTGGTAAGTGGTATTCCAGAATGACCAGATATTTTGTTGGGTAGCTCTCAATAAAGCCATCAAAGGCAAAGTCTGCGGCCACGCAGGGTGGACATTCTGAACCAGTGAAAAGTTCTGCCAGAACTGCTTTACCCTGCCAGTTTTCAGGCGCTTTGAATGGTGGCGGATGGAAGGGAAGCTGTGTCCGCAGTGCTTTCAGAGCAACCTCAAACCCGTCCTCGCTACCTTTTACCTTGGCGTAAGCTTTTTTTGCATTTTCAAGCGCAGAAGAATTGCCTTCTGTCACGGCAGACATAAGGGCATTCATCGCTCCGTCAAATCGCTCCAGACTAAAAAGAACTTCGCCTAAAGCCGTATAGTAACCAGCATTCAAGGTTCCAGTTGTTTTATATTTTTCTAAAATATCTAGGGCAACCTTGTTATTTCCAGCCTTCATTTGGGCATTTGCCAACGGAATCTCAAATGCAGTTTTATATGAATTAAGAGCTTGTTCTCTGTAATTTTCTGGTATTGTGGCCATAAAATCTGGATTAGCAATAAGTTCGTTTCCTTTTGCTTTGTACCCTTGGACAGCCTTTAACAATTCATCCCCCGAAAAATCGTCAACTTTGGAGTGTCCAATAAGCATACTGGTTGCATTTACAAATGCGGAGAACTTATATTGCAACTTTATTTCGTCTAAGATTTCCTTTTGATCTGCAAGAGCCTTTTCAAGGCTATCCGCACTTTCTGTGAGAGCACTGAGCAGGTTCATGTCGATTTGAAAGATAAGGGTGCTTGATGGATAGGCGGCTTTAATGCGTTTAAGCTCCTTGACTCGAGCAGGTGCATCCAATGACTGGATGGCGGCTCGTAATTCTGCATATTCTGGTGGAGCTTGTTGTTGTTGAGCAAAGATGCCTGTACAGAAGCACATAGTCAAGGCGGCAGATAGTAGTGGGAACTTCATTGAAAACTCCTAGCAAGCAGCAGAAAGAAAACTATAGACACTCTATAGACATATTCTAATGTAGTTTGTTGAAAATTAAGGCGAAATTAAAAATAATGATCAAAGAAGCATCACGCCTTCCATAATTTTAACAGCCTTGCCGGCTATGTGGACGCGATCATCCAAATCACGACAACGAAGCACTCCCCCCCGCTGGGAAACTTGTAGGGCAATGAGGTTTTTTTTGTTAAGGCGAGTAGACCAATACGGAATTAAGGTACTGTGAGCACTTCCGGTGACTGGGTCTTCAGGAATTCCATCCCTAGGGAAAAAACACCTGCTTACAAAATCTGCTTCATTCCCTTTTGCAGTTGCAAGAACGCCAAACCCAGGAAGCGAGGCCATTATCGAAAAATCAGGTTTAAGGCTCCGGACTTGATCTTCGGTATCTAGCACAGCCACTAAGTCTCGTGATAGCAACGCTTCAGAAGGGGTAATTCCCAGTGCGCTTTCAAGTGCAGGAATATGTTCCGGGGTAGGTACACCCGGTCGCCTTGGGAAGTCTAAAACAAGCCAGTCGCCATCTTTGGATACTTTCAAGAATCCGCTCATGGATTGAAACTCTATCGAAGGCCAGTCGGGGTGCAATTCATTCAGTATCAACCAAGCACTCGCCAGTGTTGCATGGCCACATAAATCAACCTCATTGGCCGGCGTAAACCAGCGAATCCTGTAGCCATCGGCCTCTTGGACAAAAAAGGCAGTTTCGGATAACTGGTTTTCCATGGCGATGGACTGCATGAGATCATCTGGCAACCATTTTTCCAGAGGCATTACTGCGGCCTGATTCCCTTCAAAGGGTCTCTCAGCGAAGGCATCTATTTGGTAGATTGGTAGTCTCATTGGCATACCCTCATTATAGCATTTTATATTAGTTTCCAGTTGTCAGTTATAGTCGTTTAACTCCCTAGGTAAGCCCCAAGCTTTGCTTGGGGACTCACAGAGTTTGACAGATACGGGAATATAAGCAAGCCTCCTAAAAGTGAGCCGGTCAAAGTTCAAAAGAGAGGAGGCTGAATGCCATCTAACGAAAACAGGTTATCCCATAGTGTGTGGGAGTGCAAGTATCACATAGTGTGGATTCCAAAATA
>WRHW01000083.1 GCA_009783055.1 Holophagaceae bacterium
TGCACTAGGGTCGGGATTTGCTCGCAAATCACGACCGCTAGATGCTTGCAAGGCGGACTTGCTACGCCGTTAAGCAAGCATCTAAAGCGTTACATGGTACTAGGTCTAGTTCAAAACTTACGATTCCCATAGAGTCTCTTTAGTTTTCAGATGTCAGTGGTCAGTTTTCAGTGGGTTGGTTTCAAGTTGGTAGTTGGTAGTCGGTAGTTTTCAGTTATCAGTGATCAGTGGGGCAGTTCAACTACAAAAAGTTGAACCGCTATACGTGTCTCTTTTCTGCCCACTCGACCAGCGCGGCCCTCATAGCCGAATGTAGCGTTAGCCCCTCGTTGCTGGCAATGCCCTGAAAGTCGTCCCAAAATGCCGGAGGCATTTTTACCGACTTGGTCTTCGCCGGTTTTACAGACTCCCCGTTTTTTGGGCGGCCCCTTTGTGGCTTGAGGTGTAGATATATTGGAGGCCCATCAGGTGGGAACTCTTCCTCAGCCTCTTTCACGCTCTCCCAATAGCGCGACTGGAGTTCTTCGACTGTATGCCCGGTTTTTTTTGCCTGCTCAATAGCCTCTTCCATTGTGATGAGTTTGCTTAATACATCTGTCATTTTGGCCTCCCATGGCTAGTCCTTTTTCTGATGGGGTAAGCGGTAACGGGGTATATCGTGCCGTCCCTTGCAATGTCACAAACCAGCTTGTAGTCCCTGCCATCAATGGTAGCCTCCATGATGTAGCGGTCATGGTATTGGCCAGAGTACATACCGCACCATCCAGCTTCGACTATCTTTTCCGCCAACTCAGGCGTTATGCCGTGCCTAGCAATGTGAGTAATATTGTTTGCATCCCACAGAATCTTCATCTATCTATGGTAGCACCACTTTTTATTTGTCAAACCGTATAGCTGTTATCGCTTTTATTGTTCGCTTACAGCGGCAAAGGCGCGATGTAGTTGGTTCAGTGGTCAGTGGCAAGTGGTCAGTGATCAGTGTGGGTTTCTGCGCCTTGCGGCGCGTTGAGGCGGTGGAGATCGTGGCCACCAGTAGCTATACAGTGGCTTTTTGCCGTGCTTTGATCTCTGCAACTACTTCACGGAATGAGCGGAAGCGCACGTTTTTCATTTGTTCTTCTGTAAGCGGCGGAGCATCGCTGAAGTCAATCTCGTCGTCTGGCATTGCGGCTAAGGCATCAAGCTCTTTCCTGTCTTGGTCTGTCAGCAACGGCGGAGGGCCGTCTAGGTCTAATTCAAAACTTACGATTCCCATAGAGTCTCTTTTTCCAGTGGTCGGTGGCCTTCATTAGTTTTCAGTGGTCAGTTGGGTTGTTTCAGCCAAACAACAAGCTATGGCTACCTACCCGCGCAAGCCTGAGTGTTTGGTTGTCTGGCTTTTTGTAAATCGATAGTAGGTCTGGTTTGATGTGGCATTCTCTATAGCCCCTCAAGGTGCCAGCCAGGGCGTGGTCATGGGCAGTATCGGGCAATTGGCGATCATTGGCCAGCAATTCAACAAGTTTGTATACCATGTCTGAATCTGGTTCGTGCTGTATTCGTTTGAAGTCGCGTCTGAATTTGGTTGTAGTTTCAATCGCCCTCATTCATCCACCTTTTGAAGGTGTTCATATCCTGAAATCGGATGCCCTTTCCTGCCTCCAGCTCGTCAATGGCAGATTTGGTTTCTTTGTTGGGGGGTTTTTCCCAGTCCATCAGCAGGGCATTCATGCCGTCAGAAAAACTTAACCCGAAGCTACGGAAAAACATCACTGCGCCCTCTTTTAGGTTGCTTAAATCTGCCTGTTTCTGCGCCATGTTTTCCTCCACTTGAATCATAATAGGGTATGTAATACCAATGTGCAATCATGGGGGCTTGTTTAGTTTTCAGTGTTCAGTGGTCAGTGGTCAATTTGCGCCTGACGGCGCGGTGGGGATCGGGATTACCAGTAGCTATACCGTGGCTTTTTGCCGTGCTTTGATCTCTGCAACTACTTCACGGAATGAGCGGAAGCGCACGTTTTTCATTTGTTCCTCGGTAAGCTCCGGAAGGTCAGAACAGTCAATCTCGTCGTCCGGCATTGCGGCTAAGGCATCAAGCTCTTTTCTGTCTTGGTCTGTCAGCAACGGCGGAGGGCCGTCTAGGTCTAATTCAAAACTTACGATTCCCATATATTCTCCTTTCGCGTGGTTTCGCTTCCCGTGCGCTGATTATCGTAATTACTAATTCGCCATTTTCTTCCATCGTGTGGGCTACGTACAATAGCAAGTGGTAGCCTTCGACCATTCCAAGCGTCCAGTAGCGGTTTTCGCCGTAATCAAAGCGTCTGTCCGGTTCTGTGATGTTGTTTGGGTCAAAAAACACCTGTTGCGCTTGGCTGAAGCGGATGCTGTGCTTACGCCAGTGTTCTTCTGCATTCTTTTCGTCCCAGGTAATACGCATGATTATCAATTTTATCGGATTTTTTGGAAAAATCTCCAGTCTTTTTCAGTGGCCTTCATTAGTTATCAGTGGTCAGTTTTCAGTTTTCAGTTTTCAGTTTGCGCCTGACGGCGCGCTGAGGATCGGGATTACCAGTAGTTATACCGTGGCTTTTTGCCGTGCTTTGATCTCTGCAACTACTTCACGGAATGGGCGCATACGGGCAAGTTGCTCGTCTGTCAACTCTGGAATGTCGGAGCAGTCAATACAAGGATTCAGACCACCAGCCCGCTGTGCTGTGGCCATTGCCCTGTAGTGAGCTTTCTCCTCTTCGGAGATTGGTGGCAAGTTGTTCAAGTCATAACTTACGATTCCCATAAATCCTCCATTCGTGTGGTTTTGCGGCGCGGGCGGAAATTATTCGTATGATTTCGTTGTCATCTTCGTCTTTGTAAGTGTGGCTCACAACTAGCAACAGTAAGTCGTCAGCCATACCAAGCGTGTTGTAGCGCACTTCGCCGTAATCAAAACGATTATCGCGCACAGTCTTGCAATTTGGATCGTTGAACACCTCTGCCGCCTTTTTGAAACTGATGCGGTGCTTACGCCAGTGTTCTTCTGCATTCTTTTCGTCCCAGGTTATACGCATGATTATCAATTTTATCGGATTTTTTGGAAAAATCTCCAGTCTTTTTCAGTGATCTTCATTAGTTATCAGTGGTCAGTTTTCAGTTTTCAATTTGCGCCTTGCGGCGCGTTGAGTTACTAATGGTCAGTGAGGAGGATGTTTGGTGTGAAGCCCGGCCATGATTTACTTGTGCATTGTTGGTTTAGAATGGTTCCGCCTGTTAGTAACGCACCGATGGCGGCGGCGAAGACTAGGCGGTGGTCGTTATCGGGGTCGAAGGGGTGCGCGGGCGTGTGATGGACGGTGTTTGTGGGAAATATTTTTATTGCGCTGTCTGCCAGCGTTTCTACTCTGCCTCCGAACCATTCGACTAGACGAATGATCCCTTTTATGCGGTCGCTTTCTTTGTGGGGGAGTGTGGATAGGCCGCTGAGTTTGGAGATGTTTGGTGCAAATACGGCTAATGTGGCTAGTGGTGGGGCTAGGTCGGGGCAATCGTTTAGGTCTGCGTGGATGCCTTTTTTTAGGCGACCTGTGAAGATGCAGGTTTCGTTTTCAAAATACCATTCGCAACCAACTTTGCGAAGTATCTCTAGTATTGCTATGTCTGGCTGTCCGTCTTTTGGATTTAGATTGCAGATTTTTATTTGTTTGCCTAGTATCGCGGCGGCACAAAGGGCTACGGCGGCGGCTGACCAATCGGTGGATAGTGGCCTTCTTTCAGTGATCAGCGGGGTTAGGCTGTTTCCGGGGATTTCGATGGAGTTTTTTTGTAGGTTTGCGTTGCAATTAAATTTTTGGAGGCATAGCTGTGTGAGTGTGAGGTAGGCGGCGGAGGCGAGGGGTGTGTTCCAGCTAATTGTCCCACCATTTTTTAGGCCGGCTATTGACATTGCTAGTCCTGAGATGAATTGACTGCTTTGTTCTGCGTCTATTGTTAGTTTTAGGTGGTCTTTTTTGTTTGGTGGCGGGGTGAGTATGCCACTATTTTTTTTGACACTCCACTTTGCTCCGCTACTTGTTAATGCCTCTATCAGTGGGGTTAAGGGACGTTGAAATAATCTTTCGGAGCCGATAAATTTTACCGGTATATCAATGTGCATTGCTACTAGGGGTAGCAGGAAACGGAGTACTGTGCCTGCATCGCTTGCGTTGATTGTGATGGGGAGGGCATTGCTGGCTAGTGTTTTTAAGGCGATATACATCAACTGGATGTCGTCTGGTAGCTGTTGCCATTGTTGCTGGAGTTGGCCCCATGTTTTTTGTACTGCTGGTATCCCGCCTGATAGAAATGATAGTACCAGTATGCGGTTGGCTATGGATTTGGATGGTGGGAGATGCATTGTTTGGTGGCCTTGGTCGAGTGGTCAGTGATCAGCGGGGTTGGGACACCTGAGGGCACGTCAATATTTTTCTGATCACTGGTTGGCTACATGTTTGCAGATATAATCAGCATCTACAACTCCACTCTCACGTATCAGTGTTAGTAGTGCTTGCTTTAGTTCGTCGCCTTCAAAAATGGAATCTTTGTCGCCACCTCTTGATTTGAACATCTCACTTTTTTCAAAAATCAACCAATATGCGAAAATCCATGCGTACAATTCTTCTTCTAAGGGTGCATCTTCACTATCAAAAGAGAATCCGGTTTTATTAAGGTTGTCGAAGTTGTAAAACAAGTGCCCTAATTCATGTGCCAAGACAAGCCTGAATTTTTTGTTGTCCATATACTCGACAGTATCGGCCAGAAAGATATCGCAATAATTCTTCCGGTCGTTAAAATCGGCTCTTGTTTTACTATTGCCAAGGTTTTTGCGCACGATAATAACGAAGGGTTTGCGGCGAACTTTTGATACGGAGTATTCCAGTATTCGTATGGTGTGGGCAAGGTAACTTGATCTATCTACCCATGCAACATTTTTAGCAGTAATTTTTGGGTCTTGGTGCGTGTGTGGCATTAATCGAAGTCTCTCCAAGACCCATAAAGAACAGAGTCTTCAAGCCCAGCTAGTACATCGTCTGAAGCGGTGCCATGACAATGCCTAACAGCATCGATTCCTGTGGCTTCTTTGATGTCTTTTATTTTTTCGTCAGTTTCTTTTAGACCTTTTTGCTTGTAGTATTCCTCAAATTGTTCGCGTTGTTTTACATCCTCCAGTTGCATGTTTTACCTCCGAATTTGGTATTATCTCATATTTTGTGATGTGTTTATAGTGGGTAGTTTTCAGTGGACTTGTTCAGTGGTCAGTTTTCAGTTATCAGTTATCAGTTTGCGCCTGACGGCGCGTTGAGGCGACTTTGCCGCGATGTTACTCTTAGGCCATTCGGCCTTTTAGAGGGGTATAACTGACCGAATGATGGCTGTTTGCAGTGTGTCTGGCAGGTTTATGTGGGTTTGGTCTGCAAGTGTGTTGAGCCATGTAGGTATCTCGATGATCCTTTTTGTGAGAAACCGGTGCAGTTTGGAGAAAACTAAAAAGCCCACGGCCTTAAAGCATGGGCGTTTTGTTTTCTGATTACTGCCTAATTCCAGACCATCTCGTTTCTCATGGTGTATCTCCTGTCCAGTCAAAAAGTTTACCACAGTTTTTGATCGGAAACCCCGCCAAACAACTACCCAGTGCAATCAGGCGGTTTACCAAAGTCGCCCGGTGTATCAGAATGGTTTGTTTGTGGCAAAGAATTTTTTGAGCCTAATTTATGCTATTTAGCATTGCCTGTGTTATATTTGAAGCATTGGAGGCGATGATGTTTTCTGAACGCAAAACCGCCCAGATTGCCGCTTACTTTCTGCACAGGGCAGGCGGAACGATGGAACATGTAAAACTAATGAAGCTGATGTATTTGGCTGATAGAGAGGCTCTTGACGCTTATGGCTCTTCTATAAGTAAGGATACGATGTACTCAATGAAGATGGGGCCAGTGTTGTCGCACACTCTCGACCTGATGGGGGGCAACTATGACCCGCTCTGCGAGGGTGAATGGAGTGGTTGGATTTCTCCAAAAGAGCATTACTGTGTGAGCATCAAAAAAGAGATAACTGACAAAAGTTTTGATGAAATGTCTGAAGCAGAAATGTCGATCCTCGAAAAGATATTCAAAGAGTTTGGCGACTGGGAGATGAGAAAACTGATTGACTATACGCATGGATTTAGGGAATGGAAGAACCCAGGTATTGGGCGCCTGCCAATCGAATATAGAGATATTTTTGAGGCCCTTGGTAAGCCGGAAGACAAAATCGCTGTCCTGCTCGAATACTTACAGGATGAAGCCGAAATTAGTGCGGCACTGGCATCAATATAGCCATGCTTAATAGCTCCACTTTTCTAGGCAATACTGCGCTTATTGTTTCTGGCACAACTCATGAGCCAAACAAGAAACATCTTTTTGTGTACGTTATACTAGGTCGCGTTTAATCCCGATTAAACGCAAACCTAGTATTAAATATCAACCAAGGGTGAAACGGAACTGTCGTCCACTTGTTTGTGGTTTCGTTCCAGTATTGGCGGTGGGATGTGCCCTGTTTTTGTGGAATTTCCTCAAAGCCATGTTTTTTAAGTTTCGTGCTTTTAGAGGGTTATAAGATCAGGAATTTTTTGGATATGGTTTTGTTGACTTCGATTGGTACTGTTGTTACTCCATAAAGGCTTATGTTTCTTGTGTATTTGACGGTAACGTTACATGTGCCTTCGGTGGATGTGCCGGATGGGTCTATGCGGGTGAGTTTTATTGCTCCCTCGGCTTGAGCTTCGGTGATTTTAAGTTGGTGGGCTTTTTCGGATATTCGGGCGAGTAGATCGTGTTCGGTGGCTCTGCCTGCCTGTGTTGCTATGTCTTCTATCGCTGTGATGAATTTGTTGTTTGATAGATAGGCTGGTACTAGTTTTATCCCCGCCGCTACTAATACGCCGACAATTATTAATGTGATAATAAAGCCGATCTTGCCGTCACCTCTCTGCACTTTGTGGGGGGTTGGGGTTGTGTGGTTGGTCATGTTTTCTCCTCTGTGTTTTGTAGTTGTTAGTTTTTTACTACGATGCTTATTAGTTTACCACTGGGGGGAACTATAATTTTTTGGATTGTTTTATCTGCTAGGTGGGGCTGGGCTGTGGGGCAGGAGAGGGCGGCTGTTTTGCGTTCTTGTTCGGTGGCGTTAGATGGTAATGTTATACGCCCCCGCACTTTGCCGTTTATCTGGATAACTATTTCTTGTTGGTCTGTTTCTAACCATGCGGGGTCGGCTTGTGGCCATTGGGCATGCATACAAAATCCTGTGCCACCTGTTTGCTCCCACAGTTGTTCGGCTAGATGGGGGGCGGCTGGGGACATTAGCCTTATAAATGTTGTTAGGGCTTGGTGCATTATGCTTGGGCGGTTTGGTGAGTTTTTTGGAAGGGCGGTGATGTCGTTTAGTAGTTCCATGAGGCTGGATATGACTGTGTTGAATTGATAGCGGGTTTCTAGGTCGTCTGTGATGTGCTTTGTTGCTGTGTGCAATTTGTGCATTAATTTTTTTTCTTCGGTCGACATTTGGGGTTTGGGTGGCAGGCTAGGTGTTTGGTTTTGCGTTTGTTGGCAATGTTCTTCTACTAGGCGAGATACGCGCTTTAGGAAGCGAGTTGCCCCTTCGATTCCTTCAAATCCTGTCCAGTCGATTTCTTTTTCTATTGGGGCGGCAAATGCCATGAAGAGGCGCAGTGCGTCTGCTCCATATTTTTCTATTACTTGGTCGGGGTCTACTACGTTGCCTTTGGATTTGGACATTTTATAGCCGTCTTTTAATACCATGCCTTGGCAGATGAGCTTTTTGAATGGCTCGTTACAGGTTGTCAGGCCGATGTCGCGCAGGACTTTGTGAAAGTATCGGGCGTATACGAGGTGGGCTGTGGCATGTTCTATGCCTCCTATGTATAGGTCGATGGGTAGCCAGGCTGTGGCCTCTGCTTTGGAGAATGGTAGTTGTTGGTTTTTTGGGTCTAGGTAGCGGAGGAAATACCAACTTGAGTCGACGAAGGTATCCATTGTGTCTGTCTCGCGCTGTGCGGGTGCTTGGCATTGGGGGCAGGTGGCGTTTAGAAATGCTGTTGAGGTTGTGAGTGGGGATGGGCCTATGCCACTGAAGGTTATGTCTTCGGGTAGCTGGATTGGAAGTTGGCTCTCTGCTACTGGCTGTACGCCATGTTGGGGGCAGTGCACTGTTGGGATTGGTGTGCCCCAATATCTCTGGCGGGAGAGCCCCCAGTCTTTTAGTTTGTAGGTGGTTGCTTTTTGGGCTTTGCCTTTCAGTTGGTTTACCATCGCTGTGACGGCCTGGTCACTGGTCATGCCGTTAAATTGCTGGGAGTTGATTAGTATCCCTTTTTCCCATGGGTCGTCTGGGTTTGGGGTTTGAATGACTTGCACTATGGGTAGATTATATTTTTTTGCAAATTCGTTGTCTCTTTCGTCGTGGGCGGGTACTCCCATCACTGCTCCGGAGCCGTAGTCCATCAATATGTAGTTTGCGGCAAATACTGGCAGTGGCTGATTTGTGAGGGGATGCAAGACCTGGATGGATGTGGGATGGCCTTCTTTGGTTTCGCAGATCAACCTGTCTTCGCGACTCATGGAGGCTATGCGGTTGCAAAATTCTCTGAGGGATGGGTCGCTCTCTGCGGCTGTTGTTATCAGTGGGTGCTCGGTTGAGAGTGCCATGAAACTTACGCCATAGAGGGTGTCAAGGCGCGTGGTGAACACCTTTATAGTGGTCAGTGGGGTTGATGCGCTTTGGGTGGTGGGTAGGATTGCAAATTCTACGATGGCTCCTTCGCTTTTGCCTATCCAGTGTTTCTGCATGGCTTTTACGTTGTCTGGCCAGTCGATGGTATCCAGGTCGTTTAGTAGTTCTTCTGCATATTTGGTTATCTTTAGGAAGTATTGCTCCATTGGTTTTTGTATTACTGGGTCGCCGGTGCGCTCGTATTTGCCTTCTATCACTTGCTCGTTTGCCAGGACTGTGCCAAGGGCAGGACACCAGTTGACGTTTCGCTCGGCGCGAAATACGTCTCCCCTTTCCCACATTTTGAGAAAGAGCCATTGGTTCCAACGGTAGTAGTCGGGAAAGCAGGTTGCTATTTCTCGATCCCAGTCATAGCTGATACCCATTTTGATTATTTGGGCTTTCATGTCGTTTATGTTTTGGCGAGTCCATACGGCGGGGTGTACTCCGTGCTGTATTGCGGCGTTTTCGGCTGGTAGTCCGAAGGCATCCCATCCTAGTGGGTGACATACTACTGCCCCTTTCATGCGCTGAAATCGGGCTACCATGTCGCCTAGTGTGTAATTTCTGACGTGTCCCATGTGGATGCGTCCGCTGGGATAGGGGAGCATTACTAGCATGTAAAATTTTTGTTTGCCTTGCATTTCGGCAGAGGTGGGGGAGGCAAATGCTTTATGTTGTTGCCATTTTTTTTGGATTTCGGATTCGTAGGTTTGTGGGTTCATCATTTCTGCTTTCTATAGTAATTGCAAAACTCGTTGTTAGGTGCGAGCTTACATTCCACCGTCCACGTTAAGGCTGTGTCCGGCTTTTTTTACCCAACATGACCAACTCTGTCGGGTGTCAACATTGGGAAAGTTTCCAGTGTTGATATTAGCTCTTGAGCTATTCCAAGTTTACTCATTTCAACCGCTTTGACAATGAGCCACTTACAAGCGACTTCATCTGTGTTATAGCAGTACTGTTTAGTTGCGTCAGGCGTTCACCCTGCGACAGCCCCTGCCGTAGCAGAAGGGCGTTGATACTCTCCATGTTCGACAATACCACCAGTTGCTCTAAGGTGGCGTGATCGCGCATGTTTCCGTCTTTGTCATGGTTGTCAGCACGCCACTGTGCCGCTGTCATTCCAAATAAGGCGACGTTTAGCAAATCTGCTTCTGAGGCATAGACGGCAGATGATTGTGCTTTAGTTATCGCTTTCGGTACTATCTGCTCTTTGATTGCATCTGTGTGAATCCGGTAGTTGATCTTTGAAAGGGTACGCTGAAGGTTCCATTCTAGTGATTGACGTTGTAATTCGTCTGATTTCAAACGTTGGAACTCGGTTATTAGGTACAGCTTGAATTCTGGCGACAACCAGGTCGCAAACTCAAAAGCTATGTCGCGGTGAGCATATGTTCCA